>DULK01000095.1 GCA_012840385.1 Syntrophomonadaceae bacterium
GCCGGACAGGACGACGGCTCGCTTCGGGACAGCTCTGGGATGCTGCGTAACAAGTTGCGAACTGCTTCTGTCAAACGCCGCGTTTGGCCTCGCTGCAAATCCATTCCATCGCAGGTCGAGAGGTGTCTGTACTCGCATCCCGACCTGTCATCCTCGCTTCGCCTGTCCTGTTACCCGGCCTTCCATAGGTCGCTCGCTGGTAGACCCGTCGGGTATTTTCATCCTCGGTTGGTGCCGCCGGAGGCGGCGTGGTGGTCTGCCCCACGGCATCGGACTTGATGCTCTTGATGCGAGCCTTCAACTGGTTTCTTGCACTCAGTTCCATGAAGTTTCCCCCTTTATTATTTATTAATATTTTCTGCTTCAATAAGGAAGTTTTTATGCAGGAATTCCTTTAATCGTGTCGAATGTATCACCCAACTAATATCAGGTTCTCCGAGTCAACCGGCCTGTAGCGCGGGCCTCGCGCCACGGCGGTTGGCCGTTAGGGTGTGCCTGGAAACGGGCACGCCTCCCAGTGCGGAAAGGGGAGCAAGGCGACATCGAGTATCAAGCCGGGCCTGCATTTCCGCAGCCCGGCTTTCTTGTTGAGTTGCACCCCACGCACCCCCGGGAACCATTTTTCGCAAAGGGGGTGAAAGCCGGAATTGAGAGGGCCATAGTTGCCAAAAGCCGGTGAAAAACTCGAGCAAGGAGGACAATATTTAATAACAGAAAGGGGTTTGTTAAAATTGATTAAGCAAAAGGGTATCAAGAGGCTATCCCTGCTCCTGGTTAACCTCCTCATTATCGGGGGACTGGCTCTGTCGGGGTGCGCCACGCAGAAGGAAAAGGCCCCGGCACAGTCGAAGACCCCGAAGGTCAAGGACGTGATCCTGGCTACGACTACCAGCACCGTGGACACGGGGCTGCTGGATGTGCTGATCCCAAAGTTTGAAGAGAAAACCGGCTACAAGATAAAGACCATCCCCGCAGGCTCCGGCCAGGCCCTGGCCATGGGGGAAAAAGGTGAAGCAGATGTGCTGCTGGTCCACTCCCCGAAAAAAGAAATGCCCCTGGTGACCAGCGGAGTGGCTATTAACCGCAAACTGGTGATGCACAACGATTTCGTGATCGTCGGCCCTGCTGACGACCCCGCAGGGATCAAGGGGCTGAAGTCGAGCGCCGACGCCTTTAAGAAAATCGCCGAGAAAAAAGCCGTCTTTATTTCGCGCGGGGATAATTCCGGAACCCACACTAAGGAACTGGACATCTGGAAGCAGGCGGGCATCACCCCGGAGGGTGCCTGGTACCAGCAGTCCGGGCAGGGAATGGGCCAGACCCTCCTGATGGCCTCCGAGAAGAAGGGGTATACCCTGACCGACCGGGGAACCTTTCTGGCCCAGCAGAAGAACATCAAGCTGGCCATCCTGGTGGAGGGGGACAAGGCACTTCTCAATATCTATCACGTCATGCAGGTAAACCCGCAGAAGTTCTCGAAGGTAAATGCCGACGGCGCCAAAGCCTTTGTAGAGTTCATGGTATCCCCGGAAACCCAGAAGATCATCGCCGACTTCGGGAAGGATAAATACGGCCAGGCCTTATTCGTTCCCGACGCCGGCAAAAGCGAGGATGAAGTAGGAAAATAACTAAGGTGGGTTACAGTTGAGTTTCATCGGAACAGGAATCGCAGAAGCATTAAGGATGCTGGTTACGGGAAACAAAGAGGTGCTGGAGATTACATGGCGTACTTTCCAGGTTTCCGGCACGGCGACGGTGATCAGCGTCCTGATCGGCGTGCCGATCGGGACTTTCCTCGCCCTGAAGGGCTTTTTCGGGCGGAACCTGGTAATCAGCGTGGTGAACTTAGGAATGGGACTTCCCCCGGTGGTGGTGGGGTTGGTCACCTGGCTCTGCCTCACCCGCTACGGCCCCCTGGGGTTCCTGGGGCTGCTTTATACACCGACGGCGATGGTCGTCGCCCAGGCGATCATTGCCTCGCCCATCGTGGCCGGTTTCACCATGGCCGCCATCCAGTCCATCAACCCGAAGATGCGCCTGCAGATCCTCGCCCTGGGCGCGAACCGGGTGCAGTTTCTCCTGCTCCTGCTGCGGGAGGCCCGGCTCGGCCTCCTGGCCGCGGTGATCGCCGGCTTCGGCGGGGTGATCTCGGAGGTGGGGGCATCCATCATGGTGGGAGGCAACATCAAGGGGTACACCAGGGTGCTCACCACCGCCATCGCCCTGGAGGTCTCCAAGGGGAGCTTCGAACTGGCCACCGCCCTGAGCATCATCCTGCTCCTGCTTGCCTTTTTGATAACGGCGGTTCTCACATCAATCCAGCAGCACCGGAGGCAGCCCCAATGACGACCGGAGAAGACAATGCCCTGACAGCCGAGGAACTACTGCTCGTCAAAGATCGAAAGCAGATTTTCTACATCGACCACTTTGCTCTGAAAGAGGGGGAAGTGGTGGCCCTGGTGGGCCCGAACGGGGCGGGCAAAACCAGCCTCCTGCTGACCCTCGCCCTTCTGCAAAAACCGACGGGTGGCAGGCTCCGGTTCAACGGCACCCCGGCCTCCCCGCGCAACCTGCTCTCCCTGCGGCGTCAGATGGCGGTGGTCTTCCAGGAGCCACTCCTGATGGATACGACGGTGCTGGGAAATGTAATGGCAGGGCTGCGCATCCGGGGCGTTCCGAAAGAGGAAGCCCGGAGGCGGGCCGGAGAGTGGCTGGAGCGCCTGGGGATCTCCCACCTGATGAATCGCTCCGCTCTACGGCTTTCGGGCGGGGAGGCCCAAAGGGTCAACCTGGCCCGGGCGTTTGCCCTGCAGCCAAAGATTCTCTTCATGGACGAGCCCTTTGCCTCCCTGGACTACCCGACCCGTATCGCCCTCCTGGAGGAGATCGGTGCGATCCTGAGGGAGACGAAGATCACCACACTGTTCGTCACCCATGACTACACCGAGATCCCCTTCCTCGCCCGGCGCGTCGCCGTTATGCTGGACGGACGCCTGATCAAAACCGGAACCGTTGCCGAGGTGCTGGGGATGGATGTCGTCCCCACGAGAATCGCCGCACCGTGGGAACAGGATGACCGCAAGGAATCCTTATAAGCAGTCGTTACATCACCTAACAATCGCATACGGCTCCACTGCGTTCCGACCCAAATAACCGGCTGTCACACCTTTTGCGAGTTGAGGGGCGCGGAGGCGAGCGCAAAAGGCACGCCGGCCGATTAGTTCGCATATGCGAAGGGACGTTATCGGAAATAGCCGGGAGGGAAGAAAAATGGGAAAGCTTAAGTTTAAGATTCTATTGGCGGTAATCATATTTATTGTACTAGGTTTTTGGTATTTTGCAGGTAATTATCGGTTTACCCCACTCGCAGCGGCCAAAGCTCATTTCGATGTTGGAAAAGATGCGGTGTCTCTCGGAGATGTAGATTTCGGTTGGGGTAAGGTTTATGTTTTTGATACGGCTAATGGACCCCGGACCGTGATTTCGATTAAGTCTTGGTTTTTGTGGAGGGCACCAGCGGCTGTACACTTCGAGCCATCAACAGATGTTATAAGAACCGTTGGATGGATGAGTTATTTCGATAAAAAGGGTCAGGCGACAGTATTTGCCGTTGAGTCAACAGATCCTCAAATTGCCTTCGTTGAAATTGGGCCACCGACTGATAGAGTAAGAAAAGAAATTAAAACTGGGAGTCCTACAATTTTTTCTTGGAACAAGGCAATACAGTTCAATGAATTGTGTCCGGTCGCCTTTTCCTTAGATAATAAGCCGCTTTTCGAATATCGATATCCCAAAAACACTTCTACTTTTAGAAGCGAGGATTTAAAATGGTATCCGGTTAATGGACATATATAGAATTCTACTGTTTTAAGTTCTCATGGCTTAAATTTGCTAATCGTTCTTAAGGCTCGGTAACGTCGGAAATGTAGGGCCGTTATACGCCTGAGGTGGCATAGTTATTACCAAATATTTCTTGATAATTAATTCAACTTGGTATATACTATGATATATATCTTATAAAAGGAGGAATCATCATGGATATTGCTAAAATTTTCGAAAACGGCCGAAGTCAAGCAGTGCGTTTGCCGAAAGAATACCGCTTTAATGATTCTGAAGTATTTGTTAAAAAAATTGATGATATTGTAATTTTAATTCCGAAAGATAGTGTTTGGAAAACCTTTGAGGCAAGTATAAAATACTTTTCTGATGACTTTCTATCCGATAGAAACCAACCAGAAATGCCGCAGCGAGATGATCTGTAATGCGATTTATGCTTGATACAAATATATGTATTTATATAATCAAGAAAAAACCTCGTAAAGTCTTTGACACCTTAATGAAACTTAAAATCGGCGATGTATGTATCTCTGCAATTACGCTAGCTGAACTTGAATACGGAGCAGAAAAAAGTCAACACCGCGAGAGAAACAAAATTGCTTTAGCTGGATTTCTAACTCCTTTAGAAATTCTGCCATTCTCTGATAAATCTGCAGTTAAATGTGGTGAAATTCGTGCAGCACTTGAAAAAAAAGGACAAGTTATCGGAGCATATGACTTACTAATAGGAGCACATGCACTTTCTGAAAATTTAACCTTAGTAACAAATAATACGAAAGAATTTAGTAGAATCCCTAATCTATCTCTTGAAAATTGGGCAGAATAATCTTTTCGAATGGCCAACATGGCGTATAACATTGGCTTCACGCAGCGCGAATAGCGGTTTTCACTTGGTAGGCGTGCCACATCCTTGCGCCCAAGACCGGCAGGACCCGGCTCATACTCGCTAAGAACTGCAAGCAGTTCTAAAGCTCGAACTTGCCTTAGGGCACAAGGACGTCGTGAAGCCGAGACCGTTATATGAAAGACAGGCCAGATAGCGGTAAGCATGCCCAAACATGAAAGGATTCTATATTTTCCGTTTGTGCGGTAGCAGATAACAAACCATTGGATTTGGTCGTATCATTGGTGATGGTTTGTATTTTTATATTCAAGATGTTATTGTTCATCCGCATTTTCAGGGAAAGGGAATTGGAGTATTAAGCGATTCCTAAATTCTGAAAAATAAAACCGAGCCGTCGCACTACACCGCCCGCAGTTCTGCGGGCGTATTTAATATCATGCGCGATCAGAGGTGTTGACCGTCCTCTCCATACTTCTCCTCTTAGCTGTTAAGCGTATTATTAATAAAGGCCCGATATCTTCAATCCTGCAAAATGGTTAAAGGATATTTCCTTTTAATAAAGAATAACTCACATGAAAGGAGCGAAGACAGATGCCAGCGAGAGTCCTGCATACTTTAGTGAATAGGCGCCGGATGGCTTTCTTCCTTCTTGTCACCCTTTTCGCAATAACACTCATCTTATCCCCCAAGCTACGGAACCCCGCCGCGGCCGGCCCCGGCACCGCTCCGGTGTGCATCGCCCGGTACAACGGGCCGGTGGTTCCCATCACCGCCCGTTATTTCGAACGGGTGATCCGCTCCGCGGAGCGCGGTGGGGCCAACACCTGCATCATTGAACTCAATACCCCGGGCGGGCTTTACACCACAACCCAGGACCTGGTGACCACCATTCTCAACGCCCGGATACCCGTAGTTGTTTTTGTGGGGCCTTCCGGGGGCTGGGCGGGCTCCGCCGGAACCTTCATCACCATCTCGGCGCATGTAGCGGCTATGGCCCCGGGTAGCAGGGTGGGAGCTGCGCATCCGGTTGGGATCGGGCCTTCGGACGGCCAGCAAAACATCCCCAGCGAAAAGATCACCGAGGACGCCGCCGCCTGGATCCGCTCCATCGCCCAGATGCGCGGCCGGAACGCCCGCGCCGCAGAGCTGGCGGTGCGTGAAAGCAGGTCCTATTCCGACGAGGAGGCCCTGAAGCTCAACCTGATCGACCTGAGGGCGCACGACATGAAAGACCTGCTTGCGAAGCTGGACGGCAGAACCGTCACCCTGAGCGGCGGGGCAACGGTGGCCCTTAGGACCCGGAATGCCCCGTTGCAGGAGGTTTCTATGAACTATGTGGAAAGGCTGCTCCTCGCCCTCAGCAATCCGGACCTCGCCTACATCCTGATGACCATCGGGATGGCCGGCCTGATGGTGGAAATCTATCACCCCGGCCTGATCTTCCCAGGAGTTGCCGGAGGAATTTCCCTCTTGCTGGGTCTCTATTCTCTTGGTACACTTGATGCATACTGGGGAGGCATTCTGCTGATCATTCTGGCCTTCGGCCTCTTCATCGCCGAGGCGTTCGTGCCCAGCCACGGTGTTCTAGGCGCGGGCGGCATCGTTTCGTTCATTATCGGGTCCCTAATCCTCTTTAGCAACGGCCCTCCGGGCCTGGGGGTGAGCATCTCGTTGATCGTTACGACCGCACTCATCTTCGCGGCATTGCTGGCCCTCCTGGTCACTGCCGTGGTCCGGGGCCAGCAGCGGGTGGTGACCACCGGAAGCGAGGGGTTGCTAGGCCTTACGGCGGTGGCCAGGACCGACCTCAACCCGACGGGAACCGTCTTCGTGGCCGGTGAGATCTGGAACGCTTCGGCTGAACACAACTATGTCAAAGCCGGCGAAGAGGTGGTGATCACGGGTGTCGAAGGGCTGCGACTGAAGGTTCAAAAGAAAATGTAGTTTCCGCCGGAAGGGTAATAATACAAATAAGAAAGGGGTGAAACCCTGCGAAGGCTCGCCTTCAAAGGGATTTTGATGCCGAGTTTTTTTCCGCTGTTGATACTGCTGTTGATCCTGGTAGCCGCATCAATCCGCATCGTCCAGGAATACGAACGGGGTGTTATCTTTCGCCTCGGGCGGTGCGTCGGCGCCCGGGGCCCCGGTATCATCTTCCTTATCCCGGGGATTGAAAGGATGCAAAAGGTGGACCTGCGGGTAATCACCATGGATGTTCCCACCCAGGAGGTAATCACCAAGGACAACGTTACCGTCAAGGTGAACGCCGTCGTTTACTTCCGGGTCATCAACCCGGTGGACGCGGTGATCAAGGTGCTGGACTTCATCAAGGCCACCTCCCAGCTCTCCCAAACAACCCTAAGAAGCGTGCTGGGCCAGTCCGAGCTGGATGAACTGCTCTCCAAGCGGGAGGAGATCAACCAGCGGCTCCAGCATATCATCGATGAGGGGACGGAGCCCTGGGGGATCAAGGTGAGCACAGTGGAGGTCAAGGACGTGGAGCTTCCGCCCACCATGCAGCGGGCGATGGCCGCCCAGGCCGAGGCCGAGCGGGAGCGGAGGGCGAAGCTGATCCATGCCGACGGGGAGTACCAGGCTTCGAAAACCCTGTCCGAGGCCGCCGACATCATTTCCAGAAACCCGGCGACCATCCAACTCCGCTACCTGCAGACCCTGAGGGAGATCGCCGTCAACCAGTCGAGCACCATCATCTTCCCGCTGCCGATCGACCTGATCAAGCCTTTCCTGGATATGGCAAAGGGCCAGGTGCAGGCGAAGCAGATCTCAGATGTAATCGCCGCCCTGAAGCCGGAACAGCAGGCGGAGAAGGAATAAACAACGTTAAACCGGCGGGGAGAGGGCTGCAGGCGCGGCCTACTCCCCGCTTTGTTTTTGCTCCCGCCCTCGAGGACCGGGGGGCCTGAACCATCTAAGAGAATTCATCCACCTGATCGTATTCAGATCCCGCCGTTCAGTTCACGAATTCCTCAGTTTACTCCCATGGCTGCTCCTGAGAGGCGTTCTGGGCACAGAGGCGCCCGAAGTATGCGGTGGCGTCAA
>DULK01000096.1 GCA_012840385.1 Syntrophomonadaceae bacterium
AGCTCAGTTGGTAGAGCAGCGGACTGAAAATCCGCGTGTCGGCGGTTCGATTCCGCCCTGAGCCACCATTTCAGAACAACGAGCGGAAGTAGCTCAGCGGTAGAGCATCGCCTTGCCAAGGCGAGGGCCGCGGGTTCAAATCCCGTCTTCCGCTCCAGATAAAATTAATCCCTTCTTTACAGAAGGGATTTTTGTTTACATGATCACAAAATCAAACACTCTGGGTGTTGTAAATCCAGACTTTTTATTATATAATTTATAAAGCACAATGAGGGCAAGTGGCGAAGTGGTAACGCTGCGGACTGCAAATCCGCCATGCACCGGTTCGAATCCGGTCTTGCCCTCCAATTTTTGTCTCTGCCGGAGTGGCGGAATTGGCAGACGCAAGGGACTTAAAATCCCTCGGTCTCTCGGGACCGTACCGGTTCAAGTCCGGTCTCCGGCACCAGGAATATCAAGGCTTTACGGCCTTTCAGGGTGGCGTGATTTTGCCGCCCTTTTTTCTTTGTTTTGGTGAGTTGCCGCCCATTTGCCGCCCAAAAAGTTTTTCAAGGGCGTCAGCAGCTTCCCTTTGCAGGGTCGGAATGAGGTGGGAGTAAGTGACGAGGGTTAGGGTGATCGACTGGTGCCCGAGGCGCTCCTGCACCACTTTGGGGTGGATGCCCTGTGCCAGCAGGATTGTGGCGTGAAGGTGGCGCAGGTCGTGGAACCGCAGGCCCTTCAGCCCAACCCGGGCGGCCAGCGCCTTGAAGCGGTTGCTTAGGTTCGACGGATCTTCCGGGCTCCCATCCGGGCGCGGCAAGACAAGGTCATGCTCCCGATAAGCTGGCCCGTAGAGGAGTTTGAGCTCTCGCTGGGCTTTGCGGTGCTCTCTGAGAATCCCGGAGAGGGCAGGAGGGATCACTATCTGGCGGCGGCTCTTCTGCGACTTGGGGTCTGTGAAGATTAAACCCTGACCGGTGAGGCGCTGTAGGGTTCGGCGCACGGCGATGGTCGCAAGGCAAACCTGATCCGCTCCTCTCCTAAGCATATATAATCACTATCCAATTCCTATCTTCAAAAATCGATTTTGAAAATAACGAAATTTTGTTACCACGAGCAGTAATAAAGCTTGCAGTTTATGAATCTGCTTTGGCCAATTTTGTTTATTTGTGATTATTTTAGAGGAATATTTCTAATATTGGAGAACATTGAAAATAGAGCCAGTGTTAATAACAGTTAAAATAAATTTCTCTGGAAGGGATTAAGGTGGCACCGACAAGAAAGGAAATAATCCAATCAAAGGCTGTAGAAATAATTAAATCAAATCCCGCGGGGATCAGATATTCAGAGCTTGTCAATAGAATACAAGAAAGTTTCCCTACTTTTCCCAAGAACACTATTCACGGAACTGTTTGGAATTTAGATATACGGTTGCCTGATGAAATTTATAAACCGGCACGGGGAATTTTTCGACACACCACTTTTAATGAAGAAGTCGGAAATAAAGAGGATCCGGAAAACCAATCAGCAGAAGAAAAAGTAAAGGAAGAGGCCTTTTATCAACCTTTTGCTGATTGGCTTGTGAATGAATTAGAGGAATGCACCAAAGCGATTTCTTTAGGGGGAAATAAATTTAAGGATAAATGGGGAACACCCGATGTGCTTGGAATTCGCAAACCCCGACAGAGCGATATAATCAAACCGCCTATTGAAATTGTCTCGGCAGAAATTAAATTGGATACAGGAGGTTTAATTACCGCATTTGGTCAGGCCTGTTCTTATAAACTTTTCAGCCATAAGTCTTATATAGTGATACCGAAAGAATCGTCGGAAGAGGATAAGGCGCGATTAGATGCCCTGTGTAGAATTTTTGGTATTGGGTTGATTCTATTTGATAGTTATAGTCCTAATGAGCCTCAATTTGAAATCAGGGTCAGGGCTAATAAAAATGAGCCAGATATGTTTTATGTAAATAAATATATGAAACTTGTCGAAGATGATTTGTTTTAACTAGATGATAAAGTTTCAGCTAAATTTATTCTGTAGAAGAATCTGCGTATTTTTTGAAGGGATTATTGCATAAAAAGAATTCTGATTATCCGGATTTATCCGGAACGATTTAAGAAGGACAACCCTTTGATATGCACGAGGGCGGTGACTGGGAGATGGTTTTTGAAACTGGGGACATAATTAGCGGCCCAATCTTCCCCGAACCTGTCAGGGTGCTTGCTGTCAGGCCTATTGGGCCGGCGCTTACCAAAATAGAGGCTGTCGGCGTTAACTCGAAGAAATACTATGACCCTGTCCTGAGCCCCGCTGAACTTGCTGCCATTACCAAAACCACTGAACAATCTACTGAGTTTACGGGCAACGCCGAGCACGTGTTCCTTTTCTTAGAGGGGATGCGGATCCGCAATGCCTTTCAGTTTGATCCCCTCTATGGGGTGAGCGTTTCGCAGGTCGATCCCCTGCCGCACCAGATTGAAGCAGTCTACCACTACATGCTCAGGAGTCCCAATATTCGTTTTTTGCTGGCTGATGACCCGGGTGCTGGCAAGACCATTATGGCCGGGCTCCTTTTAAAAGAGTTGAAATACCGCGGCTTGGTCAATCGGGTTCTGATTATTGTACCCGGACACCTCAAAGAGCAGTGGCTCAGGGAAATGAAGGAAAAATTCCAGGAACACTTTTTGATCGTCGATCGGAGTGTCATCAACGCCAGTTGGGGGCAGAACGTCTGGACAGAGAACCATCAAATCATTACTTCCCTGGATTTCGCCAAACAGGAGGACGTCATGTTCGCGCTGAAAGACTCCTCCTGGGACCTGGTGATCGTGGACGAAGCCCACAAGATGTCCGCTTATAAGTACGGTGAAAAGATCAATAAAACCGCTCGCTATCAGTTCGGCGAGCTGATATCCCGGATTACCAAATACCTTATTTTCCTCACCGCAACTCCCCACCGTGGCGATCCGGAAAACTTCCGCCTCTTCCTGGATCTTCTGCAACCCGGTTTTTTTGCCAACACCAGGATGCTGGCTGACTCCATTCAAAATAAGGACAACCCGCTTTTTTTGCGGCGGCTCAAAGAAGACCTTAAAGGGTTTGACGGCAAGCCTCTGTTTCCTCCACGTAAGGTAGAGACGGTGAAGTACCGGCTGAGCGATGCTGAAAAGATACTCTATAATGCTGTCACCGATTATGTGGAGCAAAATTTCAACAAGGCCCTGCAAAAGGAGAAGCGCAACGTCGCTTTTGCCCTCACCATCCTGCAGCGCAGGCTGGCATCCAGCGTCAGGGCTGTGCGCAAGTCTTTAGAGCGCCGCCGCGACAGGCTGGAGGACCTGTATAAAAGGGGGCAGCTGCTCCAGGAAGTGGGTTATACGGAGGAATACCTGGAAGACCTGGAAGAGAGCCAGCGTTGGCAGAAAGAGGAAGAGCTGCTGGAGAAGCTCACATCGGCGGAAACGCTGGAGGAGCTGAGGGAAGAGATCAACAAGCTGGACGAGCTTGTGGCTCTTGCCAGGGAAGTGGAGAAGCAGGAGAGCGAGACCAAACTGAGCCGGCTTAAGGAAGTCATTGATGATATCAAGGTGCGGGAAAGCGGCACCAAAATCCTCATCTTTACGGAGTCCAAGGATACGCTGGACTATCTAGCAGAAAAGCTCAGGAAATGGGGATATGCGGTGACAACTGTCCATGGCGGAATGAACATGGACGCCCGCATCAGGGCCGAGCACGAGTTCAAGCACAATGCCCAGGTGATGGTGGCCACGGAAGCCGCAGGCGAGGGGATCAACCTCCAGTTCTGCTGGCTGATGATCAATTACGACATCCCCTGGAACCCCAACCGCCTGGAACAGAGGATGGGGCGCGTCCACCGCTACGGTCAACGTCACGATGTGCATATTTACAACATGGTGGCGGTGGATACCAGGGAAGGGAGGATCCTGGAAAAGCTCTTTGAAAAGCTGAACCGCATGAAAGACCACCTGGGCTCCGACCGTGTTTTCGATGTCATCGGCGACATCCTGCCGGGGACGAGCCTTAAAGACCTGATTCTTGAGGCAATTGCCAATCCCCAGAGCACGGACGGTATCGTGGCCGAGATGGAACGCATCCCTGATGAGGAGGTAGCCCAGCGGGTCAGGGAGGCGACGATGGAGGCGCTGGCCACCCGTCATATCGACCTCTCCCGGATCCTTGGCGAGCAGCGGGTTGCCCGTGAGAACCGCCTGGTGCCGGAATATATTGAAAAGTTTTTTCTGCGGGCAGCCCAGACGCTCGGGATCAGAGTAGAAAAACGCCAGGATGGCTTCTGGCGGGTGCCGGCCGTTCCTTTTGAGGTGCGGAATCAGCCCTACGAATTCAAAATTAAGTACGGCGAGGTATATCGGGAGTACCTGAAGGTTGCTTTTGATAAGCAACAGGCCTCTGATGGGCAATGCGAGTTTGTCACGATGGGCCATCCCTTGATGGAGGCCGTTTTGGAAACCATCTTTAAGAAGTGCCGGGATGATGCCTCCCGCGGCGCAATTTTTATCGATCCCGATGGCAGGAAGAACGGGCTGTTGTGG
Organism: Syntrophomonadaceae bacterium; assembly: GCA_012840385.1. Lineage (GTDB taxonomy): Bacteria > Bacillota > DSM-12270 > Thermacetogeniales > Thermacetogeniaceae > DULK01. Next base: position 4,560 of record DULK01000096.1, read on the forward strand.
TTTATGACCGGGGAGATCAAGGACGGGAGAGGAGAGGTAGCCGGCCGCAAGCTTTTTTGCATTTACCAGGCTGCCGATGGCCGGATGACGGCTGTCAATCCCTCGCTGCTCTGGGACCTGAAACCGGCTGGTGATGACTCACATGAGCCGGAAGCAGAGGTTTTGCCCGCCTCACGGGAGAAAGTTGTCGCCTTTGCTTTAGAGCAGCTGGTGCTTCCGTACCGGGAAGAACTGCTGGAGCAGAGGAGGCGGGATGCCGCCATCAAGGAAAAATATGGCCTTAAATCAATCGATTCGCTGATCCTGGAATCAGAGTCCAAGCTCATGGAGTATGAAACGAGGAGGATCAAAGGAGAAAACATCCCTGATGTCACGATCATCCAGGAACAGCGGAGACGGGAGGACCTGGAGCGGAAAAAGGAGCGGCTCCTGGACGAGATCCGCGCTGAGACCAGCCTGTATCCTTCCGAACCGGCTGTCCTGGCCGTGGTCCGGGTGGTGCCGGGAGTTCCCCTGCAGGAGGAGATGGAGAGCGATGAAGAGATAGAGAGGGTGGGGATGGAAGTAGCCATGAGGTATGAGGCGGAACAGGGCAGACAGCCGGAAGATGTATCCGCCCAATCTCTCGGTTATGACATCCGCTCCGTCGACAGGGACGGGAACTACCGCTACATCGAGGTTAAGGCCAGGGCGAGGTCTGGAGCCATCGCTCTCACCCCCAACGAGTGGGTGATGGCCAACCGCCTTGGAGACGATTACTGGCTCTACGTGGTGGAGCAGGCGGCAGTTAGCCCGCAGCTTTACCTGATCCAGAACCCGGCAGCCTGTTTAAAGCCCGATGAGCAGGTGGAAATTGTGCGGTATGTGGTGAAAAACTGGCAACCTGCAGCGCAAAAGGCTGAGGTATAGCACAGGTATAAACTGGTAGCAAGGGAGATGGCAGAAGGTGAGTGCGAAAAGGACTTTTATTGAAGCCACTTTTCCGGTCAAAGCCGTGAGCGAGCAGTCCGCCCGGGAGAAGAACATCCGCCACGGGCACATCTCCACCCTGCACATCTGGTGGGCGAGGCGGCCGCTGGCGGCATCGCGGGCGACCATCTATGCCGCCCTTACTCCAGAGCCGAAGGACGAAATAGAGCGGATAGGACGGGCTGAGTTCATCGCCGAGCTTTCCAAATGGGAAAATTCTTTGAATCCTTACTACATTGAGCGGGCAAGAAGAGAGATCCTGGCGGCCAACGGCGGAAAACCGCCCCGGGTGCTGGACCCCTTTGGCGGAGGCGGTTCCATCCCACTGGAGGCCCTGCGCCTGGGCTGCGAGACCTATGCTTCAGATCTCAACCCCGTGGCCGTCTTGATCGAAAAGGCCACCTTGGAGTTCCCCCAGAAATACGGCAGGCCGGAGAGACGGAAAGAGCGCACTCCTATCGGAGAGGTGGAGCGGGAGGTCAATCTCCTCCTGGAGGACGTTAAGCGCTGGGGGGAGTGGGTGCTGGAGGAGGCCAGGAAAGAAATCGGGCGCTTTTACCCTCCTGACCCCGACGGAAGCATCCCTGTGGGCTACATCTGGGCGCGGACGGTGCAGTGCCAGAACCCGGCCTGCGGCGCGGAGATCCCTTTGATGCGCCAGACCTGGTTGGCCAAAAAAGAGAGGAAAAAGGTCGCCCTGCGGATCGTGCCGCGGGGGAATGCGGTGGAGTTTGAGATCGCTGAAGGCGAGGAGATCGATTTCGACCCAGGGGAGGGCACCGTCGCCTGGGCTAAGGCCATCTGCCCCTGCTGCCGCAGCGGCCTGACCGACAAAGAGGTACGGAAGCAGTTCCAGGAGAGCAGGGCCGGGCAGCGCATGGTGGCTGTGGTCCTCCACCATCCTGAACGGGAAGGTAAGGCCTACCGGCTGGCCACGGAAAAGGACATGGAGGTTTTCCATGAAGCGGAGAGGCATCTGGAACAAAAGCGGGAGGAGCTGTGGGACAAGTGGGGCTTTGACCCGGTGCCGGATGAAGACCTACCACCCAAGAATACGTTAGGCTTTCGTGTTCAAAGGTACAGAATTCTGAAATGGGGTGACCTCTTCAACCCCCGCCAGAAGCTGGCACTGATCACCTTTGCGGATAAGGTGCGGCAGGCGCATGAGCTGATGCTGGCAGAAGGGTATGGGGATGAGTACGCCAGGTCGGTGGCGACGTATCTGGCGCTGGGGGTGGATAGGTTGGTTGATCAATCAAGTGTTCTTGTCCCGTGGATTACTCAATTGGAGGCTGTTGCTCATACTTTTAACAGACAAGCATTGGCAATGGTATGGGATTACGTAGAGGCTTCACCTTTCATTTACTACCTCAGTGCAGTTGATTGGGAAGAGAGAGCCATCTCTCATCTCTCCCACATAACTAACATGGAAACGCAAATACCAACCGTCACCCAAACCTCCGCCATCTCTCTGCACTATCCCGCCAACTACTTCGATGCCGTGGTCACCGACCCGCCGTACTATGACAACGTGCCCTATTCTTACCTTTCGGACTTCTTCTACGTCTGGCTCAAGCGCACCATCGGCGATTTATACCCTGACCTTTTTGCCACACCGCTGACACCCAAGTCCGAAGAAATCGTCGCCTACAGCCATGAGGAGGGCGGCTTTGAGGAGGGGAAGAGGTTTTTTGAGGAGATGATCGCCAGAGCCTTCCGGGAGATCGCCCGCGTCCTGAAGCCCGAAGGGATTGCCATCATTGTCTTCGCCCACAAGACCACAGATGCCTGGGAGACGATCATCAACGCCCTTTTGAATTCCGGCCTCTACCTCACCGCCTCGTGGCCGCTGAATACCGAGATGCAGGCACGCCTGAGGGCTAAGGAATCGGCAGCCCTGGCCTCATCCATCTACATGGTCTGCCGCAAGCGCACAAAAAAGGAAACCGCCTACTTCAATGAGATCAAGCCTCAGGTTGAGGAAAGGATCCGTCAAAAGCTCGACCAGTTCTGGAACGAGGGGATCGGCGGCAGCGACTTCTTCATCTCCGCCATCGGCCCCGCCCTGGAGGTCTTCGGTAGGTATGAGCGGGTGGAGACCTACTCGGGCGAGGAGGTGAAGGCAGCAGACCTCCTGGAATTTATCCGCAAAACGGTGAGCGAATACGCCCTCACCAGGATCCTCAAAGACAGCCATCTGGGCGGCATCGACGCCGAGACCCGTTTCTACCTGCTTTGGCGCTGGACCTACAACGGGGCCATGGTTCCTTTCGATGAGGCCAGGAAGCTGGCCAGCGCTGTAGGGATCGAGCTTGACCAGTACTGGAGCGGGGGCTTTGTTAAGAAAGACAGGGAGTTTATCAGTGTCCTGGGGCCGAAGGAGCGAGATAAAAAGTTTCTGGAAAAGGGGAAGCTGGACAACATGGTGGATGTCCTCCACGCCTGTCTCGTCCTCTGGGAGAAAAACCAGCGGCAGAAGATCACCGAAATTCTCACTGCTACGGGGTACCTGCACAACAACGACTTCTGGCAGGTGGCACAGGCCCTCTCCGAGGTGCTGCCGCCGGGGGATAAGGAGAAGCAGCTGCTTCAGGGCTTCTTGTACGGGCGTGAAAGCTACCAGAAAGCGACAAACGGCGGTGACAACGGCCAGCTCCGCCTGTTCCAATAAAGTTTTGAGGCCTGTCCTGAATTTACCCCTGTTAGGGGGATAACTACCTGATTTTAAGGGAGGCGCGTCTATGGCTCTACCGGCATGGTGGCAAGTAGTGACACCTCATAAAGACATCCGGGAAAAGTCCTTCAGCGAGGCGGTCTTCGCCGCCGATCTGGGCGATGTGGTTGGCGGCACGGCGCCTGAGGAATACAGAGACCCCCGTCTTTTCTTTGAAAAGACCTACCTGACCTCAGGATTGAAAAACCTGGTGCGCAACGTCCTCTCCCGCCTCAGCACCGGGAAAGGTGACCCTGTTATCCAGCTGCAGACCCCCTTTGGCGGGGGCAAGACCCATGCTCTCTTGACCCTCTACCATCTGGTGAAGTCTTTCGACCAGCTCACCCACCTGGAGCAGCTCCAGGAGTTGCTGGCTGACTGGCAGGGCTTTGCCGGGGCAAGGGTTGCTGCCTTTGCCGGAACGACAGCCGACCCCGTAAAGGGCAGGACGCCCTGGGGGGAGATCGCCTACCAGCTTGGCTGTTATGAGATCGTCAAAGAGCATGATCTGAGGCGGGTGGCGCCGGGGAAAGAGCGGATCAAGGAAGTTTTGCAGAAAAGCGGCCCTACCTTGATCCTGATGGATGAGTTATTGCAGTACATCGTCAAGGCCAATCAGGTTGAAAAGGTGGAGAAGATCACCCAGGGGCAGACACTGGCCTTCCTCCAGGAGCTGTCGGAGGCGGTCGCCACTTCTGAGAAGGCCGTTCTGGTGCTGACACTCCCCGCAAGCATCTTGGAACAGTACGATGAAGAGGCCGAGAAGGCGCTAGCCCAGCTGCAGAAGGTATCAGGCAGGGTAGAGAGCATTTATGTGCCTGTGGAAGGCCTCGAGATCTACGAAGTCATCCGCAAGCGGCTTTTCGAAAATCTGGGTGACCCCAAGGTCCATCGGCAGATCGCCGAGGCTTATTTCCGCCTCTATCAAGAACTCGGCAGCGATGCCCCTGCTGAGGTGCGGGAAACCGCCTACCGGGAGAAGATCGAGCGAGCCTATCCCTTTCACCCGGAATTTATCGATGTTTTGTACGAACGCTGGGGTTCCTTCCCTACATTTCAGCGCACCCGGGGGGTATTGCGGCTCCTGGCCATGATCGTCGAGGACCTCTATGAGCGCAAGGTTACAGCCCCCCTGATCCAGTCCTCGCTGGTGGATCTGGCCAGTGTGCCTGTGCGCAGGGAGTTCATCAACCACATCGGCAATGAATTCGACAGCATCATTTGCTCCGACATCCTCGGCAAAGCCCGGCGGATCGACCAGGAGATGGGCAGCGAATACGAAAAGTACGGCCTCGCCAAAGGCCTTGCCACGGCGGTCTTTCTCTATTCCTTTAGCGGTGGAGAGCGTCGTGGGGTAAATCTCCCCTGGCTGCGGGTTGCCCTTTTGCGTGAGGGCATTCCTCCCACAATTGTCGGTGACGCCGTCAGCAAGCTCGAAGACGCGCTCTGGTATTTCCATACGGAAAAGCGCTTCTACAGCTTCAAGAACCAACCCAACCTGAACCGCATCATTGTGGACAAAGAAGAGGCCACTGACCCCGAACAGGTTCGTGAGAGCCTTTATGAGCATCTGAACAGATTGGCCAGAGGGGCTTCTTTTGACGTCTACCTGTGGCCGAAGGCTTCGGGGGACATCCCCGACAGCCGGCGCCTGAAGCTCATCCTGCTGGACCCAGAGCAGAAGTACGGGGAAAGCGCAACAGCAACCTTTATCCGGGAGATTTTGGATAGCAGCGGCTCTACTTTTCGCATTTACCGTAATACGGTGTTTGCCGTAGCCATGGATGCTGGCTCATATGCTGCGCTGGAGAGGCAGCTCAGGCGCTTCCTGGCCTTGCAGGAGATCGCGGGTGATGCCACTATCTCCCTGACTGCAGCTGACCGTGAGGAACTCCAGACTAAGCTCAATCAGTCGAGGAAGGATCTCCCTTATGCAATTGTTGCCGTCTACCGCCACGTTAGCTGGCGCAGCAATGGAGATGTGGTCTGGCGGGATATGGGGATCCCGACAGTAGGGGAGAACCCCTCCATAAGCGCACGTGTCTGGCGGTATCTCAAAGACGAGGAGCGCATTTTGTCTTCCCTGACGCCTAAAGTGATCCTCGACCGGGCTTTCGGTAAGGAAGAGACAGAAAAGACTCTCAACGAGATCTTTGATGTTTTCCTCAAAACCCCCGGACTGCCCTGTCTGGAGAGTGAAAAGGTGTTGCTTGATGCAGCCAGCCAGGGCGCAAAGGCCGGTCTGCTCGGGGTACGCCTCGGTTCTGCTCTCTATTTTGTCGAAACTCCGCCGGATTTAACTCTGGATGCTGTCGTTGTCCGGCCCGAAAAGGCGGAGGAAGAGAAGAAGGCCGGAAGCGAAATTCCCGGCGGCGGTGGCGGTTCTCCCGGAGGGGGAGGTGGAGGTACAGGTTCCGGCGATGGCGATCAGGGCATTCAGACGATCCAAGAAGAGAGGGAAAGTTATGGGGGACAAAGTGACGGGCAGGTTGTTTCAGTTGGTGCAGGTGGTCCCGGCCAGCCGGCAGCGGCTAAAGTCAGGCGGGTCAGCATCAAGGCGGCTGTTCCCTGGGATAAACTCTCGCAGATTGTCGCAGGCGTGATCCGTCCTTTGAAGGCCTCAGGCGGTGAGCCGAAAATCATCATAGAAGTTAAGGCCGAGTCCGAAAGCGGTTTTGACCGTACCACCCTCGACAGCAAAGTGAAGGAAACCCTCCAGCAGGTTGGCGCGGTTATAGCAGAATGGGAAGAAAGCTGTTTTTAACGGCACCAGCCGTTAAGGTTGTCCAATTAACGTGTGAAAAGATGGCGGTTGTTCTCTCAGAATCCGGTGAAATCAAATGGTTTCGCAGATCTGAATCCTTTCCCTACTGGATTAACAAAGGGCCTCTTCTCGAATGGACCTATGCCTATGACTTTTTCACTGCGGGAAAAAGCCTTCCGGAAACACCGCAGAAGGTACAGGCTCTGGCCTGGTGCCAGGGGGTTTCAGGAGAAGAATTGATTTTTGAGGAATCAATGGCATTTCCTAACCTGAATATGGTAATGACTTTGCTTTACATTCCGTATGAAGAGGAATTCGACTCTTTCTATTGTTAGCGCAATTAAAGTATGGCCAATATGATCTTAAAGGTAATATACGGCATATTGGTGCCTACAAGGGTCTTTGTCAGGTGAATGGTTACATGAATTTAGTGATATGGTGATGCTGTATCGGGGGTGGAAACTTGCGAATCCGTTTTGACTGTCCGGGAGTAACGCATAATGCAGAGGAGTGCCACAGCCGGTGCTGCGTCAACTGCCACTGTTCGCTCTGCTCCGGTAAGTGTTCATTCTTTGCAAAAGAGGAAACCTGCTGTGTATCCGCCGAAAAGGGTATCTGCATGTCAACAGCCTTCAACTGAGGGCGAAAAGCCGTGCCGGGTTAGAGGGTGGCCGCCGGGGCGGTGCAGGTATTTCAGCCCAAGTTGTGAGTACTAAGCTGGTTTCAATTGAGTATGGAAATTGAAAAGGCGTGATGCTTTTGGATAGAAAACGCAAGGAATTTTTTAGAGGCTGTCTGTTGGGGGGAGCGGTGGGCGATGCCCTCGGCTGGCCGGTGGAATTTATGAGGCTGGCTGAGATCAAAAAGAGGTACGGCGGACGGGGAATTGAAACCCTTGTTTTAAACGCTGACGGAAAGGCCGAAATCACCGACGACACCCAGCTGACCCTTTTCACAGCCGAAGGCTTGCTGCGTGCTTCTACACGCCGTAATTTGAAAGGGAACTGCCACATCCCAACAGTGGTTTACCACGCCTATCTCCGCTGGCTTCATACCCAGCGCGTTAAATGTAAAGGTGGAGAAGAGATCGTCAAAAATCTTGACGGCTGGGTGTCAAAAATAAAGGCGCTTTACGCCCGCCGCGCTCCGGGGAGTACCTGCCTGAGCGCCCTCTCAAGTGGGAGAATGGGGACGATCGAGAAGCCCATCAACAACAGCAAGGGCTGTGGCGGAGTGATCCGCGTCGCACCTGTGGGCCTGCTGTTCACGAAAAAGGACGCTTTTAAGCTTGGCTGCGAAATCGCCGCCATCACCCACGGGCATCCAGGCGGCTATCTGACGGCAGGGGTACATGCCTGCATCATCAGCTGCCTGATCGAGGGTATGGAGCTGGAAGATGCCGTGAGCGCAGCGATTCAGGAGCTCGCAGCATATCCCGGAAGTGAGGAATGCCTGGGGATGATCGATAAGGCGGTTGAGCTAGCACAAGACAACGATCCCTCGGGAGATGTCCTGAAACAGCTAGGTGAAGGATGGGTAGGGGAAGAGGCCATTGCCATAGCCGTTTACTGCTCGCTTGTATACAGAAACGATTTCAAAAAGGCCGTTTGCCTTGCCGTAAACCACGATGGTGACAGCGACAGCACCGGATCAGTTACCGGGAACATCCTCGGGGCGTACCTGGGGATAGAGGGCATTCCCGCTGAGTGGCGGAAACATGTTGAGCTGAAGGACGAGATTATCACTCTGGCGGATGACCTGCTTATCGGGTTTGAGGACAGTGAGAGTTGGTTGAAGAAATACCCCGGATGGTAAAGCGCCAGAAAGATGCTGCAGCATCCTGCTAAGTGCGCGGGATGCCGGTGCCGCGCCCGGGGAGGGTTCCCGATGCCCGCGCTGGCTGTCCCTTAAACGCAGCGTCCGTCTTGTATCCGCGCCCGGAGGGTACCTGGCAGCCGGTGTTTCCGGTACTTCCGGTGTATCCCTAGCTCACCTCGGGTATTTCCATTGTGTTTGCTCGCTCCGGATATCCTGCCTCCAGCACCATGCCGGCTCACGTTTATCCGCCGGATACAGCACCTGCGGGGATACCTTTCTCTCCGGCTGGCTGCAGGAGCTGCCTCCGGCTCCTGATTACCTGCGGTTGATCTGCACGTGAACGATCTATTCCTGGCCTGTTCGGACCGTGCCCGTTGAGAAAGCGGAAAGCGGTGTGACGGCTGCCGCCGTCAGGCCTAACGGTCGGCCCCGCCTCCTCCTCTCCCATTGTACGGGGGGAGCCCCTCCCCCGGTCAAGGCACGCTCCAGCGGGCGGGCTCCCTCCATACCGTACCGTTCCCTCCGCCCGCCCGCTTCCGCTCTCCCCGGCACTGAACCGCAGGATTGACCGCTGCCGGTCAGTGCAGGTGAAGGGGGGTGTGTTTTTCGTAAGGCATCGGGGACACCTAGTGCCGGGTCCGGCCTTGGCCGGGGCCACCCCCCGTTCCCCGGAGCAAAAAAGGAGGCGTTTCTCATGTTGGAGAGTCTGGTTGGTCTGTTGGCTTCGGTGGACGGGCGGCGCATCGGCCGTGCGGTGGACGGCATCGCTCAGGAGTACTATCGGGTGCAGGTGGTGAAAGTGGAGGAGGAGCACGGCCTCATCACCGCCTACGTCCTGGCATTCAAGGACGGGCAGTTCACCGCCGAGTACTGCGTGACGCTCGGGGCGGACGGCTACGCTTGGTGCAACTGCCGGGATTTCATCGTGGGCGGTCACAGGTGCAAGCACATGGCGGTGCTGTCCCTCTGGCTCATGCGGGAGGACGCTCTCAGGGCTGCCGAGGTGTAGGCCGGCGAGCTGGAGCAGCGGCGCGCCCGGAGGGCACCCGGCAAAAGGCAGGCGGCGGGCTAGGTCCCGCCCTTTTTTTGGTCGGCGATTCAGCACGTTCAACGAAACGGGGCTGACATCAAGCGGTGCAAGACTTTTTACTCCGTGCCCCGTCCGGCCAGCCCGGATTGAGCAGTGGTCAGCTGCCGGTCGGATTAGCTTCTGCCGGCCAGCAGATGTTATTGAGGTCACGGTGGTTGGACCCGGTGCCCGGGAGCTGCCGGTTTCCGGCCTCCGCAGACTGTGCGCGGGTCCTTTTGGGCGCGAAGATTTCAGGAGCCCGCCGCACAGACTGCTCCAGCCACCGGCAGCGCCAGGCCTCCGAGAGGAGCTATGCTGTAGAAAAATTATTTCTTTAAAAAAATTGCCGCCCATTTGCCGCCCAAATTTGCACATTCTTGCTAATCAGCAACAGCTAGCTTTAATGCGATTTTCGGACTTAAAATCCCTCGGTCTCTCGGGACCGTACCGGTTCAAGTCCGGTCTCCGGCACCAGGAATATATGTACGGTTTCCGTATCCAGATAAATGAAGGAGTTAGCGACCATAACCAACATGAAAATCTCCCCTATAAAAGCAAGAGGGAGATTTTTTATTGCCTGTTGCGCGTCAAAGTGGGCGGAATCCTTCTTCAGATTCTTTATTCAAAAAGTATTTCCAGGTGGTACGCGAATTTTGCGACCAGCTTTCTTGAGCATTTCTCCTTTCACTCTCATGGCGCGGGGAGTGAGAGATGGTAATGCTGTTAAGGATTGTTTCTGTTGTTTCGATTAAATGGCCGTCCTGGTAGCGCGACCTCCTGAGTTCTGCGCGGGGAATGACGACAGTTACTTCGTGAGGTACGGGAATTGTGGAAAGACGCTGTACTTTCATTGTCACATCAGCGATAATAACACTGATCTCATCCTTTTGAAGGGGCATAATCTTTCCTCAACCCCCATTTTCTAGGCGCTAATATTTAATATAATATATGAAGTTCGGGTCTACAAAGGTATTGGTCAAATCGAAGGGCCCTTTTTATTTATCAGAGCGGGTTGGAGAATGAGGTGGTTTCGTGAACTGGATTGACATTACGCTGCCGATGCGGGAGGATTATCCGTGCTGGCCCGGTGACGTTCCCTTTCAGCGAAGGGTCAATGCGGTGATCGGAAAAGAGGAGGCCGAATTTAACCTCTCCAGTATCTGCACAAGCCTGCACTTTGGAACCCACGTCGACGCCCCCTATCACTTCAGAATTGACGGAAAAGGGGTCGAGGAAATCGATTTGAACTTGCTAATAGGCCCCTGCCGTGTTGTGGAAGTAGAAAGGGTGGAGGGTAATATCAGCATAGAAGATTTAAAAGAAAAAGTCCCTCCTGGCACCGTCAGGCTGCTGGTGAAGACGGCCAATTCCCGCCGCATACACGACCGGGAATTTCATCATGACTATATTGCTTTTTCTCCAGAATCCATACGGTGGTTGCTGGGCCAGGGTGTAAGACTTTTGGGTATCGATTATTATTCCATCGGTCCCTTCACGAGCGAAGGCAGCTTAGTGCACCGTCTTTTCTTTCAGAACAATGACACTGTTGCATTGGAGGCCGTGGATTTAACGGCGGTAAAACCCGGTGAGTACCAGCTAATTTGTCTTCCCCTGAAGGTTTCCGGGGCGGATGGAGCACCGGCCAGGGTGCTGCTGGGAAAGCCGGCTGGCAGCCTGACATAGTTGCAAGGGTAAAAATGTTTTCGGAAGGAAATACTGCGGGATAAATAACGATAGGTAACGGGATGCGGGAGGTCCTTAAAAAATGCCCCAACAGAGGATTTGTGTGATCGGCGGTGGCCCTGCCGGCCTGGCCGCGGCACTGGAAGGCGCCAGGTTAGGGCTCAAGGTAGACCTGCTGGAGAGAAACCGGATCGGAGCGAATATAAGGTGTGCCGAAGGTTTCTATGACTCCTTGCGTTTGCTGGGTAAACCCCGGGCCGGATTACGGTTTAAAGTTCAAGAGGCTGTGCTGAAGGTTCAGAGGGAGTATAAGGTGGACTGCAGGAAGATCGATCTCTGGATGATCGACCGTTCCGAATGGCAGCGTTCCTTGGCGGATCAGGCCTGGGAAGCAGGAGCAAGGATCCTGGAAAATATGCGGGTAACGGTTGATACCCTCCGGGATCTGCAGAGGGAATATGATTGGATTATTGACTCCAGCGGGGTGCCTTCCGTTACCTCTCTTTTGTACGGGTTTAGGGATTATTATCGTCGTTACGGGGCCGTTACCGCTCAATATGTTGTGGAGGGAGATTTTTCAAAACTTGGGGAGCGCCTCAAGTTTGTTCTGTTTCCCTATTATGCCGGGTATTACTGGATCTTTCCCAAGGGCCGCGACGCCACAGGTCGTGAGACTGCCAATGTCGGAATCGGGTATTTTCCTTCCAAGCGTGGGAGGGAAAAACGGGGCGATATCTTATGGGAAGAACTGAATAATGTTCTCGAAAGGGAAAAAATCGAGGGAAAAATTATCAGGCGTCTTGGGGGATTGGCGCCGGTAAAATTGCGGGAGCAGCTCCGGTATGGAAATATCCTCCTGGTAGGAGATGCGGCGGGGTGTGCCTCACCACTGCATGGAGGGGGGATCGACACCGCCTATGTGACCGGGCAGCTGGCAGCAAGATGGATTGCCTCCAGCCGGGAATATGACTTTTCGCACGAGGTTTGGCGCCTCTTGAGGCGGAAGCTCGAAGTTGAAGAGCGTCTCTGCCGGCTGTGGGAACGGCTGGACGCGGATACCCTCGATCACTTTGCCGGATTGATAGCTCGTGATTACAGGAGCATCGGCATCGGGTGGTTTGCCACGCATATCCGGATGCTCTTGGGCAATCTTGGAACGGGTATCCGCTTTCGATCCGGGTTGCTCAAGGGCAAATGGTAAGGTTAATATTCGGGATCCGGGAGGGGGATAATTCCTCCCTTTTCTTGCAGCAATTTATAGGTCTTTTCATCCACTTTTCCTGTAACGGGCAGGCCGTATGCTGCCTGAAAGGAACGAACCCCGAGGTCGGTCAGATTACCATACCAGCTATCGCAGAGGTAGGGGTAGAACCCCAGTTGCTTTAGAGACATCTGAACGTATACGACATCGGGGCCGCAATTCCCCCGTGAAAGCAGGCGGTTCCAGGTTTTTGCCATCCAGTGGGGAGGGCCCACAATTTTCACCCGGGTTCCAACCGGTGCCCAGTCATAAAGCTGAATGACATCTTCGTTGTACATCCTGATACAACCCGCCGATACTGCATCCCCGATGGACCAGGGCTTGTTTGTTCCGTGTATTCCATAAATTCCCCAGGGGACGTTGAGGCCGAGCCAGCGAACACCAAAGCCACCCTCACAGTTTGCGTCTTTATCGATAATCATCCAGTCCCCGACCGGTGAGGGTGTTGAGAGTTTGCCTACGGCAACGGGAAACCGGCGATAGATCCGGTCTCCGTCCATTACTGTTAACGTTCTTTTTTCTGTGTCCACAATAATGCTGACCGGTCCCTGTGGCGGTGCGGTAGCCGGAGAGCTAACAGGTCGCTCGCATCCTTTGGAGAGAGTTGCCCATGTGATATCGGTTACCCGGGGTGTGGGAGATAAATGGTTTTTCTTATGAAAGTTGAGTACCGCTGCAGCCGTGCTCGTACCGTAAACCCCGTCACAGGCACCATTGTAAAATCCCAGTTGTTTGAGACGTTTCTGGAGTTCGAGAACGTCGTCGCCCCGCATGTACGGGCTGGTTATGTATAATTCTCTATCTGCATCGGAGCAATGCATCCTTTGGGAATAAGCGTTTTCTGGTGTAAGCAAGCAGAACAGAATGGCCGTAACGATTAGAAAATGCTTGTACCCATGATTATGATCGCCAAACATGAGATACCCCCCCACTTAATTTTATTGTTTCATGTTCTTTTTATACGGTGAGAGAACCGGGAGGAAACAGATCCAAAATGGTGATTTTGAAAAACTAAAATTTGCCGGGTTTGCACTTGACCAAACGCTTAATAATAGTTATAATTCTAACCGTAGATAGTGGGCGCGTAGCTCAGTGGGAGAGCACCTCCTTGACGCGGAGGGGGTCATAGGTTCAATCCCTATCGCGCCCACCATTTTTATTGCCTGAAAGCCTTGGGAAACAAGGGATTGCGGAAATTTAATTAAGTTGAAATCGGGGGTCAATGAAAGTTCCGCAAGTATCCCTAAAAATCCTGTAATATCAATGAGTTTCCCTCAATCACCACCTCAAGTGGGTGACAAAGTGGGTGACAGAACAAGACTGCAAGCAAAGAATGCTGCAGTTTATTATTTTCTATAACATAAATCTTTAACATAAAGGGCTGAAAAGAACGCGTGTTCTCATATAATCTGTTTAGGTGGGAGCTGGAGGATTATGGCAAGGGGTGAGGAGAATAAAAACCCCTTGCCGGGGGACTTCAATAGTTTAAATCTATTAATATTTCCTGATGAATAAAGAAAAAGATATGTATATCATTGCTGCCCCTACTTTCAGCAAAGAGGGTATATTATGTTACAATGGATATGAAAAGCGTCGCAAAGGCATTGTGTTGTACAGTTAAGCAGCGGCGCTCCCAAAGATCCCCGGCATCGGTATTATGCTTGGGGGTTTTTGTTTTAAACAAAAAATAGCGACCGAGAAGTAAATATGACTATCTCTACCTACACAGGGCTGTTCTGTTTCTGACAGGTGTTCCAGGACATCGTTGTTGGCTATGTGACCGGTACCAAGCGGTAGCCGATTCCAGGTTCAGTTATAATATACCGGGGCCGGGTTGGGTCGGGTTCGATTTTACGGCGAAGCTGGCCGATATAAACGCGCAGGTAATGAGTTTCTTCCTGGTACTCTGGCCCCCAAATAGTACGTAGAAGCTGGCGGTGGGTCAGCACCCGCCCAGCATGGATGGCTAAATTTTTCAGGATCTCGTACTCCGTCGGAGTCAGTTTTACCTCTCGTCCCTCAACCTTCACAAGGTGGTGGGCCAGGTCAATGGTCAGCCCGCCAATGGTAAGCACCGGTTCATCTTCGGTTTTAGCTGCGTGCCGCAGTGCAACCCGCATCCGGGCCAGGAGCTCTCCCATGCTGAATGGTTTGGTGACATAGTCATCGGCACCGGAGTCCAGGGCTTTAATTTTATCATTCTCTTGCTCCCGTACAGAAAGAATGATGATTGGTGCCTGGGACCATTCCCGCAGGCGTTTGATTACTTCCAAACCGTCCAGGTCAGGTAAACCCAGGTCGAGGATAATCAAATCCGGGTGAAAGACAGCGGCCTGCTGCAGCCCCTCCTGCCCTGAAGAGGCCTCGGCAGGCTCATAACCGTGAGCCGCCAGGGCTACTTTTAACAGGCGGCGGATCGGGGGTTCATCGTCAATGATGAGGATACGGGCACCTTTAGCTGTCACCCTCAACACCTCCTCTGACTGAAGAAACCCGTGCTGGGGGTTGTTCATTTAGCGGTAGGGAAAATGTAAACACGCTCCCGCCCACGGCACGGGGTTCAACCCAGATTTTACCGCCATGAGCCTCAATAATCCCTTTGCAGATAGAAAGCCCCAGGCCGGTACCACTTACATGGCGGGGAGAATGCAGGCGGTAAAATTTATCAAAGACCCGCTCCTGATCGCCCTCGGGAATCCCGGCGCCCCGGTCGGCGATAGCTACATGCAATTCTTTTTCATATTGGTGCACGGTAATTGCAATTTCACTCCCGGGCGGGGAATACTTAACGGCATTCTCCAGCAGGTTGACCAGAACTTGTTCAATGAGGGTAAAATCTGCCTTGACCAGAGGCAGTTCAGAGGGAATATTAACCTGCAGGATACGATCCCGGAGGGTTTCCTGCAACTGGCGCAGCGCCACCCCAATAATATCTTCGACATCGCACCATTCCAGTTTTAACTGCAGCATACCACTTTCCAGCCGGGCCATGTCCAGTAAATTACCAACCAGCCGGTTCAGCCGCAGCGCGCCCTCTTTAACGGTCTGGAGGAGGGCCTGCCGGGCCTCCGGTTGATAGACGACCCCCTCCCCCTCTTCCAGGAGACCTGTAACCGCCGCTGTAATGGATGCCAGAGGTGTTCGCAGGTCATGGGAGATGGAATTGAACAAAGCTGTGCGCAGTTTTTCTGATGCCTCCAAGTAGCGGGCCTGCTGGGCCTCGGCCGCCAGTTGCAGGCGTAAGATAGCCAGAGCCGCGAGGCTAGCGAAGGCCTCCAGGAGTCGGCGCTGCTCCGGAGCCAGATAGCGTTCAGGATGGCCCAGTTTTACTCCCAGGACACCCAGGTTATTTTCTTCCGTTTTCAGAGGCAGGTACAGGCCATCTGCTCCTGCCAGGGTATCGGTTCCCCTGCCGGCAAACTGTCCATGGTTAAAAACCCACCGGGCTACAGCTTGTTCATTGCTATCCAGCCATTTATCTGGTGGGGAGGGAGCTGTCGCCTGTACCACTAGCTTGCCTGTGGCATCAGGCATAAAGATTACGGCCTCGCCGTCAATAGTCCCGGCCACTGTTTCTACAACCGTCTTTAAAACTCCCTTGAGATCAGTCTCGGCCGTCAGTTTCCGGCTCAGGGCATAGAGTGCAGCCGTCCTTGTTTCCCGGCGCCGGGCATTTTCAGCTTGAGTTTTAAGGTGGGTAGCCATGGTACCGGTAATAATGGCAACTACCAGAAAGACTCCGAAACTAAGCAGGTAGCGCAGATCGAAAACTGTAAAGCTCAGGACTGGCGGCACAAAGAAAAAGTCAAAGGCCAGAACACCCAGCACTGATGCAAAGATCGAAGGTCCCCGGCCCCATTTGACGGCACTAAAAAGTACCGGCAGTAAGTAAAGTAGAGCGATATTAGTTAAACCGAAGAGCGGTTGTAAAATTTTACTCAAGATGGTTACAAGCATGACGGCCACCAGTACCCCGGCGTAGGGCCAAAAAGAGACCTCCGTGCGGTAACTCCTCTCGGGTAACCGGTGGCTCTCCCTGGGTCTGGCTTTGCCTGGTATGATATGCACGCCTATACCATGGCTACCACGGATAATTTTGTCTACCAGCGAACCATGCCACAGTTCCTGCCAGCGGGGGTGTAAAGGTTTACCGATGATAATCTGGGTGACGTTTTTACGTTTGGCCAGAGCGAGCAATTCTTCGGCAGCATCGTTGCCGGTCAAAGTAATTACTTCAGCGCCGAGTTCTTCTGCCAGATGTAAATTACGGGCTAGCTGGTCCCGCCTGGCTTCATCAACTGGGAGACTGTCTGGTGTTTCCACATAGGCGGCCAGCCAGTCTGCTTTGAGGCCGGCAGCCATGCGCCTGGCCGTACGGATCACCTGGGCTGAAAAGGGGCTGGGGCTGACGCAGGCCATAACCCTTTCACCAGCCGGCCAGGGGCCAGCAATACCGTGGACGCGCATATAGCGACCCAATTGCCCTTCCACCCGCCTGGCCGTGTACCGCAGGGCCAGTTCTCGGAGGGCATTAATATTCCCCGGACGGAAAAACTTTTGTAAAGCCAGTTCGGCCTGGGGCGGTATGTAGACTTTACCCTCTTTGAGACGCTCAATTAATTCTTCCGGCGGGATGTCGATGAGCTGGACCTGGTCAGCCTCTTCCAGGAGCCGGTCGGGGACGGTTTCCTGCACCCGGATGCCGGTAATCTGGGCAACTATATCGTTCAGGCTCTCAATATGCTGGATGTTTAGGGTTGTATAGATGTTGATTCCTGCAGCTAGCAATTCTTCTACATCCTGGTAGCGCCGGGCGTGGCGGGAACCGGGAATATTGGTATGAGCCAGTTCATCCACCAATGCCAGTTGGGGCCGGCGTTTTAAAAGGGCATCAATGTCCATTTCCAGGAAAACTTTGTTCCGGTAGACCAGTTGCCGGGGCGGTATGGCCGGCAGGCCTTTTACGAGGGCTTCAGTTTCCCGGCGGCCGTGAGTTTCCACCCAGCCGATGACCACATCAATACCATCGGCCAGACGCTCATGGGCAGCTTCCAGCATAGCATAAGTCTTGCCAACACCGGCGGCGGCTCCCAGGAAAATGGTCAGGCGGCCGCGTTGTCCAGCTTTTAATTCTGCCAGCAGGTCATCGGGATCGGGGCGTTGTATTTCCTTCTCCACCCGGATCACCTCTTTTTTACCTTGCTGAATGGGACAGTTGATCTAGCTCCAGGTCTAATTTTAATACATTTACCCGGGGTTCGCCCAAAATACCGAACTGCCGCCCGATAATATTCCTATCAACCAGGGCCCGGACCGTTTCCTCCGGAAGGTTCCTGGCCCGGGCAACCCGGGGTACCTGTAAGTAGGCCGCTGCCGGGCTGATGTCCGGGTCCAGGCCGCTGGCCGAGGTTGTCACCAGGTCGGCCGGCACAGGAGTACCGTCAGGCAAACCATTTTCAGCCTGCACCCGGGCAAGGCGCTGGGCTATAGTTGCTACCAGTTCTTTATTAGTCGGGCCCAGGTTAGAACCCCCGGAAGAGGTGGCGTCGTAACCATCCTTGCCCGCCGCGGAAGGCCGGCCGTGAAAATAACGCGGGCTAGTGAATCTCTGACCGATTAAGGCCGAACCTACCGTCTGTCCCTGCCGGTAAATGAGCGAGCCGTTCGCCTGGTAGGGGAATAGCACCCGGGCCAGGCCGGTTATGGTTAGGGGATAGATGATCCCCGTCAGGCCTGTCATCACTATCAGCATAACAACACCTGTCAGGACTCTTCTGGTCATGGCTACTCCTTCCATTTCTAGATTTATATTTATTAAACGAGATGCAGGGCCACAAGAAGCAGGTCAATTAACTTAATACCAATAAAGGGCACGATCAATCCACCCAGGCCGTAAATCAGGATATTGCGGCGGAGGGTTACGTTGGCTCCCAGGGGCCGGTAAGTAACTCCGCGCAGGGCCAGGGGCACCAGTGCGATGATAATCAGGGCATTGAAGATCACAGCTGCGAGGATGGCGCTCTGGGGCGTGGCCAGGCCCATGATATTCAGGGCTTTAAGTTCCGGGTAGTTGGCGGCAAACAGGGCCGGGATAATGGCAAAGTATTTGGCTACGTCATTGGCGATGCTGAAGGTCGTCAGAGCCCCCCGCGTCATTAACAACTGCTTGCCGATTTCCACCACTTCGATGAGCTTGGTGGGGTTGCTGTCCAGGTCAACCATGTTGCCGGCTTCTTTCGCCGCCTGGGTACCGCTGTTCATGGCCACACCAACATCGGCCTGGGCCAAGGCAGGGGCGTCGTTGGTGCCATCACCGGTCATGGCTACCAGGTGCCCTTTAGCCTGGTAGTCGCGGATGAGCTTTAGCTTGGTTTCCGGGGTGGCTTCAGCCAGGAAATCATCAACTCCGGCTTCAGCTGCGATAGCTGCCGCGGTGAGGGGGTTGTCACCGGTAATCATCACCGTTTTGATTCCCATACGGCGCAGTTCGGCAAAACGCTCTTTGATACCACCTTTTATCACGTCTTTCAAATAGATGACCCCCAGGACCCTGGCACCTTCAGCAACCACCAGGGGGGTACCGCCTTCTCTGGCTACCTTTTCTACCGCAGCTTTGACTTCTGACGGCAGGAAACCGCCGCGTTCCCGGACATATGCCTCAATAGCATCGGCAGCGCCTTTACGAATCTCCCTTCCCTCAAGGTCGACGCCGCTCATGCGGGTATGAGCGCTAAAGGGTACAAAGGATGCCTTTAAGCTACCCAAATCCCGTTCTCGCAGATGGAACCTGTTTTTTGCCAGGACCACAATGCTGCGCCCCTCCGGCGTCTCGTCGGCCAGGGAAGCGAGTTGGGCGGCGTCGGCCAGGTATGCTTCTGTAACTCCCGGTGCCGGGATGAAGGCCGTCGCCATGCGGTTGCCCAGGGTAATTGTCCCGGTTTTATCAAGGAGCAAGATATCAACATCGCCGGCTGCTTCCACGGCCCTGCCGGACATGGCCAGGATATTGCGCTTAAGCAAGCGGTCCATACCGGCGATGCCAATAGCGCTTAAAAGGCCGCCAATGGTGGTCGGGATCAGGCACACCAGCAGGGCAATTAAAACAGGTACGGGGACCTGGGTGCCTGAGTGCAGGGCAAAGGGTTCCAGCGTAGCTACTGCCAGCAGGAAGACTATGGTCAAACCAACCAGCAGGATGGTCAAGGCGATTTCATTAGGCGTCTTTTGCCGCCTCGCACCTTCCACCAGTCTGATCATGCGATCGAGGAAAGTTTCTCCTGGATTGGCCGTTATCCGTACTTTGATCCAGTCAGACAGGACCCGGGTGCCCCCAGTGACAGCGCTTCGGTCACCGCCCGACTCCCTGATCACCGGTGCTGACTCGCCGGTTATCGCACTCTCATCTACGGAAGCTATACCTTCTATTACCTCCCCGTCGCCGGGGATAACATCACCGGCTTCTACCAGGACAATGTCATCCTTACGGAGTTGGGAAGCCGATACCTGTTGTACCTGGCCGTTAACCAGTTTTTTGGCCATGGTCTCGCTGCGGGTACGGCGTAGGGATGCGGCCTGGGCCTTGCCTCGCCCTTCTGCCAGGGCTTCGGCAAAGTTGGCAAAAAGGACGGTTATCCACAGCCAGACAGTCAGCTGGATATTTAAGGCGAGCATGGTGCACATGCCGGTAGCTAAATCCCGCAGGGTGAAAAAGGTTGTCAGCAGGGCGCCAATTTCGACGACGAACATTACCGGGTTGCGCAACTGGCTCCGGGGGTCGAGCTTACGAAAGGCGTCTTTAATGGCCGGGACGAGGAGTGCCCGGTTGAAGCTATTACTGGATCCGGTCAGCCTGTTTGAGATATTGCCTTCTCTGGGCATATAGCTTTCCTCCTGACTTTAAAAAGTTTTACCGGCCAGCATTAATAGTTGTTCCACCAGGGGTCCCAGGGCCAGGGCCGGAAAGAAGGTTAGAGCGCCGACGATAAGTACTACCGCAGCCAGTAAGCCTGTGAACAGCAAGCTAGTGGTCTGAAAGGTACCCGGACCCGGGGGTACCACCTTTTTACCAGCCGTGCTCCCAGCGATGGACAGGACTGGCAGGATGACGCCAAAACGACCAATGAGCATAGCTAGGCCAAGGGCTATATTATAAAAGGGAGTATTGGCGTTTAAGCCGGCAAAAGCGCTGCCGTTATTGCCCGCTCCTGAGGCAAAGGCATAGAGTATTTCACTCAAACCGTGGGGACCGGGATTTAAGATGGAGGACGTACCGGTTTTAGTCACTGCTGCCAGAGCACTGCCCAATAATATCGTCGCTGCCGGGATAAGTACTGCCAGGATAGCCATTTTCACTTCCCAGGCTTCGATTTTCTTGCCTAGGTATTCTGGTGTCCGGCCCACCATCAGGCCGATGATAAATACCGTGATAATGACGAAGACCAGCATCCCGTACAGGCCGCTTCCTACGCCGCCGAATACCACCTCTCCCAGCATCATCTGGAGCATCGGGATCAAACCACCCAATGGTGTGAGGCTGTCGTGCATGGTGTTAACAGCACCGCAAGAAGCGGCGGTAGTTATGGTAGCGAAGAGGGAAGAGTTGACAATCCCAAACCGGACCTCCTTTCCTTCCATGGCCGTAGGGCCGCGCATGCCCAGGGCGCCAAGCTTGGGATTGCCATAATGCTCGCTGGCGTAAACCACTCCTAAAGCGAAGACAAAAAGGAGCAACATGGCGGCCAGGATCACCAGACCCTGGCGGCGGTTGCCAACCATCTGGCCAAAGGTAATAGTTAATCCCGCCGGGATGATCAGGATGGTCAGCATCTCCAGCAAGTTGGTCAAGGGGGTGGGGTTTTCAAAGGGGTGAGATGAGTTGGCGTTAAAGAAACCGCCGCCGTTAGTACCCAGGAGTTTAATCGCCTCCTGGGAGGCAACCGGTCCCATGGCCAGGGTCTGCCGATCCCCCTCCAGGGTAGTTATGGTCAGGTAGGGGTTTAAATTCTGGATAGCTCCCTGGGACACCAGGATCAGGGCCAGCACCAAGGAAAGGGGTAATAACACCCATAGGATACTCCGGGTTAGATCGACCCAGAAGTTGCCAATGGTCCTAGCCGACCGCCGGGCGAGGCCCCGGGTCAGGGCGATGGCCACCGTCATACCGGTAGCGGCGGAAAGGAAGTTCTGCACCGTCAGGACGGTCATCTGGGTAAAGTAGCTCATGGTGCTTTCGCCGCCGTAAGCCTGCCAGTTGGTATTGGTCATAAAGCTGGCAGCAGTGTTGAAGGCCAGATCCGGGGGCACGGCGCCAAAGTGTTGGGGATTAAAGGGGAGTATTCCTTGGATGCGCTGAATCAGGTAAACAGCAGCCATCCCCAGGATGTTAAAGACCACGAGCATCAAGGCGTACTCGCGCCAGTTCATCTCCCGCCCGGCATCAACCCCTGTCAGGCGGTAGATCAGCCGTTCCAGGGGTCTAAAGATGGGGTCTAAAAAAGTGCTTTCGCCGTTGAAAACGCGGGCCATATAAAACCCCAGAGGTATGGCTAAAAGGATAAGGAGCAGTAGGTAAAAAGCCATTTGCAGGATATCCATACTGATCATTAGAGTTCCTCCGTTTTCATTAAGGCGTAAACCAGGTAAACGAGTAAAACCAAGGTAACCATACCACCCAGGACAAGATCAAACATTGTTCCAACCCCCTGCTGGTTAAGTTTTGGTCCGGTGTCTGTTAACAGGCTTATTTTAACTCCTTTTACTATCAATTAGAGATTAAAAAAAACTTACCGGAAGTAAAAAAAATATAAAGGGATGGGGTAGCGGCGACAGGCGATGATGACATAGCCATAGGCCTGTCGGTGATTACAGGTTTTATGCATCCAGTATCTCATACATAAACGGCTTGACATTGCCGATCTGCTGCACCACCTGACCATTGACGGTCAGGGTGACGATGGCCGGCATGCGGAACATAAAAAGCGCCTGCTTGGCCGATTTAGCGAGCCCTTCCTGCTGGCAGACATACTCGACCGGGGCGTAGAAGGGGGTACAGGGTCAGGGCAATGTACGCCGGTGAAAAGGAAGAAGATATCTCCATATGCGGCAGTGGTCGTGGAATCTCTTTCTCATCGGGCCTGCCCAGTATTATTGCGGTTATTGTCTTATACTCAGGTTGGAATAGCGGGTTGCTAGAATTGAAACGAAGTTTGGAGATGTTGCAAAAGATCTATATAATACAACAGGCAATGAATCTTAACGCCGTCATGTCTTCTAAGTAAAAGGGCAGAATGGAAACCACCACGTTTCTTTCATGGAATCATCAAAAGGTAGGATGTATTATTATGACCGACTCTGTTTTTCCTTGTTCTTTTCCTCATGCCACTTTCTTTTTAATGCCGGCATGTCTTCAAGGTAAAACGGGAGCACTGAAACCACCACATTCCTCTTATGAAAGAGTGCATTGGCGATAAAGATGCTGGTATTGTTGTGAAGGGCCATCTGCCACCATTTGGGCACGAAAAACTGTGGAAGTAGAACCGTGATCACATCGCCGGGTTGCGAGGCGTGTTCCTCTGAGTCGATGTAGTTGATGAGCGGCCCCACAACCTCCCGGTAAGGTGATTGCTTAATAATTAGGGGAATGTCCGTGTTGAGCAGCGCCCACTTTCTCCTCAATTTGTCCGCTTCACCCTCCCGCGTTTCCACATGAAATGCCTCCACATTTGGTGTAAGGCTTTTAGCGTATCGCAGGGCCTTGACCACCATGGCGTTCAAACTGTCGATCGGAACGATCACGAAATGGGAGTAGTGGGGGTTGAAATTCAAGTAAGGCAGGGTTTCGTTGGGAATATTCAATTGTTCCGCTACCGAATCGTAGTGCCTCCTTATTTTCAACATAATTAAAACCACTGTTGGAACAACCAAAACGACAATCCAGGCTCCTTCGGGGAATTTTGTGACCGCGATGATGCCTACAGTAATTGAAGTAATAAAGGCACCCAAACCGTTGATGACCGCTCTATGCAGCCAGCCTTTCTCCTTGAGGCGGAGCCAGTGTACGAACATTCCGGTTTGTGAAAGGGTGAAAGATGTAAAAACACCCACGGCATACAAGGGTATCAGCAGGTGAGTATCACCTTTGAACACAATAACCAGAATAATTGCTAAGGTACTCAGGGTTAATATTCCGTTAGAAAAGTTTAACCGGTGCCCCCGTAAGGCCAGCTGTCTGGGAGCGTACCCATCCTGGGCGATCAGCGAAAGGAGTATGGGAAAATCGGCAAAGGCGGTATTTGCAGCCATTGCCAAAATGATTGTGGTGGTCACCTGAATCAGGTAAAACATAGGACCTTTTCCGAAAACGTCAGTGGCAATCTGGGCTATTACCGTTTGATGAGGGTTGGGGACGGCATGATAGATATTTGCCAGGTAGGCCACCCCCCCGAATGTCACGAATACCGCGGAAGCCAGTAGCAGGTAAGCGATCTTGGCATTTCGCTGAGATGGTGGTTTAAAATTTGGTATCCCATTGCTGATCGCTTCTACTCCTGTCACGGCAGCACAACCGGAAGAAAATGCCCTCAATAAAAGGAAAAGCGTTACAGCCTGGGTTCCGAAAGCCACGTGGGATTGTGAGGGGGTTGGTATGTCCCGGTAATCTCCATATGTATGCTTGATAAACCCGGCGATGATCAGGGCGATGATAGAGAAGATAAATGCATAGGTCGGTATTCCAAACATCCTCGATGAATCCCTGATACCCCTCAGATTCCCCACGGTCAGCAGTATAATGATGGCTACCGAGATGATTACGCGATAGGGGAAGAGAAACGGGAAGGCGGAGGTAATGGCCGCAGTTCCGGATGTGATGCTGACGGCGACTGTCAGTGTGTAATCAACTGCAAGGGAAGCTCCGGCAATCAAGCCGAAGAGATTGCTTAAATTCGACTTGGCAACGATGTATGCTCCTCCACCGCTCGGGTATGCATCGACCGTTTGACGATAGGAGAATGTAAGGATAAACAGCAGCAAGATGATAGCTCCGGCGATCTTCAACATCCACGAATAGGATGCCATGCCAATTACCGGTATCAGTATCCAAAGAATTTCTTCTACAGCGTAGGCGACCGACGAGATGGCGTCGCTTGAAAGGATGGCCATCCCCCAGAAGACATTGAATTTCTGCTCGGCGAGCTGGCTTGTCTTCAATCTCTCCCCAAGCACCCACCGTAATACCTGTCTAAACAATTTCCGTCGCTGCCTCCTTCACTTATATTAGGATTTCTCCAAGAGCTAATATTTAATAACTTATATTTTCTTCTTTCATAGGGAGGCAGTTGTTAATATTTTGAAGACTCTTCTTAAACCTGTATGGTTTGTGAGATCTTTTGTCATCCAAAGCCGGTTTGCTTTAAGTTAATATTTTCACGGTACGGATTGAGAGGAGCACAAACCGCGGGAATGGCGGGTATTCTCCCAGCTGGATCGAATTAAATTTTTCCAAATTCCCTGTATAAGCAGAAAACCCCTTCCGTATAATAACATATCATGTATTGAACACCATGTAGAGGAAGGGGTGAAATCTGTGACATCTTACATCATTATAGGAACTCTATCTTACGCAAACGAAGTCCGGGAACGGTTAAACTCCGAGTTGAATTTTTTATCCGGCGAACGTTTTGCGTTTGAGTGCGATGAACAAAAAGACCCACCGTGGTCATTTTTTATTCTTCGTGCTCAGCGTGGCAATAAACAGGGGGAAAGAAAATTTGCCATCCGGTTTGCAGTTGCGAAGGCGATCTCCGACCTGTTTGTAAATTATATGGAATCGGCCTATGTAAGAGAATATATAAACAGGTCTTATAATTATCTCTCCCCCCATGACAGGGAGGAAGTAGTAAACCGCGCCCTCGAAACCATGCAAAAGCTCAGAATGGTTCGCAGGAACAGGATCCTGCAGAACCTCTATGATTATCTGGGCGATCATCAGACTTTAATGGTTGAGGGATATGCCAGATTCCGCCTTAAGGAGTACTGGGGCCAGCTGCAGCGGATGGTGAAGCGGACCGTCCAGGAATTCGTGGCTGCCAAGGATTACCTGGAATTTGTCCGGTTACTTCGCTGTTTTATCGACTTGCAGGAGCCGAAAATTAATGAAGTTCACGTCTTTATTACAACCGAGGGAACTTTCTATCTCTGCGACGAGAGAGGAAACGTCATCAGGAGGGAACACCTGCGCACGCCTTCTTTTACCGTAATTGACGGTGAATTTAATTATAAGGACTACCTCCTGAGCATGTTGATTACCCTCTCACCGAAAAACATCATATTCCACGTTTCAGATAAGATCTGGAACTGTAATCCGATCCAGACAATCCAGCAGGTTTTCTGCAACAGGATCGCTCGCTGCCCCGGTTGTGAAAAGTGCCGGCATTTATATATGCATAACAATTAGTGGCGGCGGGTGCTTATTGACAGGCCTGCCGGGAGAGCCGTATAATGCTCCTAAAGCTAAATTGCTATCGCAATGATGGGAAGAGTACCTTTATACTGGCCTCAGAGAGGAGGCGCCACGGCTGGAAGCGCCTCCGGCAAAAGGTAAAGGGAAGACCGCCCCGGAGGGTTCTCTGAACGGAAAACCTAAGGAGAACGGGTGCACCCGTTAAAGTGCGCTGCGAGAGGGCGGCCATGCGCCGTCAAAATGGGGTGGAACCGCGGGAAATCTCGTCCCCTGAAGGGGATGAGATTTTTTGTTTCTTCACGTAGAATATCGATTGTTGCGAGGAGGAATGCTGCATGAAAGAAGACCGGCAGGTACAGGAGTTAATTCCGGTCATATTAAAAGATGGGACCGTCCACCACGTTCCCCAGGGAAGCACCTTAAGGGATGTGGCTGCGGGGCTTAGCAGGAGGCTGGCAAAAGAGGCGGTTGTGGCAAGAGTAAACGGGGATCTGAAGGATCTTGCCGGTCGGGTCCGGCCGGAGGATAAAATCGAGTTCTTAACCTTCGAGGACGAAGATGGGAAGGCCGTTTACCGCCATACCTCCGCTCATATTCTTGCCCAGGCGGTCAAGCGTCTTTTCCCCGAGGCCAAGTTGACCATTGGCCCCGCCATCGAAGAGGGCTTTTACTATGACTTCGATTCCCCGGAGGCCTTTACAACCGAGGATCTGGCGCGGATTGAAGAGGAGATCAAAAAGATTATCAAAGCGGATTACCCCGTAGTGCGCCAGGAGGTAACCCACGAAGAGGCCATTGAATTCTTTAACAGGCAAGGCGAACCGTATAAAGTGGAACTCATCGAAGAACTCCCCCCGGAAGCCCAGGTCAGCCTTTACAGCCAGGGAGAGTTCACGGACCTCTGCCTGGGCCCGCATCTGCCGCGGACAGGGATGGTGGGTGTAGTTAAGCTGCTGAGCGTGGCGGGGGCCTACTGGCGGGGGAGTGAAAAAAACAAAATGCTCCAGCGGATCTACGGCATCTCGTTTCCCAAACAGAAGGACCTGGACGAATACCTGAAACGCATCGAGGAAGCAAAACGGCGGGATCATCGCAAGCTGGGGCAGGAGCTGGACCTCTTCGGCATTGCCGACGAAGGGCCGGGGTTCCCGTTTTTCTACCCGAAGGGTATGATCATCAGAACAGAGCTTGAGAATTTCTGGCGGGATGTACACCGTCGCTGGGGTTACAAAGAGATCAAAAGCCCTGTTATTCTCAACCGCTCCCTCTGGGAAAGGTCGGGACACTGGGACCATTACAAGGAGAATATGTACTTCTTGAAGATCGACGAAGAGGATTACGCAGTCAAACCCATGAACTGTCCGGGCGCCATTCTTTATTACAAGACAAGGCTGCATTCTTACAGGGAGTTGCCGCTGCGGTTAGCGGAACTCGGGCTGGTGCACCGCCACGAGCGCTCCGGCGTGCTGCACGGGCTGCTGCGGGTGCGCTGTTTTACCCAGGATGATGCCCATATCTTCATGCTTCCCGAACAGATCACGGACGAGATCATCAACGTGATCAACCTCATAGACTATTTTTACAGGACCTTTGGTTTTACCTACCGGGTGGAGTTGTCCACGAAGCCCGAGAACGCCATGGGCTCGGACGAGATCTGGGAGCTTGCTACGAGTTCCCTGGTCAAGGCACTGGAAAAGAAGGGAATCCCGTACCAGGTAAATGAGGGTGACGGCGCCTTTTATGGGCCGAAAATCGATTTTCACCTCCAGGACTCATTGGGGCGCAGCTGGCAGTGCGGGACGATCCAGCTCGATTTTGTCATGCCTGAAAACTTCGACCTTACCTATATCGGGGAAGACGGTTCCCGGCACCGGCCGGTGATGATTCACCGGGTTGCTTTCGGCAGCATTGAGCGTTTTCTGGGCATACTTACCGAGCATTATGCCGGGGCATTTCCCGCCTGGCTGGCGCCGGTGCAGGTTAAGGTGGTTTCCGTTGCCTCCCGTCATGTTCCCTATGCAGCAGATGTAGCCAGGCAATTGGAGGAACGGGGTATCCGGGTGGAGGTTGACGATGAGAATGAGAGGGTTGGTTACAAGATCAGGCAGGGAGAACTGGAAAAGGTTCCGTACCTGCTGGTAGTTGGTGACCAGGAGGTGGACAGCCGCACGGTCAGGGTGAGAAAGCGCGGAGAGGGGGATACCGGACCTGCCCGGCTGGATGAATTTATACGGAGTTTGCAGCAGGAAATTGAGCAGAAACGGTGATATTGACATTGTTAAATCGGCTGTGATATACTGAAGCCAGCCTGAATGAAAAGATTGGCATTCCAAGTAGAAGCCCACTCGCTTCTCACCTTACGGCTCTTCATGTCGGTAAGGTTGCGTGCCGAGATCTCTCGTTTAAAATAAGCGGGTGGAAAACGCCCGCTTTTCTTTTTAGCCCATTAATTTAGGAGGTGGCGTATAATTAACAAAGATTTGCGGATCAACGAGGAGATCCGTGCCCGGGAAATTCGTTTAGTGGGCAGTGACGGCCAGCAGCTCGGGATTCTACCCCTGAAAGAAGGGCTTCGTATCGCCATGGAGCAGGGTTACGACCTTGTGGAGGTGGCCCCTTCCGCCAAACCCCCGGTTTGCCGGATCATGGACTACGGAAAGTACAAGTATGAACAGAGCAAACGTGAAAGGGAAGCCAGAAAGAAACAGCGGGTCATCAATGTCAAGGAGCTTAAGCTGAGGCCAAAGATCGAGGAGCATGACTTCGAGGTAAAGGCGAAGAACGCCAGGCGCTTTCTGCAGGAAGGGGATAAGGTAAAGGTTACGCTGATGTTCCGGGGGCGGGAGATCTCCCACGCAGAACTGGGGCACAATCTCTGCATGAAGTTTTTCAAAAAGCTGGAAGACAGTGCAATTCTGGAAAAGGAGCCTAAGGTAGAAGGTCGCAATATGATAATGATCCTGGCGCCCAGGAACCAGGACCAGGTGAAAGGAGATTCAGATCATGCCAAAAATGAAAACACACCGGGCGACAGCAAAGAGGTTTAAACGCACCGCAAATGGCCTCTGGAAACGGGCGAGAGCATGGAGAAGCCACCTTTTGGGACACAAATCCAGCAAACGCAAGCGCCGGCTCCGGCAACCTGCAGTGGTTAGCGCTGCCGACCGGGGAAGAATGCAAAAGCTTTTGCCTTACATGTAAAAGTCAAGGAGGTTTTCAGTCATGGCAAGAGTAAAAGGTGGACCGGTAACGCGCCGCCGCCATAAAAAAATATTGAAGCTCGCCCGGGGCTATCGGGGCGCAAAGAGCAAGCTTTTCCGAGTGGCAAACCAGCAGGTAATGAAGTCCCTGTATTATGCCTATGTCCATAGAAGGCTTCGGAAGCGGGACTTCCGTAAGCTGTGGATTGCCAGGATCAATGCCGCTGCCCGGCTGAACGGCTTGTCCTACAGCAAATTTATTAACGGCTTGAAGCAGGCGGGAGTCGCCATGAACAGGAAAATGCTTGCCGAACTGGCCGTCAATGATCAGGCTGCCTTCACAAAGCTGGTCGACCTGGCGAAAAAGTACGTTTAGCCTGATAAAATATAATAATGTTCTCTCGTCAAAAAAGTATGGCAGCGGGCCATACTTTTTTGTAAAGGATGATACTGTTTAATGGTTACCGGTCTGAAGCAGGCTGTTCAATTTGCGCGTAGCCTGAAAAAAAGAAAGGTGAGGGAAGCGGAGCACCGCTTTATTATTGAGGGCATCAGCTTTGTTGAGGAGGCCTTGAAAAGCGGGATTCACCTTGATTATTTGATATGCACTGAAAGAGGGCTGCAGCGGGAAAAGGGCAGGTCTGTGATTGAACACCCGCGTCGAGCAAATATCCCTTTATATATTGTAGAACAGCGCATTTTTGAGAAGATAGCGGAAACCGAAACCCCCCAGGGCATCCTGGCGGTTGGCAGGATGCCTGTTTGGACGGAAGAGGGAATCTTGCAAAAAAGCGAGGGAATATGGCTTGTTCTGGACGCAATCCAGGACCCCGGAAACCTGGGCACCATCCTGCGAACGGCGGAAGCGGTGGGAGTTAAAGCCGTGTTTCTGGGTGAGGGAACGGTTGATCTTTATAACTCCAAGGTTCTTCGGGCGACTATGGGTTCGGTATTTCGGGTTCCTACTTTTAGCAGAGTGAACCTGAAGGAACTGCTCTGCCGGATGAAAGAATCCGGCATTTTCGTTGTGGCCGCCGATCCCCACACGGGCAAGATCTATTACCGGACCGATCTCCGGTACCCGGGGCTTGCGGTGGTTATCGGCAATGAAGGGCGCGGGATCAGCCCGGAGATCCTGGCACTGAGTGATAGCAGAATCAAGATCCCGTTGCGGGGAAAGGTGGAGTCTTTAAACGCGGCTGTGGCAACCGCTCTGGTCCTTTATGAAATTCAACGCCAGAAAGAATTGTAGAGGCAGTGAGCCTTGTGATATAATCCTGTAAGAGCAAGTAAATATGTCTCCGAAAAGGTGCGTGGGATGGATGTCACTGCCGGCTCGTTTTTTCTGGCTGATCTTCGAATATACCGGGTCCCTGCAAGCATACCTTCTCTATCGGAGATTCCTGCTTCAGTAAGATAACTGATGCTGTGAAAAACAATGCCCAGGAGAGTAAGGATCGGAGGGTTCTTTTCAGGGAGGCCGTGCCGTGACTGGAAGCCCGGCCAGAATCCCGATTCTGAAGTTCGCCTGGAAGTTGCCGCATTGAACCTCTGGGAGCAAGTAGGTGCGGCCGGGTTCTACCGTTAAAAGGATTGACCCTGAGAGTGGGCCGTCGAAGGCCAAGAAGGGTGGTACCGCGTGGGTTGCTGACCCCCGTCCCTTTTGGACGGGGGATTTGTTTATGTCTGGACAAAGGAGTGTGAGAAAGGATTGGAACAGGAGATACTCGGCATCAAGGAGAGCGCCCTTTCAGAACTGGGCTCGGCTCAGACCAGGGAAGAACTCCAGGCAATCAGGGTCAAGTACCTCGGAAAAAAGGGGGAACTGACCAGAATTTTAAGGGGGATGGGGGGGCTTTCTCCCGAACTGCGCCCAAAGGTGGGACATCTTGCCAATCAGGTGCGCGCTTTTATAGAGGAGGAATTGGAGCGCCGGTTGCTGGTTATTTTGGAACAGGAGAAACAGCAGCGGCTGGAAGCAGAGGCCATCGACGTGACCCTCCCCGGGCGCACCATGCGGCGCGGCCACAAACATCCGCTGACGATAGTTCTCGAAGAGATTAAGGATATCTTTACCGCCATGGGTTTTGATATTGCGGAAGGGCCTGAGGTGGAATGGGACTATTACAACTTTGAAGCATTGAACATCCCCAAGGGGCATCCGGCGCGGGACATGCAGGATTCCTTTTATATCACAGAGGAAATCCTGCTGCGCACCCATACCTCTCCCGTCCAGATCCGCACCATGGAAAGGATGGTGCCGAACCTGCCTGTAAGGATCATCGCTCCGGGCAAGGTTTACAGAAGGGATGACGATGCCACCCATTCTCCGATGTTCCACCAGGTCGAGGGGCTTCTGGTGGACCGCCACTGTACCCTCGGCGATCTGAAAGGGGTTTTGCTCACCTTCGCCCGTCAGATGTTCGGTGAAGACCGGGAGATCCGGCTGCGGCCGAGCTTTTTCCCTTTTACCGAACCCAGCGCCGAGGTGGACATCTCGTGTTTCAGTTGCAAGGGGGAGGGATGCCGGGTTTGCTCGGGAACGGGCTGGCTCGAGATCCTGGGAGCGGGTATGGTACACCCCAAGGTCCTGGAAAATGTCGGCTATAACCCGGAAGAGGTGTTCGGGTTTGCCTTCGGCATGGGGGTGGAGCGAATAGCTTTATTGAAGTACGGCATCAACGACCTGCGCCTCTTTTTTGAGAACGACATAAGATTCCTGCGCCAGTTTTAAGGGGGTATGAGCCTTGCGCCTTTCATATAAATGGTTGAAAGAATACGTTAGGTGCGATCTGACCGTTGAAGAGTTGGCGGAGAGGCTGACCATGTCAGGCATTGCCGTCGAAGCGATCACTCCTCCAGTTCCCGGCCTGTCGCAGATCCTGGTGGGAAGGATCACGGAACTTGTCCCACACCCGAATTCGGATCATCTGATGATATGTCGGGTGAACATCGGCAATGAGACACTACAACTGGTCAGCGGGGCACCGAACCTGGCTAAGGGTATCAACGTCCCGGTAGCCAGGCCCGGAGTGACCCTGCCGGGTGGAATTACCGTGGAGTCCAGGACCTTTCGCGGTGAGAAATCCGAGGGCGTTATCTGCTCCGGTGCGGAGCTGGGAACCGATGAATGGGGTTACGGCGATGAAAAGGGGGTACTGGTACTTGACCCCGGCCTTGCACCGGGAACCCCCCTTGACGTGGCCCTCGGGTTTGACGATCACATCCTTGAGTTTGAGTTAACTCCCAACCGGGGCGACTGTTTGGCGGCCATCAACATTGCCCGGGAGGTCAGGGCACTGACCGGGGGAGAGCTGAGACTGCCCGATGTCAGCGTCAGGGAGACAGAGGAAAAGACGGCGGATCTGATTAAGGTGAGGATAGATGAACCCGACCTGTGCAGGCGTTATGCCGCACGGATCATCCGGAATGTCAGGATTGCACCATCACCCCCCTGGCTCCAGTACCGGCTGCGTTCCGCCGGAATCAGGCCGATCAACAACATCGTGGATGTTACCAACTACGTCATGGTGGAAACCGGACAACCGCTTCATGCCTTTGATTACGACAAACTGCATGGCCGTCAGATCATCGTCAGACATCCCTATCCCGGTGAAAAGATAGTTTCTCTCGATGGGGTTACCAGGGAGCTTGACCAGGAAATGCTGGCTATCGCCGATGCCCGGGAGCCCGTGGCGCTGGCCGGTGTGATGGGGGGCCTGGCCAGCGAGGTGACGGAAGCAACCCGGACCATCCTGCTGGAGTCCGCCTGTTTTGACCCTTTGAATATCAGGCGCACGGCCAAACAGCTTGGAATGAGGACGGAGGCGGCCCAGCGCTTTGAGAAAGGAGTCGACATCAACGGGGTTATCAGGGCGCTTGACCGGGCGGCCCATTTGATTGAAGAACTTGGGGCAGGAGTTGCCACCGCCGGAATAGTTGACGAGTATGTCCGCCCGGAGGCAGCGCTGACCATCCGGCTCAGAACTGCCAGAGTCAATCAGGTTTTGGGAACAAACTTGGACCGGGCAGCGGTCCAAGACATCATGGCCCGTCTGGACTTTGCCTGTGAACTGTGCGGGCCCGACGGCCTGCTGGTGAATGTACCCTCGTACCGCCATGACATCAATCAGGAAATCGATTTGATCGAAGAGGTGGCGCGGCTCTACGGTTATGACCAGATCAAACCGACGATTCCTGTGGGGGTGCTTGCCCACAGCAGCAGTCCCCGCCGCAGCCGGTTCCGGGAATTGATAACCGAAGCCATGGTGGGCGCCGGCTTGAACGAAATCATCACTTACAGCTTTATCGGAGAGAGTTCACTGGATAAGCTGGGCATGACGGACCCCGGCAACTCTGAACGGTTGGTCCGTATTCAGAACCCGCTGCGTGAGGAACAGGGTGTTCTCCGGCCTTCTCTGCTCCCCGGTCTGGTGGATACCATCAGCAGCAATTACAAGCACAAGCAGCTAAATCTCGGTTTCTTTGAATTGGGAGTGGTTTTTGAACACAACGGTCGGGATAATTTGCCTCTGGAAAAGTTGCGCCTGGGGATGGCGGCCTGCGGTGAAATTGAACGGGAATGGCTCGAGCCCGTTCAGGAACGGGATTTTTATTACCTGAAGGGGATTGTAGACGGTTTATTTGAACTGCTGGGCGTCAGGAATGTGAGTTACCGGCCCTGGAGGGATACCCGTACCCTGCACCCGGGGCGTTCGGCTCAGATTTGCGTAGGGTCCGAGGTGGTTGGCATTATTGGGGAACTGCACCCGGATGTTCTGGAAAGGTATGACCTGCCGGTCAGGGTTGTGGCCTCAGAACTGGATCTGGCAGCCGTTGCTTCCTTCATCAGCTTGAGCACCGTGTTTCAGCCGCTGCCGCGTTTCCCAGGCATCTTCCGGGACCTGGCTATTGTGGTTCCCGTTGATGTTCCGGCCGAAAGCATCAGGAAGACGATCGTGGAAAGCGGGGGTTCACTCCTCAGGGAATGCCGCCTGTTTGACGTTTACCAGGGGCCCCAACTTCCTGAGGGGCACCGCAGCCTGGCCTATTCTCTCTTATTCCAATCCCAGGAGCGCACCCTTACAGATGAAGAAGTGGCGCAGATTCACGACAGAATACTCAAAAACCTTGAGAACCGGTACGGCGCACGACTGAGGTAGAGGCGGCAGGATTTCAATCCCATTTAAGCGAAGAGTTATAATAATCGGACGCAGGAAGGGGGAAGTTAGGTATGGGGGAGAACGGGATGGAAGAGAAGACGAAGGTGACGGTGAAGATCTACGGGGAAGAGTATACGATTAAAGGGTTCGCCGGAGCCGAATACATTGAAGGTATAGCCGCATACGTGGACAAGAAGATGCGCCTGATCGGGAATAAGAATCCCCATCTGTCGGTCAGCAAAGTGGCAGTTCTGGCCGCTTTGAACATTGCCGACGAGTTGAACAAGCTCCAGGAAGATTACGACAGCCTGGTCAAGCTGCTGGAGGAAGAGAAGGCTCTGAAATAGCAGGGGGCCAAGATGACTAACTGGGAAGTTGCACAAATTTTTCTTGAGATCGCCGAACTGCTGGATATACTCGGGGAGAATCCCTATAAATCCCGGGCGTACCGTAAGGCGGCGCAGGTTTTACAGAATATCCCCCTTAATGTGGAACAACTCGCTCGAGAGGATGGGCTAAAGGAGATCCCCGGTATCGGCGCCGCCCTGGAGGGCAAAATCAAGGAACTGGTTGCAACGGGAAAGCTGCGTTACCATGAGGAGTTGAAGAAAAAGGTTCCCCAGGGCTTGCGTGAACTGCTGCGCATTCCCGGGGTAGGGGCTAAGACAGTACAGCTCCTTTACAGGAACCTTAACATTACCTCCATGGACGAGTTGGTTGTAGCAGCAAAGGAGCAGCGCCTGCGACAACTGCCCGGCATCGGGAAGAAGACCGAAGAGGCGATTCTAAAGGGGATAGAGTGGGTCAGGCGGGAAAAGCGCTGGCCGCTGCACTTCGCTTCCGCTGTTGCCGGTGAGATTCAACGCTTTCTCGAGGAGCAGCAGGAAGTGGTCAGAGTAACAGCAGCCGGCAGTTACCGGCGCGGGCAGGAAACGGTGGGAGACCTCGACTTTGTGGCTGCCTCCGAGGATCCTCCCAGTGTTGTTCAAAAGTTTACCGGGGCTCCGTGGGTGCAGGAGGTTTTAAGCGAAGACGAGAATAAGGCGACGGTGCTCACCAGGTGGGAGATCCAGGTCGACCTCCTGGTGGTCAAACCACCTTATTTTATTTCTGCACTGCGTTACTTTACCGGATCGCCGGAGCACAATGCTGCCCTTCGCCAAAGGGCCCGGGACCGTGACCGTGAAATCAGCGAGTACGGAATTGTAAAGGAAGGGGCAGCTTTTTACCCTGAAAGCGAAGAGGAGTTCTTTGAACTCCTCGGCATGAGGTACATACCACCGGAACTGCGGGAGGGGCAGGGGGAGATCGAGGCCGCCCTGAACGGTACGCTTCCCCGACTGGTGGAGGCAGAGGACCTGAAGGGCGACCTCCATGTGCACAGCGACTGGAGTGACGGAGTAAATACTATAGAGGAGCTGGCGGCGGCAGCAAAGCGGCGCGGCTACAGCTACCTGGCGATCACCGACCATACCAGGTCTTTGAGCATTGCCCATGGTCTTGATGAAGAAAGGCTTCTCCGCCAGCGGGAACTGATCGACCAGATGAACAGGGATCTCGACGGGCTGCATGTGCTGGCAGGGATGGAGGTGGAGATCCTGCCCAACAAGGATCTCGACTTTGATGACCGCATCCTGTCGGAGATGGACCTTGTGATTGCTTCAATTCATTCCGGGTTTAAGCAGGATCGGGAAACCTTGACGGAGCGGATTGTCGAAGCCATGAGAAACGAGCATATAGATATTATCGGCCATCCTACCGGGCGCCTTATCGGCAGGAGGGAACCCTACGAGCTGGATGTTTCCCGCGTCCTGGAGGTGGCGGCAGAAACCGGGACCGCCCTGGAGATCAATGCATCTCCCGATCGCCTCGACCTGAAGGACGCTTATATTCGAGAGGGGAAAAGCCTTGGGGTAAAGTTTGCAATCAATACCGATGCCCACGACGTTAACTTCCTGGACGACATCCGTTACGGCCTGCTCACTGCCAGGCGGGGGTGGGCG
Source organism: Syntrophomonadaceae bacterium (assembly GCA_012840385.1). Taxonomy (GTDB): domain Bacteria; phylum Bacillota; class DSM-12270; order Thermacetogeniales; family Thermacetogeniaceae; genus DULK01. The sequence goes on from DULK01000096.1 coordinate 40,661, forward strand.
GAAGCGGAGGACGTGATCAATACCTGGCCCTTGCCGAAACTGAAAAGATGGCTGAACAAAAAGACTTAATCTAAGAAAGCCTCTGTCAAGTCTATTTTCCTGGATGTGAAAACTAAATGGTTGGGGAGGTAGAAACTGTGAGAATTCGGGAAATATACGAGCTTGCCGTGCAGAAGGGTAAAGAGGCCGATCCGCGGGGAGCCGCGGAGGTAGCCCGGGTTTTAGAAAAGGAGCAGAAGGCTTATCAAGAATTAAAAGAGGGTGAAAAAAAAGAATTCGATCGGGAACGGCTGTGGAATCCTTACAGCGACACCAGGATTCTATTCGGAGAAGAGGATGCGGAGGTTCAAGGGGTTTTGGCCGGTATTGATATGGAGGTGGGTGAGGTTCTGCTGGCGGACCGCCTCAGGGAAAAGGGAAGGCGGATCGATCTCATCATCTCTCATCATCCCGAAGGAAAAGCCCTGGCCGCCCTGCACGATGTGATGCACATCCAGGAGGATGAGCTTCACCGTTTGGGAGTACCCATCAACGTGGCCGAGGGAATCCTGGCCGACAGGATTGCACAGGTGGAGAGACTGATCGCTCCCGCCAACCACAACCGTGCGGTTGACGCAGCCCGGCTCCTGGGGATACCGTTTATGTGTGTGCACACCCCCGCCGATAATTTGGTAACAAGCTTTTTGGACAAACTAATCCAGGAAAAAGCTCCGGAAACCCTGGGTGAGATCATCAAGGTCCTCAAAGAAGTACCCGAGTATGCCCATGCCGTGAAATACAAGGCCGGCCCGAAGATTGTTGTCGGTAGCGAGAAGAGGAGGGCGGGCAAGATCTTTGTAGACATGACCGGGGGAACCAGCGGAGCCAAGGAAGCCTATGAAAAGCTGGCCAACGCAGGAGTGGGCACGGTGATCGGGATGCACATGGGCGAGGACCACCGGAAAGAAGCGGATAAACATCATATCAACGTCATCATCGCCGGGCATATTGCCAGCGATTCCCTTGGACTCAATCTGTTTCTCGATGAACTGGCCAAACAGGGGGTAGAGATTCACTCCTGCTCCGGGCTGATCCGGGTCAGCCGTATTTCATAAGTTTATTCTGGAGGTTATCAGAGTAGCGGATGACGAAAAAAAGGATGCCGGAACTGCTTGCCCCGGCGGGTTCTCCCGATGCTCTACGGGCTGCCGTGGCCAACGGGGCAGATGCCGTTTACCTGGGGGGCAGACATTTCGGGGCACGCGCCTATGCGGAGAACTTTACACGGGAAGAGATGATTGAGGCCTTTGACTATGCTCATGTGCGCGGCGTCAGGATATATGTGACGGTAAATACCCTGGTTGACAACGGGGAATTCGGAGAACTGGCGGATTACCTGTTTTTTTTGTACCGGGAAGGTGCCGACGCCGTGCTGGTGCAGGATCTGGGGGTTGCCGGTTTTATCAGGAGTGTTCTTCCGGAACTTCCCCTGCACGGGAGCACCCAGATGACCGTTCACAATGCGTCGGGGGTGCAGTTTCTGGCCGATCTCGGTTTTCGGCGCGTTGTCCTGGCGCGGGAAACGACTTATGCAGACCTGCAGGAGATCAAGCGGAAAACATCCCTGGAACTGGAGGTATTCGTCCACGGGGCCCTCTGCTTCTGTTACTCCGGTCAATGCCTTTTTAGCAGCCTGGTGGGGGGACGCAGCGGGAATCGGGGGTGCTGCGCCCAGCCCTGCAGGCTCCCATACCGGCTTGTTGACGCCTACGGCAAAGAACTGGATTCCGCCTGCCCCGGAGAACATTTATTGAGTCCCAAGGACCTGATGCTGATCAGGGAGCTTCCTGCTTTGATCGATGCCGGCGTAACATCCCTGAAAATCGAGGGCCGCATGAAGCGGCCGGAATATGTGGCCACAGTCGTGAGAATTTACCGGGCAGCCCTTGACAGGGCATACGGCGACCCGGCTGGTTTTGAGGTCACCGACGAGGAAATCCGTGACCTTGCCCAGATCTTTAACAGGGGTTTTACCACCGGGTATTTCTACGGAAACCCCCGCCGGAGGTTGATCGGCTACACCAAGCCCAACAACCGGGGACTCCCCTTGGGACGGGTTACTCGCGTAACGCCGGAAAGGCGGGTTGTGTTCGAGACACGCCTTCCCTTACGGGTTGGTGACGGCATTGAATTCTGGACCGGGGGCGGCAGGGAAGGCATGACGGTGCACAGCCTCCAGGTAAAGGGAGAACAGGTTTCCGAGGTCGAACCGGGGACGAGGGTGGAAATTACGGTACCGTTTCCTGTCAGAGAGGGGGATCGCATCTTCAAAACCCACGATGAGAGGTTGATCCAGGCGGCACAGGAAAGCTTGCGCAGTGGCGGAAGGCGCAGAGTGCCCCTGAGGGTCAGAGCGGCAGGCAAAATTGGAGAACCCTTTGTCCTCGAGGCCTGGGACCCGGACGGGCTTCATGTGGTCAGCAGGGGCAGTTTTCTAGGGGAAAGCGCCATCAAACACCCCCTTACGCCGGAAAAGGTGAGGGAACAGGTGGATCGCCTGGGTAATACCCCCTTTGCACTCGAAGAATTTAATTGTGAACTCGATCGTAACGTGATGTTTCCCTTAAGCGAGATCAACGCCGTCCGGAGAGATCTCACCGCTGCTCTGGAGGTTGCCCGTGTGCGCAGGTTTAAGCGAAGCGCACCGAAGAATGATGGTTTATTCTGGAAATCAGTAAGGAGCCGGGCTCAATCCCATAAAAGGCATGGGATGAGGCCGGCGCTGGCGGTGGCTGTAGGTGATTTCCCGGCCCTTCAGGCCGCGCTTGAAGCAGGCGCTGAAGTTTTATATTTTGGAGGCCCGTCTTACCGGGGAAGGAAGCCCTGGAGCTGGAAGCTGGTGGAGCAGGGGATTGAAATGTGCCGGGAACAAAAAAGGAAGGCATTTCTCATTCTTCCCCGGATCTGGCAGGAGCGAGATCGAGCTTCGGTGGAAGAGATTTTAGTTAAAGCCCGCGCCCTTCATGCGGATGGGGTGCTTGTGGGGGACCTGGGTGGGCTATACCTCGCCCTGCAAACCGGGCAGAGGGTGATTACCGATTTTTCTGTTCCGGTTTTTAACGATCCTGCGGTGATGACAATGCTGGACATGGGGGTCAGGAGGGTTACTATTTCCCCCGAGCTGAACCGGGAGCAGCTGCATAATCTCGCTTTTCGCGGGACGGACTTCCTGGAGCTTTTAGTGCACGGGACCCTCCCCCTGATGATCAGCGAACACTGTATCACCGGCGCAGTTGCCACCTTTGATCGTCCTGTTGATGGGGACGATGCCTGTCCGCATCTCTGCCGGAAGTACTCATGCTTTTTGAAGGATCGCCGGGGGTATCTTTTTCCCCTGGTACAGGACGAAAAGTGCCGGATGACCCTTTACAACGCCAGGGAACTCTGCCTGATCGAATTTCTCGACGAGATATTGGCAGCAGGTTATAGCAATCTCAGGCTTGAATTGCGCTACTTTGAAGCTGAACCGGTAAAACGAATAACCGCAATTTACAGGGAGGCATGCGATTTATGGGCGGCCGGCAGGTGGAATAAAGAAGCAGGTAAAAAGGCATGGAAGGAGCTGTCGGAGACTTCCCTACAGGGTTTAACCCGCGGGCATTACCTGCGTGGAGTGCTGCAGGAGGAAGAGTCAAGGGTAGGAGATGGCTACATTGGATAGATATTCTTTAAAAAAGCTCGAATTTCATAAGATCAAGGAAATGCTGGAAGCTCTCTGCCAGACACCGTTGGGTATTCCTCACGTACGCGACCTGGAGCCTTCCAGTGACATGGAAGAAATACTGAGAGCCCAGGCCGAAACCACGGAGGCGGTACATGCCAGAAGGCTGAACCCCGATTTGACGCTTGCCGGCATTTCCGACCTTGCTCCCTTTCTCAGGCGTGCTGCCATCGGTGGAATACTGGAACCACACGAACTCCTGCTCATTAAGGATACCCTTGCTGCGACCGCTAAAATAAAACAGGGAATACTGCAGATCAATATGGAGCTTCCCCATCTCCGGTCCCGGACTGCTGCATTGGAGGAGTGCAGGCAACTCCGGGAAAGAATCGATTTCTGCATCCTTCCCGAAGGCGAGATAGCCGATGCTGCCTCCGGCGAACTGGCTAAACTGCGGCGCCGGATCAGGGGCCTTGAGGCAAAGGCCAGAAGCCAGCTCGAGGAAATCCTCGCAAAACCGGACTGGTTGAGATTTCTGCAGGAACCCATCTATACGATGCGGGGGGACCGTTACGTGGTGCCCGTGAAACAGGAGTACCGCAACCAGTTTCCCGGCATCGTTCACGATCAGTCCGCCAGCGGAGCAACGGTCTTTATGGAACCGCTTCCCCTCGTCAAGACCATGAACGAACTTGCCGCCACGAGGTCGGCGGCTCATCAGGAGGAACTCCGGGTTCTTGAAGAGCTGACCAGGCTTGTGGCCGTCTATCACGATGAAATCGGTAAAAACTTGAAACTGCTTGGAGAACTGGATTTTATCTTTGCCAAGGGGCATTTGAGTGAAAAAATGAAAGGCCAGGCTCCCCAGTTCAGCGAGAACGGACAGCTTGAAGTCAGAGGGGGGAGGCACCCACTGCTGAAGGGGAAGGTTGTCCCCCTTGATCTCCACCTGGGAAAGGACTTCGACTGCCTGATCATTACGGGGCCGAATACGGGCGGCAAGACGGTTGCTTTAAAGACGGTGGGGCTGCTGGCGCTAATGGCGCAGTCGGGGCTGCATGTTCCCGCGGGGGATGGCACGGTTTTCCCGTGCTTCATGGACGTTTTCGCCGACATTGGGGATGAACAGAGTATCGAGCAGTCCCTCAGCACCTTCTCCGGGCATATGACCAATATCATACGAATTCTGCAAAAAGCCGGGAAAGGAACCCTTGTCATCCTGGATGAGCTCGGGGCGGGAACTGATCCCGAGCAGGGAGCTTCCCTGGGGATGGCGATCCTGGAATGTCTGATGCAAAAAGGGGCGCTGATCATTGCCACAACCCATTACAGCGAGTTAAAGGTTTTCGCCCATTCCAGGCCCCGTGCCGAAAACGCCTCCGTGGAGTTTGACAGCCTCACCCTCAGGCCGACGTACAGGCTGGCCATCGGTGTGCCCGGAGAGAGCAATGCTTTCGAGATCGCAAGCCGCTTGGGACTTCCTCCTGAAGTTGTAGAGCGTGCCAGGTCTTTCCTGAGGCCGGAGCAGAGGGAGCTCTCCGAGTTGATTCAGCACCTCAAAGAGGATCAGTTTGCCGCTTCAACCGCCCGTATCGAGGCCGAGCGCTTAAAGGCGGAGGTTCAGCAGTTGCGGAATAAGCTAAAACAGGAGGAAGAACGGGTCAGGGAGAAGGAGAAGCAAATCCTGGCTAAAGCTGCCGAGGAAGCCCGGGAACTCCTGCGCACCGCAAGGCGGGAAGCGGAGCAGTTGATCCGGAGCCTGCGGGAGGAGCAGCGGAGACAGACTGTTCAAGAGAGGCTGCGGAGTGCACACCAGGCCCGGGAGAGGTTAAGCGAGCTTGCCGGGAAGATTGAGGAAAAGATAGATAAGATAGAAGCACAGGTATCGCCGCCCCAGGGCGAACCGGTCGGAGATGTCAAACCGGGCGATCTGGTTGCAGTTCCGCGATTTAACCAGCAGGGTTACGTGCTGGACAGCCCGGACTCCAGCGGCAATGTGATGGTGCAAATAGGAGCGCTCAAGCTGAAACTGCCACTTGCGGAACTGCGCCGGGGCAGGCAGGAAATAAAGCAGGAGACCCATTCCCTCCGGAACTCCGGCACCATCGAGCAGAGCGCAGCGGTGCCTCCTGAGTTTGATTTCCGCGGCCAGCGGGTTGAAGAAGCCCTGGTAAATATCGACAAGTACCTTGATGCTGCATACCTGGCGGGTATCCAGAAAGTGACCCTGATCCACGGGAAGGGAACAGGAGTATTAAGGGATGTTGTGCAAAAATATCTTGCAAAACATCCCTTTGTGGCGTCATTCCGGCTTGGCACATACCAAGAGGGGGGAACAGGTGTGACCATCGTGCAGTTCAAATAGGCTTTACTGCAGGTTATTGTTTCCCCCCTGATTTTCACTCTGATTGAACAGCCGGTTCATGTTTAAATTAATTTTTTTGACCTGGTGATCCGGGAGCGGACAGCGCAGTTTTGGCACATCTTTAACCGGAAACTCCCGTTCCTCCACGAACTCCGGCGGGCAGCCTCCTGTTTCCAACAGCCCCGGCGTGTTGGCCAGGTAGAGTGTTCCGTTATGGCGCGGGTCGGTGCAGACCTTTACTCGAACTGCCTGGTCCTGACCACCTCCGGCTCCGTGAAGCGGGCAGGACTCTGTCGGCAGGGCCTCCCGGGCGTCTAACGGCGCCTTCCCTGAGAAGGGGGGCCGCTTCAGGAAGACGGCGCTGATCCGGTTGGGGCAGTAAGGAGTCGCCAGTTTCCCGGAGTCAGGGCAGATTTCGGCCTGCACGTGCACGCTGCAGGTTTGGGTGGGCACCGTCCCCTGGACGAACAGTTCGTCGGGTATCACCTCATTGGGAGGGCAGAAGGCGTTAGGAAGCTGCCCCGATTTGCTGCAAATGGTGGCCCTTACAAGTCCGCCTGGTTGCGGAAAATCACGGACAGGTAAACCCTCCGTAGCCTTCTGCATCACGGCCTTCCAGATGCGCAACGGGTAACCGCTGCCCCATGTGCCTGAGGGCATCTGCTCCTCCTTGTCGAATCCCATCCACACCGCTCCCACGAATTCAGGCGTGTAGCCCATAAACCATGCATCTACGTGATTTTCAGTCGTTCCGGTTTTTCCGGCGACCGGGCGGTTCATCTGTGCCCTTTGTCCCGTCCCCGCCCGTACCACAGTGCGCAGCAGGTCGGTCATGATGTAGGCAGTCTGCTGTGACATGACCACCTTCTTATGAGGTTGGGCCTCATAGAGAACCTCTCCGTTGCGGTCCACGATTTTGCGGATTGTGTGCGGCTGGATGTAGATCCCCTGGTTGGCTATGGCTCCATAGGCTCCTGCCATTTCCAGAGGGGATATCCCATAGGTAATGCCTCCCAGAGCGAGGGAGAGATGGCGGTCCCTGGCGGGATCAAGGGTGGTGATCCCCAGTTTTTTCGCAAAATCATATCCGTAATCCACACCAATGCGATCCAGCAGCCTTACGGCATAGGTGTTCACCGACCACTGGACGGCGGTGCGCATCGGGATCAGCCCGCGGTAAACATTGTCGTAATTGTAAAAGGTTTTGTTTCCAAAGGTAGCCGGTACGTCATCCAGTATGGTGGCCGTGGTGTATCCCTTTTCCAGGGCCGGGGCGTAAACCACAAGCGGTTTGATGGCGGAACCGGGCTGCCGCCTGGCCTGGGTGGCCCTGTTGAAGGAGCGAAGCTGGGAATACTTGCGCCCTCCGACAAGAGCCTGGATTTCTCCGGTGTGCTGGTCGAGCAGGACCATTGCCCCCTCAACCTGTTTTCCGTGCTGATCTGCAGGGAAATTGGAAGGGTTTGCAAAGACCTGTTCCATTTTTGCCTGAACCGGTCTGTTTAAAGAGGTGTAGATTTTCAGGCCTCCCCGGTAAACCAGGTTCTGGCTTGCTTCCCTGGAAATGCCCTGCTGTTCCAAAACTTTCTCCGCTTCGGTGATCACATTATCGATAAAGTAGGGGAAAGCGTAAGCTGTTTTTACATTCCCCTCGCGGTATTTGAGCTTTTCGTTCTTAGCCTGCTCTGCCTCGGACTCGGTGATCTTCCCGTACCTGACCATGAGATCGAGCACGAGATGCTGGCGGCGCCTTGCCAGTTCGGGGTTGCTGAACGGGTTGTAGTTGTTCGGGCTGCGCACGATCCCTGCCAGCATGGCGCTTTCGGCCAGAGTAAGGTTTTTAGCGTCCTTTCCGAAGTATAACTGTGAGGCTGTCTGAATTCCGTAGGCGCCATTGCCGAAGTAGATTCTATTCAGGTAGAACTCCAGGATTTGGTCCTTGGAATAGCGACGTTCTACCTCAAGGGCAAGGATTGCTTCCTGAATCTTGCGCTTGAGGGTTTTTTCAGAACTCAGGAAGGCGTTCTTAACAAGCTGCTGGGTGATTGTGCTGCCGCCCTCGGATCCGACTCCTCCTTTTATATTGGCCACCACCGCCCGGCCGATTGCTTCCACGTCAACCCCATGGTGTTGGTAGAACCTGTTGTCCTCAACGGCAATGAAGGCATCGGGGAGATATGGTGGAAGTTCCGACAGCGAAACCGGGGTGCGGTTTTCTTCGGCGTAAACGGTGGTTGCCGGTTTGTTATCCTTGTCGTAGATGATCGTGGATTCGCTTCCGGTCAGTTTATCGGGGTCCCAGGCCGGAAGGGTTGCGATGGCTCCGGCGACGTAGCCGCAGCCAACCACAAAGAGACAAAGGCTTATCAAAAGCAGGCCAAGAAGCAGGACGCGGGATGACTTCAGTTTCCTTTTTTTCCTTCTTTGAGATTGATAAAGCTCTGTCTCCCTGCCAGGCATTTTTCATCCTCCAGTTTAATGGAATAAGACTCCCAAAAACAAAAAAGCTGGCACTAAGCTTCGAGGTTGAGGTTCGGAGCCGGTCCTGTGAGAGGAGTCAGGTTTAGTTCCTGGGCATGTTTAATTGCGTCCTGAGGTGCTACCACAATGAGAATATCGTCCAGTTGAATGACCGTATTCGCCTCTGGTGAAACTATTTCCTTACCGTTTCTTTGAATTGCAAGCACTGTCCCTCCCGTACGGGCCCGGAAGCGCACGTCCTCCAGGCTCTTCCCGATTAACGGGGAGCCCGGTTCCACCCGAAACTCATGAATGCGTTGGAAGCGGTTGGCCATCTTGAATGTGTAATCCAGAAGTTCGTTGGTAAGCTCGGCGATCTCCGCATCCAGCCTGCTCCTTTCCTCGAGGTATGTATGCAGGCGCTTTTGAATGTCTGCAAGGATCTGTCGCTGGCCGTATTCCGCCAGGTAGTTTCCGGCGGCGATGTGGTTTTGCACAGTTACGCCGACGCCGGGCTGCAGCTTGACGATTCCTCTTTCCTCCAAAATGGCCAGGGCGCGCCTGATTGTTTCCGGTGACACGTTATACCTTCCGGCCAGTGAGGAGCGTCCGAAGATGCGCTGCCCTTCCCGGTATTCCCCCCGGGCAATCCTCGTGGCAATATCAACGGCAATGTTTATATACCGTGCCGAACGGTTGCGGTGTTGAACTTCTGGCACAAGGGTCATCCTTTCCGAACGAACTGCCAATATGATTGTTATATTTGATATCAAGTATAGCACAGAAGATGCGGTATTGTCGAAGCACTGGGAGGTATTTGAGCTTTAGCTACTGGTTATGTGCGATTGGGGCAAGCTTGGTTTTTTAATTTAATACGCTGAAGTAACGGAATTGACTACACTAAGTGATTTTCCGTGTGACACTTGGATGGTTTACATTTTCAAAGGTCTGGGATCAGTTTTTGAAGGTGCGGCGTGTTGAAAAAGCGACGTAATTCAATTATAATAAGTTTCGTAACAGTTAAGAAGTTTTGCCGAAGTGGCGGAATTGGCAGACGCGGCGGACTCAAAATCCGTTGGGCCCTCAAACCCGTGTGGGTTCGACTCCCACCTTCGGCACCATTTTATTTCTAGGGGCATTACAGCCTTTGATGGTGGCACAAGGGTGCCGCCTTTTTTATGTTTTCGGCAACTTTATCATGGTGTGAAATTGGAAAACGAATTGGTAGAAGGTTTGGAGATACTGATGCCGGAATTGCTTTCTCATCAATATTACTCCAGATCTTTTTTAATTCTTGCGAATTCTTCGGCATCAATTTCTCCCCGCGCATACCTCTTCTTTAATATATCAAGCGGGCTCTCGGTTGTTGGTGTTTTATTGTATCCCACCGTTCGTAAAAGAAGATAAACGATCGAGAAGATAAAAACTGCCCTGGAAATACGTTCTGGTTATCCTTGCAGGCGCAGCGACCTACGGAGGTTGTTACTCGCCCTTGACGAAGGAGCAGCTAATGGCAGCCGAACTGAGGCATGGATGCCGAAGTAGCCGACTCCGCTGCAAGGATGCAGCGTAGGAGGCGGTCGGCTGCCGTCTGCGACGAGTCTTAGGGCGAGTTAAACCGGAGTCCGGGAGCAAGCGCAAGGATAACCAGATTTCATCCT
>DULK01000097.1 GCA_012840385.1 Syntrophomonadaceae bacterium
GGAAGGCCGGGTAACAGGACAGGCGAAGCGAGGATGACAGGTCGGGATGCGAGTACAGACACCTCTCAACTTGCGATGGAATGGATTTGCAGCGAGGCCAAACGCGGCGTTTGACAGAAGCAGTTCGAAACTTGTTACGCAGCATCCCAGAGCTGTCCCGAAGCGAGCCGTCGTCCTGTCCGGCCTGGAATCGGGAGTCGAGCGGTAGACCGGCGGGTAAACTTGATGTATTTTCAGGGCAGGTATTGTTTTCTGTTGGGGCAGGGAATTATAATGTAGAAAAATACAAAAATGGACAAAATCACGAAAGCTGGTCGTATGTATGATCCCAGAGAGGGAGAAACGGGGGATTTTTGAGTGCCTGTTTGTTAACCCGATCCGACTTGGGGTGCTCATCCTGTTGATAGGGGCAGTATGGATCGGAGTAAGGGTTTATGTCGCTTATCTGTCCGCTCCTGTGAGTGCTCGCCCCGGTCCGGAAACATTCTCCACACTTACCATTGAAAAAGGGACCTCATTACGTGAGATTGGGGATCTGTTGGCGCGGAAAAAGTTGATTAAGAGTGCAGATTTCTTTGTTTTATACGTGCGGTGGAAGGGCAAGGAGAGGCAGATTGAAGCGGGATCGTACCGCATCAGCAGTGCCTGGCCGCTCCGGGAGATACTGGACCGGATCGTCGGGGGCAAGGTGATTTCCTACCGGGTAACCATCCCGGAAGGCTATACGGCGGCTCAGATTGGACATTTACTGGCCGTCAAGGGGATCGCCAACGAGGCCGCTTTTCAGGCTGCATTAACTTCCGAGGAATTTGATTACCCGTTTTTAAAGGGGATCCCTCCGGGGCCGAACCGGCTGGAAGGCTATTTGTTTCCGGCCACTTATGAATTCCAGGCAGGTTTGTCTGAAAAAGAGATCATCGATCAAATGCTGAAAACTTTCCAGAAGGCATTTACTCCAGAATTACAGCAGCGGGCGGCTCAAATGGGCCTGTCGGTCAGGCAGGTGGTAATCCTGGCATCTCTGGTAGAGCGGGAAGCCAAGCTTGACAGGGAACGTCCCCTAATTGCTGCGGTGTTTTTAAACCGGTTGAAAAACGGCATGCGTTTGGAGTCCTGTGCCACTATTCAGTATATCCTGGGCAAGCAAAAAGAAAAGTTAACATATGAAGATCTCAAAATTCCTTCCCCTTACAATACCTACCTCAACAACGGCCTCCCGCCGGGCCCAATCGCCAACCCCGGCCTGGCTTCCATCAAGGCGGTCCTGTACCCTGCAGAGGTGAAGTATCTCTATTTTGTGGCGCGCGGCGACGGATCCCACGTCTTCAGCCTGACTTTGCGGGAGCATGAGGCCGCGGCCAGGCAGTATGTTGGAGAATAAACGGGCTACTACGGTATCGTTCTGATCCGACTGGGAGGCAGCGGGCCGGTAAGATGTGGTTCGATTTGGAGAATGATCACGGCTGCCAGGATCAGGACACAGCCAAGCAACTGCCGGCCGCAAAGGGTTTCCCCTAGCAGGTAATAGGCGAAAACCCCTGCCATCACCGGCTCCAGAGTTCCGGCGATACTGGCGCAGTAAGGCTTCAGGTAATGCAGCCCTTTCAGATAAAACCCGAAAGGGATGATTGTGGCAAAAACGGAGGTGTACAGGAAGAAAAGCCAGGTCTGCCAGTTGTAGTGATGCTCCAGCACCACCCACGGTGGAACGAGAAACCAGAAGGGAACCGCCGCGAAGAGAAATCCGTAAGCCAGCACTCCCCACGAATTGTATCTGTTTAAAAGCCTTTTGCCGTAAAGGGTGTAAAATGAGTAGGCTGCCGCAGAGGCAAAACCGGTGATAATGCCAGGCCAGGGGCGCTGCATTCCGGGAAATACCTGATTGGTGACGATCAGGGCGCTTCCCGTACCGGCCAGCAGCAGGGCGGCGCTGCTGACAGGGCTTAACGGTTCCCTCTCCCAGACCAGGGCGTAAATGGCTACAAAGGCCGGTGAGAGTGAGAGCAGAAATACCGCTGCGGCAACATTCATCTGGCTGATGGTGTGAAGATAGCAGAACTGCACAGCTGCCACTCCCAGCACCCCGAACAGCACCATTTTTTTGCGATCCCCTCCGGCCAGCCTTAGGATTCGCGGATGCCTCAGGTAAAGGAAGGACATCAGCAAGCCCGCAGAAAGGGTCAGGCGCATGTCCGCCAAAACCAGCGGGCTTAACGCCTGGTTAAAGAAATATTTTGACAGAGCCCCGCTAAAACCCCATAGTATTGTGGCAGTGACGATAAACAGATATCCTTTAATTTCCCTCCCCACACTATCCCTCCGTTTGATATTTGATCATCCCCACACCATTTATTCTATTGGATTGGTAAGAGAGATATATCCGGAAGGGCGTTCTTTAAAAGGCAACCAGGAGCATATAAAAAAGTGAACAGATTTGTCGTTACGTCCCAGGCAGGAAGGGGAGTATATGGACCGGATCTTGCTCGTCGCACTGCTTACAGCGTTAATTCACCTGATAGATACCCTATTTTACGGGGTTCGTCTCTCGGGGGTAAAAACCAGGCACCTCGCCACGGCTTACTCCCTATACCAGATCATCTCCCTGCTTGCCATGGTGGCGAACATGATCCAGGCGCCGCTTCTCTCCTCGGTGGTTGAACAGGGCATTAACGCCGGTTATATCGCCTATCAGACCCACCTTAACGAGCTGCAGAGGGACATCAGGTTGATCATTCTGGCGGCTTCAGGGGGGACTGCAGCAGCGGCCCTGTTAACCCCTTTGTTTGTCATACTTTTTAACAGGACAATCTTTTTGTTTGATAGGATAGGGTCTCTTCCCGTTCTCATCCTGGCCCTTCTTTCTCCGGTGCGGCTCCATAAAATTTTGCGGGAGTTTCAATCCGCTCTGCGGTATCTCCGGTTGTCCTGCCGGCATCAGAGCAAGAAAGGGCATCCGTTTTCTTTTACACGGATTAACTCCCATGGCAACTTTCAACTGAGGCTCTTCTGTACCAATGTTGTGGTAATCGGTATCTGGACCACGGGAGTGCTTTCGGCCCTTTTTGCCGGGGCACTGCTTCCTTCGTTTCGCTCCACCGCCACCCTTCTTTCCAGCATTGTGAACGGGATCGCAGTGGTTCTGGCGGCTTTTCTGATCGATCCCGTCACCGCAATGATCACCGACCAGGCAATCCAGGGGATTAGAAGCGAGAACGAGATCATGCACCTTACCTTCCTGCTGATCTTCAGCCGGCTGCTCGGTACCTTTTTCGCCCAGTTGATCTTCCTTCCCGCCGCCTGCCTGGTAAAGTATGTAACCCTCATGCTCGCCCAGATATCATTATTTTACTGACAAACCGGCTTCAATTCAGACCTGCCCTGCACAGTCCGGGCAAATGGCCGTCCGGTACCTGTTGAATAAATCCCCTAAAGCGGGCAAAGCTACTATTTAAGACCATATTATGCCCTTTAAGGGGGATTTTGGTTGAACACTTTACAGGAGCGCCGCATTTTCTTCATATGTTGTCTCTTCTTCGGTATTTTCTTTGCACTCGGAGGACGCCTTGCCTATCTTCAACTGATTAAAGGAAGGCAACTGGCAGCCGCCGCAGTGGCAGAACATACGCTCCGTCTCCCGGTAGCCAATTTTTTCCGGGGAGACATTCAGGATTGCAGGGGGAACTCCCTACTGGACGGTAAAAGGGTCTACGGTGTAGCCGTCTTTCCTTCTTTGATTCCTTGTTCCTTTGGTGTTGAGGTATCCTCTTCCGTAGAGCAGCACCGCTGGGAGGACGTTTTTATCGAGGGATTGATCAACAATTTACCCCAGCGCTGCAGGGATCAAAAACTGCGGGCTTTTCTCCAAGGGGCAATGTCAAAAGAGGTACCTTTCATGCTGCCGGTAACCCTTAACGAGCAGGAGACGAAGTCGCTGTCAGGCATGGATATATCCGGGGTGTACCTCGTGCCTTTACCCGTGCGATACGAAGATGGCTCTCTGGCAAGGCACCTGATTGGGTACGTGAAGGGGAGCGTGCCCGGTGGGGAGACGCAGAAGGGTATAAAGGGAATTGAAGCCGCTTATGACACTGTCCTGACACCACCCGAGCAAAAACTGGAGTTGCTTACAGTAGTAGATCGACGTGGAGAACTTTTAAAGGGGCGAGGTCTGCGCCTGCGCGGCTCCCAGGGTGTGCTTGTGAAAGGGAAGAACGTTGTACTAACACTGGACAGTAATATCCAGAGAAAGGTTGAGGAGATCATGGATAAGTACGGTGTACGGGGAGCGGTTAGTGTTGTTGACGTTGCAACCGGGGAGGTACGGGCGCTGGCCAGCCGTCCCCTATACGATCAGATTAGTGGAGCCGGTGATCAATTTGACCGTAGCCTTGCACTTTATCACCCGGGATCTGTTTTTAAGATTGTCGTTGCTGCGGCAGCCCTGGCGGAGGGAAGGGTGCGGCCGGATGAGCGTTTTTTCTGTTCGGGGAAATACAGTTTCAACGACAAAGAGGGAATTGCATGCTGGAAAAAAGAAGGGCACGGCAACCTGACCTTTAGGGAAGCCTTTGCCCATTCATGCAACCCGGTTTTTGTGGAGGTGGCGCTGCGGCTCGGCGGGCGGACACTGGAGCGCTACGCACGACTGCTGGGTCTGGAAGGGGGTCTGGGCGGTTATCTACCACAACGGCAGCTAGGGACAGTTCAAATAGGATCCTACCCCGGGCAGGTGGGCAATGCCGCTCTCGGTCAGGAGGGGGTAATGGTTTCACCCCTTAATGCTGCCGTTCTGGCGGCCACGGTTGCCAGGGGAGGAATTTATATACCACCGCAAGTGGTCAAGGCGATCACCGACGCAGATGGCAGGACAGAAAAATTGTTTATGAGCGCTACTAAGCGGCGAGTACTTTCCCCCGAAGTTGCCCGGGAACTCCAGAAGATGATGGAACTCACCGTAACCCGGGGCACCGGAAAACGGGCCGGTGTTGAAGGCGTAGGCAGTGCCGGAAAAACAGGTTCGGCAGAAACAGGAATCCATGATGCTAAGGGTAATCCGGTTGCCGACTCCTGGTTTGTAGGATACGCGCCCAGTGCCCGTCCCCAGTTGGCCGTTGCAGTTGTTGTAGAGGGGGGAGGTGCCGGGGGAGGTCTTGCCGCCGAAATGTTTCGTGAAATTCTTAAGAGCATCTATCGACCCGGTGGGCTGGAACGAAATAATTGAGTCCTCCACACTCAATACCGTTCATATAAGGAACTTTGAACAAGGACTAAATTGGCTTGCTTCAGAATATAAATAAACATAATTATTTAACCCGCTCTCCGCATGTCAATAACTGGTTATTGGGATTAAAAATCTTTCGATAAAAGCTAAAATTTTTTCAGACAGAAGGAGGAGTTTTAAGATAAAGCGCGAATTTACCTCTAGATACAAATACTGGAGGTAAACAGGATGTCGAATAACCCATATGTTATGCCTGATATCACAGCA
>DULK01000098.1 GCA_012840385.1 Syntrophomonadaceae bacterium
ATTTGCAGCGAGGCCAAACGCGGCGTTTGACAGAAGCAGTTCGCAACTTGTTACGCAGCATCCCAGAGCTGTCCCGAAGCGAGCCGTCTTCCTGTCCGGCCTGGAATCGGGAGTCGAGCGGTAGACCGGCGGGTAAACTTGATGTATTTTCAGGGCAGACCACCACGCCGCCTCCGGCGGCACCAACAGAGGAACGAAAAAGCGGTTTATCCTTGCTGGCGCAGCGACCCAGCACTCACCAAAACTCTGTTGCATAATTGGCTTTCGCTTTATAATTCCGTTATTGTCTTCTTCAACTCACGAAACAGCAGTGAGTGCTGGGTTGTTACTCGCCCTTGACGAAGGAGCAGCTAACGGCAGCCGAATCGAGACAGGATGTCGAGATAGGCGACTCTGCGCCATGGATGGCGTCATAGGAGCCGGTCGGCTGCCGTCTGCGACAAGTCTTAGGGCGAGTTAAACCGGAGTCCGGGAGCAAGCGCAAGGATAAACCGAAACGTATTTCCAGGGCAGGTGATACCCGGGACTCAATTGGCCCATGAGGAATTCGCAAAATGACCCTGCGTCACCGCAGACACCCTTTCCTTAAGCCAACGACTACTGCTACCTTAGACGACAACTGGTGTAACAAATATCCCGGATGGTAAAATATCAAATAAGATGTTTATGCGTAATGTCTGTAGGTTACGGGGTGCTTCCCATCGGAAGTTGGGCATACATACAACTGTCTGAAACCTGGTAGGATGTGGCTTTGCCGTGGCTTCGTGTCTTGACTTGTTGATCTCCGGTGCTGCAATTTTGGCGGCTACCTGATTAAGGAAGCGGAAGATGGGATTAAACTGAACTGCTTGTGAAGAGCAGGAAAAATAAATTGCGTTAAAGGAGGTCAATGAGTTGTACGCTGGTGAGAGCAAACCGAAAGAGGATAGGCAGACTACCCTGCTCAGTTTATCCACTGCCGCTATCGCCAGCAGAACGGACAAGGCCGAAGAAATAGTTGTTTGGCTCGAAAAGGTGGGGGTGCGCGCGGTTGAGCTGAACGGGATTAAGGAGCACACTTATCAGGAACTCCGATCCTTATTGCCCCGCGCCGGGATCAGCGTCTTGAGCCTCCACAACTTCTGTCCGGTCCCAGACACCAGTGACACCTTTCTCTTTATCTCAGATGACCCTGATGAACGGTTGCGGGCCGTACGGGCCACCATCAACACCCTAAGAAGTGCGGCGGAGGTGGGTGCCCGTGTGGTTGTTTGCCACCTGGACTACGTGCCTTTGCAGAAGGAGGTAGAAGAGTTTGCCGACAGATGTGGAGTCGAGGGAGACACCGCAGGAGTAAAGGCTGCAAGGGAAAGGCTCAAAAAATTGCGCCAGGAAAAGGCCGTTCCGTACCTTGACCGGGCGCTTTTGTGCCTTGACCCTATCCTCGATGCCGCCGCCAGACTTGGAATGATGGTAGGGCTAGAAACCCGCTGCGGTTACCACGAAATACCTTCGCCAGAGGAATTGGGACTGATCCTGGAGAAGTTCGCAGGTGCTCCCTTGGGTTACTGGCATGACGTCGGCCACGCACACCACCTGGAGTTTCTTGGGTTATACCGCCAGGAAGAGCTCCTGAAGCGCTATCAGGACGCGATTATAGGAGTTCACCTGCACGATGCTCGTGGCGGGAGAGATCACCTTCCTCCCGGCACTGGGGAGGTAGACCTGGCAGCGGTGCTGACCCGCATTCCTTCCGAGGCGATCAAGACCGTTGAGGTGGCAGAGGCGCAGGATGCCTCCATCGTCCGCAAGAGCCTGGAGTACCTGTCGAACCTGCTTCAAAGCGCTAGAGGGAAGGAATTGGGTTCCTTCCGGCGGCGATCCTAGACCTACAGATGACGTTCTGGTGAGAGTGGGGGGTGGTAATGCCATGTGTGTAGGACTTCTGGAAACAGATGATACATATGTTTGGCAGCCACGTCTTGAGCGTGGCGCGGAGTGCCGGTTGCGACTGGATATTTCTGGCCTCCGCTGCATAAGTTCGCAGGAGACACTGGCTATGGTGGAGGAACGGCTGAAGACTTTTCCGGCAAAACTCGTTTTTATGGGCAGCGGTGCCTTCCATCACCTGGCACTCCCCCTGATCGCTCGACAGGCCGCAAAAAGGCCACTGAGCGTGCTCATTCTCGACCGTCACCTGGACTTTTTCTCGGTTCCCCCAGGATTTGTGAGTTGCGGTTCCTGGATTCGGGAAGTGATAAAGCTTCCCGCGGTCAGGCGGGTGGTGGTAATTGGGCTCGTCGGGAAAGCACCGAACTTGCCTGCGAAAGTGGTCGCTTTAACTTCTCAGTCATGGCGATTCCTGTTTACCCGGGCAAAGGGCTACTTCGAGGCGCTTTTGTGCACCGGCGACATCTATCTCAGTGTGGACAAGGATGTTTTTGCTGCGGCAAATACCGACTGGGGTACGGGTGAGTTGTCGGTAGCGGAAGTACTTGCTTTTCTGCGCTGGTGCATGGCACGCCGCCGACTGGTTGGAGTAGACGTCTGCGGGGAAGTGGTACCCCGCGGTCTTTGGCCTACGGTCGAAGAGCGAAAGTTAATTGCTCGGAACGAAAGGATCAACCTTACCTTATGCCGGTTTTTAAGGCATCGAAACTATTTGCTGCCCCACGGGCGCGGCGGAGATCGCCTTGACCGCTTCCAGCTCAGGCCGACTGCCTGAAAGAAGAATTGTTCGGTATCGCAACCGCTACCTCATCCATATTCAACCCGCTGAATTCAGACACTCTCAGACCTGTATCACCAACTGCTTGTATTGTGCGCTGCATAGGACAGCAGCACCTGGATCTGCACTTTGTTAGTCCTACGCAGTTGCTCTATCCAATCCCAGAGGGCCTTTAATTTCGGCAAAGATGGTTTCAACCCTGCGGGGATGCTGTTTCAGGCCTGCTTTGTCCGCCTGGCCGCCAGGTGTCCATTGATCCTACATCCTGCTAACCGCGCCTCTTTCTTCCTTCCCTCAAGGAACGGAAGCAAAGCATAAAACCCGCCAGTGTTCCCAGGCCGAGAAACACGAAGGATTCCAACTTGCTGATGACACTAGAATTTCCTGACGTGATTAAAGAGATCAGACCCAGGAGCGACGGCAAGAAGAGAACAGCCCCTATTACAAAGAGGCCTGCACGCACCAGCCCCTCGCCCGGCTCCCCCTTAACAGGAAGGCGATGCAACATTCTCATACCCCGCCAGGCCCCGCCAATCGGGTTGGCATAGAGCCGGTTGGGATCGATTTCGCTGCCGCAGTTGGGGCAAATCCCGTTTAGATTGTTGTTGGGAGTGCCGCAGTAAGGGCAAACCACTCCCTTCCTTTTTCTGCCGTGGCTCAATTTGATGCCTCCTACGAACAGATTAACACAAACCCAACCGCACTTGCCCTCTTCAACCGGAAGCGCCCCTAAAACCGTTCACCCCTGGATCGGTGAATTCCCTCAACTGCCGATCACCATTCTTTGTCACTTGTCAAGGAGCGACCGTGGTTTCGTAAACCGCTTTGCCCTGTTTTACTTTTAATATCACAACCGGTTTTACAGGGTTTCCGTCCTGATCAAATGAGAGACTGCCGTTGAGGGTGGCAAAGTCTTTTGTGTTTTGAAGGGCGTCCCTGATTTTTAGGGGATCACCAGAACCGGCAACCTCGATTGCCTTAATCAGGACCTGCGCCGTGTCATAACCCGCTGCCGCGAAAATATCGGGATCTACCCGGTACATGTCCCTGTACTTAGCCACCCAATTCACCATTTGAGGGTTGGGATCATCAAGGGCGTAATAATTAGTGTAATAACTTCCTTCCAAGGATGGCAAGTCGAGGTATTGCGAATCCCAACCGTCAGCTCCGAGAAACACCGCCCGGATGCCCAACTGGCGGGCATGTTTGCATATCAGGTTCGCCCTCGGATAATAGTCAGGCAAGTACAGGATGTCCGGTTTTGCCTGGACCACCTTGCGCAAAACTTCTGTAAAATCCGAAGCAAAGGCGTCATACGGTTCAAAGACAGTTACCCTACATCCCCATTTTTCAAAGGCATCCTTGAAACAATCGGCAAGGACAATGGTATAGTCGTTTCCCTGATCGTAGAGCACTGCAGCGGTCCTGGCTTTGAGGTTCTGCGATGCAAACTTGGCGGCCATGGCGCCCTGGGCCGGGTCTGTAATACAGGTACGGAAAATGAATGCTTTGCGCTTATCCTGGTCAACCGTGACGCGAGGGTTGGTGGAGGTAGGAGTTATCATTGGTATTTCATAATGCTGGCAGATCTCCGAAACTGGTATTGAGCACTTCGAGGTAACGGCGCCTACAATCACATCCACTTTCTCCCGGGTTATTAAATTCATTGCGGCGTTGACCGCTTCGGTGGGTGAATTCCGGTCATCCATGGCAATAACTTCTAACCTAAAGGGCCCAACCTTAGAATTTTTCTCTTTCATCAATAGGTTAAAACCGTTCACCACCGATTGTCCAAAGACCTGAACGTCGCCGCTCAACGGCGCGATCACGCCAACCCTGATCACCTTATCGCCTGAAGGCTCTGCCGCCGAAGTAGCGTCAGGATGCGCAATCTTAACCGTATTTGTCGCCGCATCCCATTCCACCTGTATTCCCAGGGCCTCGCAGAGCGCCCTGACGGGAACCAGGGCCCTGCCATCCACCAAAATGGCAGGAACGTCACTTTGAACCTCATTCCCGTTAACGACAACCTTAACGACCGGATGGCCCTGATAGCTGTCGTTTGAACTCGCAAATGCCGGTATAACAAAGAAAACGAAAAACAAAAGCGATAAGAAAAAGACACACCATTTACGGAACACTTGCAATTTCCCCCTTTTTATATATTCCCTTACCCCCCTCCAGGAGGAGTGGATACATTATGATGGCGTGGTTATCGGCCACAAGTTCGTCGGCCATAATATCCCCCGCGCAATTGATGACGCGTCGTTTGATTCTGTTATGCCTCATATAGCCCTATCCCTATTACTAGCCGGCTTCCCTTTTTCTTACACAGCTGGGAAACAATTTTCGGCAAACGCGTTGCGTCTATTGTTACGGCCCACCAATTTTGTCAGCTTCCTTCGCCAGTTGGGCAAGCCTCGTTTCCAGTACGGTAATCCGTTTGTTGAGTCTTGCCGATATCACTAAAGAGGTAATCGGCAAAGCAATAAGCCCAAGCAAAATTAATAGATTAACTGCTAAAATGAGCATCTCCTAGGGCCCTATGTTTATCATATCAAGATTCCTCCTTCCTTTGCTTTGGTGAGAAAACGAGGGCTGTTGAATTGTTTGTGCGTGCTAATACTAAATAAGGCCGCATCTTAAGATGCGGGCAATGATTTTCCCGAAACCTAAACCATTATCATGTGAAAAATGCTCTCACCATAGGGGTTTTTGTCACGAGATGTCCGGTTCAGAACGGGACGCCTGAACTCCTGTATTATTCGTAAACCTGAACGCTCAGCAATTGCAGGATAAAGCCTATGTTGATCGTTAGCAACAATAAAAATGTGGCAGCCTTCGGCGAGGAATTTTTTACAGTTGATCAGTGTATCACTTACATCCCGGATATAATCCTGCTTTGCTTTAGCTCCCTTTCCTCTGCTTGATTTACCTATCTCCTCATCATCTCTCCTGGTATAACCGAAGAATTCATAGGCGTACTCGTGCTGAGCGTGATAGTCTAACTGGCCTACATATGGAGGTGAAGTAAATATGCCTTGAACTTTTTGTTTCACTAACAAGTCATAGAACAAACGGTTTTTTGAGCGTACGGCTGAGAATATATCAATCTTTCTAGCATCTCCATCTAAAAGGACATGATGGGCATTAGTCCGTATTGCTTGAAATTCTTTGATTCTCTTGACTGTATCCTTATAATACCTGGTATATTTGTTTAACATAGACAAAACTGGTCTGCATATCTTCATGTGTTTATAACAGTAATACGGTTCAAAAATGGGCTGTTCCAGCTTCTCTAACTGGTAGTGCGGGGTCGCGCGACATGAACGAAGCGTCCGAGAAAGAAGTACGGTTAGAAGTTTTTTCTCTTCATTTGGCATCTGTTCAAGCAGCGCCCGAGCAGCTAAAGCCTCGTTAAGGACAGGCGCCGTATACCAAGTATCCAGGAATTTAGAGCCAGTTACCGGAGCATCCAGAACTATATTGTACTTCTTAAAAAGTTCCTTCCAACCTTGTCTCGCTTCTCTTATAGCTGCTTGCGGAACACCTGCCTCGTCAAAACCGCCATGAGCGACTTTATATCTGTAATCATTAGAAAAATATTTTTTGTTAATATCACCCAGCAGCAAATCTAGTTCATTTTCTAAAGCAGAAACGCCCGATTTGTCATGTTCAACTTTGATGATGCTGTACAGTTCTTGGCACCTGGCGAGCACAGATTCTATATTATAGGCTTCTAGTTTGGCTTCTGCAATCAGACAATTAAAATAAGAAATATCCACCCCAATAGAGTGCATACCCAGCTCGTTTGCCTGAACAAGAGTGGTACCAGAGCCAACAAAAGGGTCAAGTATTATATCTCCAGGACGAAAATAAACCTCGCGCTTAAAATTATCTGTGTGGCTGCCAAGAAAGTATTCAACAAGTTGGGGGATAAACTTTCCTTTATAGGGATGAAGCCTGTGTACATGCTTAGTGGTCTCGGCTTCTTTAACTTGTGAAAAGGACAGATCCCAGTTAATGTCCTCTCCGAGAGCTTCCTCAAATTTGTCGCGCACCGCATTCATATTGCGCTCGTAATATTCTTGCAGATCCTGCAAGATAACCAGTGTTTTACCGTTTTTCTGATGTTTTTGAATTTTGCCGTACTGAATGAGATAGGCGATGTTACTAGGTGTTACCTTCTTTTTTATGAATTGAGATGCCCATTCTGCTGCTTCATTAATATCAAGCGCAATATGCTTTTCAATGGGATTGTTTAATGAATAGTTCTTTAAAATAGATTCGCTATCTTTTACGTTTGCTAGATCCAATGTATTGGGCCTCCTACTTGTCAACCAACCAGAAAAGAATTAAAAATAACCCCACACAAACGGCAATAAATCTGTATCTGTTTGGAGAAATTTTCGACGTAGAAGTTTTTTCCCCTGCCGTTCCATGGATTCAATTCTATTTCATTCTTGGAGAAAAAAGCATTGAACTTTAAAAGCCTTTAAAACGCTCCCTGTTTTTTTGGTTTACGCCTTTTCGCCCTGCTCCCGGCTGTTCGCTTCGGCGATCGACGACCGGATTAGGGTCTGGTACGGTATGTCCTTTCTCCTGGCGATATCTTTGGCCGCCTCAATTTGGGACACCCGAGTGTAATTTGATTTGTGATGATATCGTGTTGATGATATGTGCCACAAGTCTGAGGTTATGCTCGATTAAAACATTGCGCGCCTCCTCATCCCCCTGCTCCAAGCGGCGAAGGTAGTATGCTTCATCATCCTCCGAGAGCGGCTGGGGAAAAACATTGTTGCTGATGTAACCGGTTAAAAATACAAGCCCCTGGAGAAAAGAAATAGCTGTTGCAATGAACAGCTCCAGACTCAAGCCGATCCCCTCCGATTTATTGTCACTTAGATCATATGGGGACCCGCGAAAAAGGGTGCCTGTCCTTTTAAATCCGATATTCCGCGTGTCAGAATATTCCATTTCCTATTATTTATCGACGACAATTAAAACTCATTTATCACGCCCCGGATACCAGGGCAGTGGCTTAAGGTAGACATCCACAGGATCATATCCGGCC
>DULK01000099.1 GCA_012840385.1 Syntrophomonadaceae bacterium
CGTGGGCCTGCGAGCCGCTGCAGCCCCCGGCTTTTCCGGGAACCACTGGAATGAGGTTGCCGATCGGGTGCGCAGGCTGATGTGGGGGAAGGCCGGAATTATGCGCACCGGAGAGACGCTCATGGAAGCTTTGGAGGAACTCGATTCGCTGTGGCGTGCCGCTTCTTTTGACCTGACCCGCTCCGCGATCGAGGCCGCAAATATCCTGACCCTGAGCCGCCTGACGGTCTCCGCAGCCCTGATGCGCCGGGAGAGCCGGGGTGGCCATTTTCGCGCCGATTACCCGTCGACAGATGACGTGAACTGGCTGCGGCATATAGTGTTTCAAATTTAGAAGAGGAGTGTTGGTTGTGCTGCCTGTTTGGATGCTGGACGACCTGATTCGGCGGGCCCTGGCCGAAGATATAGGAAGCGGCGACATCACCACCGATTCCCTGGTGCCGGTGGATGCACGGGCGGAAGCGGTTATTTACAGCAAGGCGAGAGGGGTCCTGGCGGGGCTGCCTGTGGCGGAGCGCGTGTTTCAGGCCCTGGACCCGGGCGTCCGGATGGATAAGCTGCTGGCAGACGGGAGCACCCTGGAAGCCGGGAAAGTCATCGCCAAGGTAGTGGGGCCGGCCCGCGCACTTCTGACCGGGGAGCGGGTTGCCCTGAACCTGCTCCAACACCTCTCCGGGATAGCCACGGCGACCAGGCAGCTTGTGGAACTGATCGAGGGAACGGGAGCGCGCCTTGTGGATACCAGGAAAACCACTCCCGGCCTGCGGCTTCTGGAGAAATACGCCGTCCGGGTCGGCGGCGGGCACAACCACCGGGCAGGGCTCTACGACGGCGTTTTGATCAAGGACAACCACATCAAGGTGGCAGGAGGAATCACCGAGGCGGTGCGCAGGGCGCGTTCCGCAGTCCCCCACACCATCAGGATCGAGGTGGAGGTGGAAACCCTGGAGCAGCTCGACGAGGCCGTCCGGGCGGGAGCCGACGCCGTCCTGCTGGACAACATGCCCCTCCCAATGATGAAGGAAGCCGTCCGGCGTGCAGGAGGGCGGGTGCTCCTCGAGGCCTCGGGGGGTATCACTGCTCAGAGCATCAGAGAAGTGGCGGAAACAGGGGTTGACCTGATCTCGGTGGGGGCCATCACCCACTCCGCTCCTGCCCTGGATATCAGCATGGATATCGGTGAAATGAAACGGCATTACGGAACGGAATGCGACACAGATGAAAAGAGATGAAATCCTCGAGATTCTGGAACAGAAGATGGGGAGTCGCGTCTCCGGGGAGCAGCTCAGCCGGAGCCTGGGAGTGAGCCGGACGGCGGTCTGGAAGCAGATTAAAGCTCTGCGGGAATTGGGGTACCGGATTGCGGGGAGCCCCCGCACCGGCTACCTTTTGGAGGGGGTTCCAGACCTCCTTTATCCCCGGGAGATCAGGAAGGGCCTAGGGACCCGCTCTTTCGGGCAGGAGATCTTTCACTTCCGCCGGGTTGGCTCCACGAACCAGGTTGCCTTCGACCTGGCCCGCAGGGGCTATCCCGAGGGAACGGTGGTTGTCGCCGAGGAGCAAACCTCCGGAAGGGGGCGCTGGCAGAGGCCCTGGTTTTCCCCGCCGGAAACCGGAATCTGGCTGTCCCTGATCCTGCGCCCGGATATGGCTCCCGTCAAGGTGCCCCAGCTTACCCTTGTGGCCGGGGCGGCCTGTGCGAGGGCGATCCACGGCTGCCTTGGGTTCAGGCCGGCCATCAAGTGGCCGAACGACCTTCTATATAACGGTAAAAAGCTCTGCGGAATCCTGGTGGAAATGGAAGCGGCCGCCGAGCAGGTGCATTTTCTGGTGATTGGAATCGGGATCAACGTCAACCAGGAGGAGTCCGACTTTCCTCCCGAACTCCGGGAAACCGCCGCCTCTTTGCGGATGGTTACCGGCAGCCGGGTGGCCCGTGTTCCCCTGGTACGCAGGATCCTGGAGGTCCTGGAGGAAGACTACAGGGACTTCTGCAGCAGCGGCTTTACAGGGGTGCGGGAGCGGTGGCTGGAGTACGAGACCACCCTGGGGAAGGCGGTTCAGGTGCGCCTCGGGGAGAAGCAGTTCACGGGAACGGCAGAGGATCTGGATGCGGAGGGCAACCTGCTGCTGCGCTTGAAAGATGGAAAACTACAGAAGATCATTTCAGGGGAACTGACCCTCTGCCGCCAAGTGGATAATTGAGTCTTATATTGCTGAAAGGGAGATGGCTGCAGGATGATTTTGGTCATTGACGTGGGGAATACCAACCTGGTTCTGGGTATCTTCTCCGGAGATGAACTGGTTACCAGCTGGCGCATAGGCACCGACCGGAAGCGCACCGCAGATGAGCTGGGGATGATGTTCAAGAATTTATTCGATTTCCGGGGCTTTACTTTTGACCAGATCCACGCCATCGTTATGTCTTCCGTTGTACCGCCCCTGACTCCGATCCTGGCCGTGATGTGCCGCCGCTACTTTGGTAAGGAACCGCTGATCGTGGGCCCGGGCGTTAAGACGGGAATGCCGATTCGCTACGAAAACCCCAGGGAGGTGGGGGCGGACCGGATCGTTAACGCCGTGGCTGTTGCCCAGCGTTACGGTTGCCCCGCAGTGGTGGTCGATTTCGGAACTGCAACCACCTTTTGCGCCATCTCCCGGGACGGTGAGTATTTGGGTGGGGCAATCACTCCGGGGATCGGAATTTCCACCGAGGCTCTCTTTGAGCGGGCGGCCAAACTGCCTCGCGTGGAACTGGCCAGGCCGCGCCAGGTGATCGGCAAGAATACCGTTGCGAGCATGCAGGCCGGGATCTACTACGGTTTTGTCGGGCAGGTGGATGAACTGGTCAACCGCATCAAGGAGGAAATGGGGGAACCCGATGCCGTGGTTGTGGCAACCGGCGGGCTGGCGAAGCTGATCTGCGAGGGTACCAGGACCGTCGACCACGTGGATCCCCACCTGACCCTCTGGGGGCTCAAGATCATCTACGAGCGCAACGCCGATACCATCAAAACCCGGTAGCAAGAGGAAGAATTGCATTGGTTGATTTGGCGATCAGCATTGGCGGTTTAACCCTGCCCAACTGCGTCTTTGCGGCGCCCATGGCGGGGTTTACGGATAAGGCGTATCGCATCCTGGCAAAGCGGGCGGGGTGCGGTTTTGTGTTTACGGAGATGGTGAGCAGCGAGGCAATTCTGTATAAAAATGCCAGGACCTTCAGCCTCTTCGACCTTGAGGGGGAGCCGGGGCCTGTGGCAGTCCAGATCTTCGGCTCCGACCCGGACAAGATGGGGCGGGCGGCGAGAGTTGTTGTAGAGCACGGGGCGGCTGCGGTGGACATCAACATGGGGTGTCCCACCCCCAAGATAGTCAAAAACGGTGAGGGGAGCGCCCTGATGCGGGACCTCCCGCGTGCCGCCGCCATCATCCGGGCGGTGCGGGAGGCGGTCACCGTCCCCGTGACCGTGAAGATGCGCAAAGGCTGGAGTGCAGAGGAGGTCACTGCTCCGGAACTGGCCGCCCTGGCCGAAGCGAACGGGGCAGACTCCGTCACGGTGCACGGGCGCACCCGCGACCAGTTTTACAGCGGTAAGGCCGACTGGGAGATCATCCGCAGGGTCAAAGAAACCGTCCGGATCCCCGTCATCGGCAACGGGGACATCTGGTCCCCTGAAGATGCCCGGCGGATGCTCGAAGAAACCGGGTGCGACGGGGTGATGATCGGGCGGGGCGCCCTGGGCAATCCCTGGCTCTTCCGCCGCACGCTCCACTACCTGGCCACAGGGGAACTGCTTCCCCCTCCTGGCCCGGTGGAAAGGATCGCCATGGCCCTCCACCACTTTGAGCTGGAGGTTTCTCTGAAAGGAGCCGGCCTCGCCGTCCCGCAGATGCGAAAACACCTGGCCTGGTACCTGAAGGGGCTTCCCGGCGCCGCAGCCAAGCGCGCCGCGATCAATTCGGCCGGGACCCCTGAAGAGGTGCGGTCCCTCCTGAATGAGTTCCTGGCGGAATTCTCCTGAAATATACCAAATTACTTGGCTACGCAAATGCATATGTCAGTGATCAAGTCGGGATGGTATGCATCAATACCATGGTTCGTTGGATTTCTCACAGAGCTTATAATCTCAGGTTTTATTGTTGATCATTTGGTCAATAAGGGATACGATCCAATGCGTGTACGCAAAGCTTTACTTTTAATTGGTATGTTATTAGGACTTGCAATTGTTGGCGCAGCCTTTACGAATAATCCGAATATTGCTGTTACTTATATCTCCATTGCTCTCGGCGGTCTCGTCGTTACATCAGGTATTGCGTTTCAGATCCCAACATTCATTGCTCCTAAAGGTACTACAGCTACTCTGATGGGGATGTTAACCTTTGCGAACAGCGGCATGGGTATTATAGCACCAATAGTAACCGGGTTTATAGTTGGAGCTACCAAATCATTCGCGGTGGCTTTTATTGTCGCAGCGCTCATTCTATTTGTCGGTATTCTTGGTTACCTGTTCCTGCTCACCGACTTAGAGCAGATTCCAAGCCAGGCTGAATAGAGCTAAATAAAAATAAATAAATCATGTCCTTGTGATTACCAGTGATGTACGGGTAAGGGATATCACGGAAAAGTATTCTGAAACAATTCACTGCTTTATCGTGTAAATTCAAAAATAATGTTATCGTTGCACTACATCCGGTGAAAGAGGGAGGAATGTTTACGTGGGATGTACCTGTGATGATCAACAGAATCTGGCTCAAAGTTTGCAAAATGACACCAACACATGGACAAAATTGCAGGATCTGTTGGAAAGGTTCCGCGGGCAAAGGGGCAGCCTGGTGACTGTGCTGCAGCAAGTGCAAGACATCTACGGATACCTGCCGCGGCCTGTGATGCAGCATGTGGCTGAAGTGTTGCGGATCAAACCGGCAAAGGTTTACGGAGTGGCCACTTTTTACAAACAGTTTCGGTTGACTCCCATGGGCAAGTATGTAATCCTTCTTTGCCAGGGCACAGCATGCCATGTCAACGGTTCAGAGCGGCTAGCTGAGGCGCTCTGCGAAGAACTTCAGATCAGCGAGGGGGAAACCACCACCGACGGCCTGTTTACCCTAAGCAGCGCCGCCTGCCTGGGCTGCTGCAGTTTGGCGCCGGTGATGATGATCAACGGCCTGGCTTATGGGCAGCTTACCCCGCAGAAAGCGCGGCAAATTGTGAAAGAGTTGGCAGAACAGGAAAAGGGGAGCCTTCAGGAAGGTGGACTGCAATGAGAATAAGAATCGGTCTGGGCAGTTGCGGTATTGCTGCCGGGGGAATGAAGGTATGGGAGGCCGTCAAAGATGAAGTGGAAAAGCGCGCCCTAAAGATCGACGTGCAGCAAACGGGATGCATCGGCATGTGCTACCAGGAGCCGCTGCTGGATGTAATAGAAGACGGCGGAGAGGTTTACACCTATGGACATGTTACCCCGGAGCGGGTAATGCGGATCTTTGATGACCACATCAGCAAGGGGCAGCCTGTTACCGAGTACCTGGTGGGTACCTCCTCCCGGCCAAATGATTTTCTCTCCGGGCAGGTGCGGGTCGCTCTCCGAAACTGCGGTGTCATCGACCCCGAGAATATCCGGGATTACCGCGCCGGCGGCGGTTATAGCGCCTTGCGGAAGGCGGTTACTTCGATGTCTCCTGAGCAAGTGATCGCGGAGGTGAAAGCTTCCGGTCTGCGGGGCCGGGGGGGAGCGGGATTTCCCACCTGGTTCAAGTGGCAGGCCACCCGCCAGGCGGGAGGTGATACAAGATACATCATCTGCAATGCCGACGAGGGTGACCCCGGGGCCTTTATGGACCGCAGCGTCCTGGAAGGGGACCCTCATTCCGTGCTGGAAGGAATGGCTATCGCCGGTTATGCCATTGGGGCGGAAGAGGGCGTGATCTATGTGAGGGCGGAGTATCCACTGGCAATTCGCCGCCTGGAGATCGCCATCGGGCAAGCCCGGGAAGAAGGCATGCTGGGTTCTAACATATTCGGTTCCGGCTTTTCCTTTGATATAAGGATCAAGCAGGGTGCCGGGGCCTTTGTGTGCGGTGAGGAAACCGCCCTAATCGCCTCCCTGGAGGGGGAGCGGGGGATGCCCCGCTTGAAACCCCCTTATCCTGCAGAGTCTGGCTATTGGGGGAAGCCCACAAATATCAATAATGTAGAAACCTACGCCAATATTCCCTGGATTATTTCTCACGGGGGAAAGACCTTCGCAGCCATGGGCACCGAAAAGAGCAAGGGGACCAAGGTCTTTGCCCTAGCAGGCAAGGTGAAGAGGGGTGGCCTGGTGGAGGTCCCCATGGGGATCCCCTTGAGAAAAGTGATCTTCGAGATGGGCGGTGGAATCAAAAACGATCGCAAGTTCAAGGCGGTGCAACTGGGAGGCCCCTCTGGAGGCTGTATCCCGGAACACCTGCTGGATACTCCTGTGGATTACGAATCCATCATGGCAACCGGAGCGATTATGGGGTCCGGCGGTATGGTAGTAATGGACGACACTACCTGTATGGTGGATATCGCCCGCTTTTTCCTGGACTTCACCCAGAAGGAATCCTGTGGCAAGTGTGTGCAATGCCGCATCGGTACCAAACGGATGCTGGAGATCCTGGAGCGGATCGTCAACGGGAAAGGAAGGGAAGGGGATATCGAGCTACTCGAAGAAATTGCCAACTTGGTCAAAGAAGGCTCCCTCTGCGGTCTCGGCCAGAGTGCTCCCAACCCTGTCCTGACCACCATCCGCTACTTCCGGGAGGAGTATGAGGCACACATCCGGGACCATCGGTGCCCGGCTCAACAGTGCCGCGCTCTGATCACCTACCGGATCGATCCGGAGCGGTGCAGGGGCTGCGGTTCCTGTGCAAGGAAATGCCCTGTGAGGTGCATCTCCGGTAAGAAGAAGGAGCCCCATGTCATCAACCAGAGCCAATGCATTAAATGTGGCACCTGTTTGGAAACATGTCCTTCCAGGTACAAAGCTGTCATTGTGGAGTAGGGGGAAAAGAGGATGAAAAAACTTACATTGAATATAGATGGCCATGAGGTAACCGGTTTTACGGGACAAACCATCCTGGAGGTAGCCAGGAGGAACAATATTGAGATTCCGACCCTGTGTTTTGACGAGCGACTGAGTCCATATGGCGGTTGTGGGTTGTGTGTGGTGGAGATAGAAGGGAGCCCGAAGCTCTTCAGGGCCTGTGCCACGGAGATCGCTTCCGGGATGGTGGTTACCACCGATTCCCCGCGCATCAGGGCATCCCGCAAGACGACCCTGGAACTCCTCCTGTCAGATCACAGAGGGGACTGCCGGCCTCCCTGCATGCTCTCTTGCCCGGCAAAAACGGACTGCCAGGGGTATGTAGGATTGATCGCCAACGGCAGGTACAGAGATGCGGTTGCTCTCATCAAGGAGAAGCTTCCCCTGCCTGCCAGCATCGGGCGTATTTGCCCGCACCCCTGTGAGGCTGCATGCCGCAGACAGTTGGTCGAGGAGCCGGTGGCCATTGCCGCTTTGAAGGCTTTTGTGGGTGACTGGGATCTGAAAAGCGGGAATCCCTACCTCCCTGAAGTGAAACCGCCTACAGGGAAAAAGGTGGCCATAGTCGGGTCGGGCCCCGCAGGACTGACCGCAGCGTACTTCCTTGCCAGGGAAGGACATGAGTTGACCATCTTTGAAGCCATGCCCAAGCCCGGCGGGATGCTCCGCTACGGCATCCCTCAGTACCGTTTGCCTAAAGAGATCCTTGATGAAGAGATTAAACTGATCACCAGCTTGGGTGTCAGGATCGTTACCAATACAAAAATCGGCCGAGATATAAGCCTGGATTACTTGAAGAAGAATTACGATGCCGTGTTTATCGGAATTGGAGCATGGAAGAGCTCCGCTCTGGGCTGTCCGGGGGAAGACCTGGAAGGGGTGGTTGGTGGGATCGACTTCCTGAGGAAAGTGGCCATGCACTCCGGTACCCGCATCGGGGAGCGGGTTGTTGTTGTCGGAGGCGGCAACACCGCTATGGACGCCGCCCGCACCGCCGTCAGGCTGGGAGCGGGACAGGTCATGGTGCTTTACCGGAGGACCAGGGCGGAGATGCCCGCCGAAGACATTGAGGTTCAGGAAGCTATGGAAGAGGGTGTAGAATTCAGGTTCCTGGTGTCCCCCCTGGAGGTGCTCGGGGATGGCCGTGGGAAGGTGAGGGCACTAAGGCTCCAGAGGATGCAGCTGGGCGACCCTGATGCCAGCGGACGGCGCCGTCCTGTACCTATCCCCGGGGTGGAGGTAGAGATCCCTGTGGAAACGGTAATCAGTGCCATCGGCCAGCAGGTAACGGCAGCCGGACTTGATGGCCTTGAACTTACACAAAAAGGGACTATTGCAGTGGATCCCGCGACGCTCCAGACAAACATCCCCGGTGTTTTTGCCGGCGGGGATGCTGTAACCGGACCCGGCATTGCCATCGAGGCGGTTGCCCAGGGGCAACGGGCGGCCGCGGCCATCAACAGCTACTTGGCGGGCAAACTTGAGGCCCCGCGGGAGATCTTTGCGGTGACCCGTGAGGATCTTACAACAGAGGATTTTGCCGAACAGGAGCGCATCCCCCGGGCGGCTATGTCGCGGTTGAGTGTACCCGAACGCAAGACAAACTTCCGGGAGGTCAATAAGGGGTTATCGGAAAAGGATGCCGTCACCGAGGCCAAACGCTGCCTGGAATGCGGCTGTCTGGACTACTTCGAGTGCAAGCTTGCGGCCTACGCCGGTGAGTACGGGGCGCAGCCGGCTCGCCTGGAAGGCGCCAAACACCGGGAAGAATTTCACGACAGGCACACCTTTATCGAGAGAAATTCGGAAAAGTGTATTCTCTGCGGTTTATGTGTCCGGATTTGCGACGAAGTAATGGGCTCAGGGGTGCTGGGGCTTGTTAACCGGGGATTTGATACCGTTATCAAGCCGGAGTGCGGGCTCCCCCTGGCCGAGACGAAGTGCCTCTCCTGCGGCCAGTGTGTTGCCGTTTGTCCCACCGGCGCCCTGGTGGAGCGCCTTGCGATTGACAAACAGGTGCCTCTTGTAATGGATGAGAAGCAGTCCCTCTGCTCCTTCTGCAGCATGGGATGCGAGCAGGTTTACAATGTGCGTGGCGGGCTGGTAGGGCGTGCACTGCCCGGGGGCAACGGTCTGCTCTGCTGGAAGGGGCGTTTCGGATTTACCTGCTTCAACCGCGACCGCCTGAAAGAACCGCTGGTGCGGGTCAATGGCAAACTGGAAGAAATATCCTGGCAGGAGGCCCTCACCTGCATGGCGAGCGGTGTGGAGCGCATCAGGGCACGTGCACAGGAGGATGCTTTGGCTGTGCTTGTATCTCCGTCCTACACTCTTGAGGAGGCATCTGCGGCGGCGAATTTTGGGCGTCTCGCCCTTGGAACGAAGAGGCTGGGCTCATTGACCCGCAACCTGGCAGGGTATTCTACTGTAGAGAAATGGGAAGAGATCCTGGCTACAGACCTCGTCCTGATGGTCGGCTCCTTCGCGGAATGCCAGGTTACAGCCGTCAGGGCGCGAGAGGCAGCGCGCCGCGGGGTGAAACTTGTCATCCTCTCCGGGGAACCTACCCTTGCCGACGACCTGGCAGATTTTAAGGTGGTTCCCTTTAACAGCACCAGGTTCTTGAAGGAGGTGCTGGCTGCAGTTGTGGAGAAAGGGTACCCTCTTGATGGCGGCTTGCAAGAAGTTTTATGCGGTGTGGAACCATCCGTAGAGGCTAAGAAGGTGGCAGATCTCTATGCTGCGGCCGGAAAAGCCATCATCCTCATTGACGGTTACACAGTATCGGAAAGTGGCACCCAACTGCTGAGCGATCTTGCTCTGGTTACTGGCAAAACGGGATCTCACGGGAACGGCCTCTTTGTTGTAAGCCCCGGCGGAAACGCCGCCGGACTCTGGAGGCTTGGGATCAGGATGGCCTTTGCAGATGTCCTTGCTGATATCCGGAGGGGGACCTGCCGCGGGCTCTTCATCTTCGGAGAGGACCCGGTAGGGACGGGTATCTGCAAGCCCTCCGATCTGGAAGGACTGGAACTGCTGGTAGCGGTAACTCCCCGGCTGACGCCGACGGCAGAGATTGCCGGTATTGTACTGCCAGGAACCACCCCGCTGGAGAGCGCCGGACATTATCTTTTCCCCGGGGGGCAGTTCAGGAAACGCGGTATGGTGCAGCCTCCTCTTGCCGGAAAAGACAATACGGATTTAATTCTGGATCTGGCCGGAGCATTAAACACCGTTCTCCCTGCCGTCCGGTTCGAGGAAATCCCAGCTGAAGACAAGCAGAAACCGGGAAGAGATCTGACGACAAGAGACGGCCCGCTATTCGAGCCGACAACAGCGGTTTATCCGGCATTATATGACTTTTCCCGGTAAGATTTTGACGAAAAAATTGTTCTTGGCATAAAAATGGCGTATAATAAGCGTCTCGAAACAAATAAAATATAGCCAAACCTAAAAGATTGGCACTCGAAGCTGTCGGTTACCTCCCAAGTTAAGAATTGCGACCGGCAGCTTCGAGGTGGCCCCCTTGTCAAGGCACGATTTTTTAATCTCTAAGGTATATCCATCCTTTCAAAAGATATGTCTTAATTAGTTATGGTGGGGTGCGTGATTCCTGGAATATTTTGCTGTTCACCAAGTCCTATTTATAGACAATGTCTATAAAAGTTCATGAAACCTAAATAAATATGCATTAGATCCATGTATAGAGATACATATACAATTTAAACAAGAGTTAGAACTTAGAAGGCAAAGGTCTTTACATATTCAAGAGAATTCTTGCTCTTTCCCGTGCAACCCTCGGAGAACAATTAAGGGCTTGGTTTAATTACTATTTAAAAGCGAATAAAATGTTTGGCATCGGACTTTTTGAATTCTGCACTGTACATCTGATAGAGGGTAGTGCAGAATTTAGATATTTAACGATGAAAAGCGACGAAAAGGTAGAAGATAATTTTGCGCACTATCGGTGCATTAGAAATATAAGTGGTTCAGAGAGGATTTTGAATATGGACTATGAAAAATTCAAAGATTATTTTAACCGGAAAAGTAATTTTAGCAGAAGTAATGGAATAACAGTGGTGAAAATTGACAGGGGATATGCTGAAGTTGAAACAACGATTGAAGAAAGTAGCCTTAATAATATGGGTTCGCTTCATGGCGGTGTTTTTTATACATTGGCAGATACTGCCGCAGGGGCAGCCTCGATGTCTTATGGCATAACGTCTGTTACTTTGGATGCCAGTGTAACTTATATAAAACCCGGTATCTGTGGAAAAATAAAAGCTATTGCGAAGGAAGTAAGTCGTGGCAGGAAAATAGGCGTCTATGATGTGAGCATAAGGGATGAAAATGAACAGTTGCTTGCCAAATGCAGATTCACGATGTACATAGTAGGTAAGAAAATAGAGATATAGTCACTAATGAAATATTTGTTCCAGTAGATTATTTATATTTTGCTCAAATGAAGGTGATCAAATGAATGGATAATATTGTTAATGTCACAGGCGGAAAAGGGGGCACCTCCTTTTTAATATTAGGAGATAAAAAAGCAGCGTTAATTGATTGCGGCATGGCATATTGTGCGTCTAATCTTATAAGCAATATAAAACGAGTGCTGAATACAAGAGCGTTAGATTATGTCCTTGTCAGCCATTCGCATTATGACCATATCGGTGCGGTTCCATATTTGAGGGAGCAATGGCCGGACATTAAAATATGCGGTTCGGAACATGATAAATATATTCTAAATCGATACAACGCCCTGAAAACAATCAAAGAACTCAGCGTACAGGCTGCAGAGATTTATGGTAGAGGCCTTTTTAAAGAATATAACGATGAGATGATGAAGATAGATACCGTTATCTCAGATGGAGATATTGTTGATTTAGGTGGTTTGAGCATTCAAGTGTTGGAAACACCGGGACATACAAGGTGTACGTTATCGTTTTTAGTGAATAACGAAGTTTTATTTGCAAGTGAATCAACAGGAGTTATGAGCCAGTCAGGAAAGGTTTACCCTGCCTTTTTAATAAGTTATTCGAAATCGATTGATTCTATTAACAAATGTAGAGAAATTAATCCCAAGTTCATTATTTCTCCTCATTTTGGTCTGGTGAATAAGATCGATGCGCTTCAATATTGGGAAAAATGTATTCTGGCGGCGAGAGAGAGTAGAGACTTTATTCTTCACTTATTTAATTTGGGTTACGGAGAAGAACGGATATTATTAGAATACGAGAATGCATTCCAAGATGAAGAATTCAGAATGGAACAACCACTCAATGCCTTTCGGCTGAATACACGGTATATGATAAAGGCAGTGTTGAATGAAAACTGTCGGCAGCGCTAGTCGTAAATCACTATATTCATGACATGTCACGGATCGAAGGAGATTACTGGGAAAGCAACCTTATTACCCTGGGCTGTCATAATGAGCAGAATGAAAGGAGAAGAACCATTGAAAAATCCTTGCGGCACAGCCCGAGCCAATATCATTAAGAAAACTGATGTTAATGGTATTCCAGTTTATTTTGGCACGGGGGTTAAAATGACCAATTCCCTGGCGCAGTTTTTTGTAGCTTGGGGCAAAGGGGTTTTGACTAACGGTTTAATACATACATATAACAAAGAGACGCCAGAAGAGGGGATTTTATGGTTTATTGATGAAGATCAGGCTGAGGCAGAATACAATACCTTACAGCGAACTTTGGCAAAAAAAATGCCTTGTTCTTAACTCACCTGGCGACAAGATCATCTGGGATGTTGGGCACCGGTCTTACGTCCACAAAATCCTCACAGGACGTCGCAAACAGTTTTCCACATTAAGACAAGATGGAGGCCTACTGGAGGGGCACAAGTCCCGCAACCGGGTTGAAGGCAGGTTCCGGACGAGAAAGAGCATATAAAGGGGTTGACCTATTCACCGCTTTAGGAGCAGACGGGAATCTGGAATTTTTTTTGATGGATGACAACAGGGGGTGGCGGGTTTACCGCAGAGCTTTTCCCCGAGGAAGTCCGGTGTGTTGTAGCAGCCGCTCACGAAGCCTTGCTGGACGGGCATACGTAACAGTAATCAGCCAAAGTTGGGAGGCTTAAGATGGAACGGGTAGGCCTGATAGTAAATTTTAAGAAAACCCGGGCCGGTAAGTTTCTCCGGATTCTTACAGATTGGTTTGTCAAGCGAAATATAAAAGTGGTTATGCCCCAGAGTTCTGGTGAAGGTAACCTTCCCTGTCCCGAGATGAAGTTTACAGAGGA
>DULK01000100.1 GCA_012840385.1 Syntrophomonadaceae bacterium
GGTCTACCGCTCGACTCCCCGGCACTCAATACGGGCGCTAAGGTAGCCGAGCTAGCAACAGAATATATTTATGAAATAAATTGCTTTTAACTGATTAAGTATCTTTGAGTGCCGGGCCGGACAGGACGACGGCTCCCTTCGGAACAGCTCTGGGATGCTGCGTAACAAGTTGCGAACTGCTCCTGTCAAACGCCGCGTTTGGCCTCGTTTCAAATCTATTCCATCGCAAGTCGAGAGGTGTCTGTACTCACATCCCGACCTGTCATCCTCGCTTCGCCTGTCCTAATTTCGATACTAATATACACATGTTCTGTCGGCAAGTTCAGGCCCAAGTGCTGATTAAGTATTTGATTTATAAATAGACGGTTGAGAGCGTAATTTGGTTTAAAATCTAGAAAATTTTAGGCATGTCGATTTTAACCCAACTTCGACATCTTCCCGAGAACTTTGATGTGTAAGCTTTCGGTTCTCAAAGGGGTAAGAATTATATGAAAGCTGAAAGATCCAGAGATCCTATGAAAAGTTTGGTGAATTGTTTTGGCAAGGGCTAAGGTCTATCACGGCATGGTGCTAACGGCGGTGCTGGGGCTGCTGGTTTTTTCCGGGTACTATCTCCTGCATCACGCCGGCCGGGCAAGATAACCTGCCATTTTCGGTTTATTCACGAGTGAAACACGCCCTTTTGCCTTTCATCTGCCGCCCCGTTTGTTGCTGGATTTGATCCGCGACTTGTCGCCAAGCAGGGTTTTGGCCTTGCAACGAATAATTGGGAGATCGCTGAAACAACCTTATTGACTTCACCCGCCCCGGTATTTACTATAAAATGGAATTAGGAAATAATATAACCGAAAAAAGGGCGTGGCTACCTTGCTGGAAACAACCATAAATGCCCAGGCGGCCAATTATTTAAGCGAGCAGAGCCTGGCCAAACTGATCAAAGAACGGAAGTTTGATAAAAAGTACAGTGTTCAAATATTTAACCTGTATACAGATGTTTCTTTACAGGATATCGTCACGTTTATAACAGAATACGGCATCTCAGATGCAGATTTTTTCGCATACTACAAGCTTTTTGTTAAAAAATATTACCCGAACCCGGAACTGGAGGAGATATTTGGCCATGTGGGTTGAACTCCTCAAGAAAGCTTTTTTTGTTTTGAAAGCGTCGGAGATAAAGGATAGCGAATGGACTTTCGGTGGAGGTACCGCCCTGGCACTCATCTTTCGTCATCGGGAAAGCAGGGACGTTGATATCTTCTTCAGCGACGCCCAGATGCTGACCCTGATCACCCCTCGCCTGAACAGGAAGGTAGAGAGGCTGACAGACGATTACGTGGAAGGTTCGTCGTTCTTGAAGCTGCGGTTCGGAGAAGGAGAGATCGATTTTATTGTCACCCCTCACCTGATCCCCGGTGACTACTTCAAAGTAATGCATGTTGCAGGGAAAGATATACAGGTAGAAATCCCTGAGGAGATAGTGCTCAAAAAACTTTTTTACCGGTCCGAGGCTCTCAAGGTCAGGGACATCGTGGACACGGCAGTTGTCTATGACAACTGCAGGGAGTCTTTAATGAAGCACGTGCCTTTGATCGCTCCGAAATTGGGATTGCTGCGTTACAGGCAGAAAAGGCTTCGGGAAATCTATTATGACGAAGCCGGTAACCTGGTTGGCCTGGACCCGGCCATAGGAAAACGGGCGCTGTCCATCTTCGAAGCGTTTCTGAATGAAGCCGAACAGGTATGCTGTATCAGATCAGGAGATTAAGCCTTTACCCCCAGCGGAGTTTTATCCATTGCCTTTCTGATTCTTTTTTATTAAAGGGGACAGGTTTTACTCATGAATGCTGCAGGGCCCTCCCGGATATCTTCCTCCACCAAGGGTCTTAAAGAAACAATAGGAGAGTCTCTAGGTGCAACCGTAGAATGGCAAGATCCCAAGGTAATTATAAAAACCCGCAGGGGCATTTATACACTTGTATTAATGACATCTAAGGTATATACTATGTATAAACAAGGAAGGGGTGAAAATCGTCATGCAACCTCATGTGCAAAAGTGGGGCAATAGTTTGGGGATTCGCATCCCTTTAGCGCTGGCCCAAAAAATCGGCCTTAAAGAAGGCACACCGGTTGATTTAGAGGCAAAGGATGACGCAATTATTATCCGCCGCAAACGTTACAGCCTGGAACAATTGCTGTCCCAGGTTACACCTGATAATATTCACGGCGAAGTAGATACAGGACCTCGGGTTGGGCGGGAAATATGGTAAACGAGGTGGAAACCTATATTCCTGAACGCGGCGATCTTGTCTGGCTCCGGTTCGATCCTCAGGCAGGACATGAGCAAGCCGGAAGGCGGCCGGCGCTGGTAATCTCCCCGCAGCTTTATAACGGTAAGGTGGGGCTGGCCCTTTTCTGCCCCGTTACAACAAAGGCGAAGGGCTATCCTTTTGAAGTAGACATACCTGCCGGTTTAAAGATTACAGGAGTGATCCTGGCAGACCAGGTAAAAAGTCTTGACTGGCGGGCACGGGATGCACAATTTGCCTGCAAGGTCCCGGCAGGGGTGATAGCAGAAGTTCAGGCCAAACTTCAACTGTTGATTTCCTGACTCATTACTGTGCTTGCAGCCCGGCCAGTGCCTCCCTCTTTTCTTCCTGCCCCGGTTCTTTGCCCACCGGG
The DNA here is from genome assembly GCA_012840385.1 of Syntrophomonadaceae bacterium. Taxonomy (GTDB): domain Bacteria; phylum Bacillota; class DSM-12270; order Thermacetogeniales; family Thermacetogeniaceae; genus DULK01. Next base: position 2,680 of record DULK01000100.1, read on the forward strand.
TTTTTCACCCGCCTGATGTTCATGGGAATTCCCTTCATCTCCTGGATTTGCGCCAGCACCGCCACCGCTTCCCGGATTTGGTGAGTAACCATTTGCTCGTTCACGCAGGAAATTGCCAGGAGATGGCGAAATATCCACTGATGACCATCCGGCTCCTGGGGAATAGGGATTGCCGGGAGGAA
>DULK01000101.1 GCA_012840385.1 Syntrophomonadaceae bacterium
CATGGCGCGTCTGAAAGAGACAGCTGAGAGTGTAATCGTGTTGCAGTTCCTGGTTATGAATTTGGAGCGCAGGCTCCGAGTTCTTTTTTATCGTTTTTTGCTTATGTTTTTGAAGAGGCATATAGCATTTACGGAATAGACATAAACAACATCGTTAAAAAACCAGTGGGCTGTTCAGCAACCCCTACTTGATTTAGGGATATGCAGTGTTTATATTCAAAAAATTCTCCTTGCCCCCTGGGGTAACAATAACCGAGCAAAATGGCAGGTAATGGCAGAACAAGATGGTAAGCAGATCTATTGCTGTTTTGACTACAGGACGGGGGAAAGAATGTCATTTAATACCGTTCCTGGAGAGAAGTGGTCTTGCGGTTCTGATTCAAATGGCGCCAATGTTAGTTTAAACTGGGTATTAATCCAATTCGAGAGGACTCCGATAATTTCAGGGGGAAGGGTACTGGTACCAGTTCGGGATCTGTCTGAAGCCTTTGGAGCAACAGTCAACTGGTATAAGAAAACTGAAAGTGTCGTTATAACATATCAAGATATGACCTTAACTCTTCGGACAAAAGGAACAAAGGCAGTTATTGACCGTAAAATGATGGAGATGGGCGTCCCGGCAATCTGTAACAATGGTCGAATTTTTGTCCCCATCAGGTTTTTAGCCCACGTTTTCGGTGCTGATGTAGATTGGGACGGAAAGACAAAAACAGTAATTATAACACATACCAATACTTAGCACGCCATTGAAATGTTGATTCTCCTTCATCCGCACACCACCACGCTGCAGTTGCGCCTGCTGGTGGAGCAGATCGAGTTTATCGAGGAACAGGTTTCTGTAGTTGAGGATGCGGTCGACCAGGTTATGGAGGAACTGAGACCAGGCATTGATATCCCCTACCGCCACGTCCTGGAGATGATCCCCGTCATCGGCCCGGTGCTTGCAGCTGCCATCATCGGTGAGGTGGGCAATATCACTCGTTTCCCCAATGCCAAGACCTTGGTTGCCTATGCCGAATATCCCAAGAGCACAAATGCCTCTGCAATTTACCCTTTGAATAATAAGTCTATAAGTCCCGGGTACGGTTTGCGAACTTTTACCTCATCGAAGTTGAAGCAAACTTGAATATGCTCCGGGTTAAAGCCGTTGAGCTGAACACGGTGATCGGAAAGCTGTTGGATAACGCTTAGGAGGCGGGGTTAATTACCCTACTCCACTCCTGCTGGGAGGCATAGACGGGAGGCATAGACCTTGCGCAAAAATTTATTGGGTACTATCGTGTGGGTTATTGGGGGTACTGTTGGGAGCGTTAATTGACTTTCTAGGAGACCGTTGCAAAACCCCTACAACATCATGCCAAAGAAGCCAACAGAAACCGAAAAAATATTCCAGGTGGCAGGAATCAACCAGGAATAGGTAGAATACTAAAGATAAACTTAGATATGGGGTGATAATTTAGCATGATGGGCCACCAAAGGAGACAAATGAAATTTACAGACATAGAAATTCTTCAGTCTTGGGAAAATAAACCACTTGTTCCCAAAGACAAGCTTCTACTAGTCTCCGGAAGGCTCGCTACATCGGTCTGGCCAAAATCACTCTCCAGGCGCACATCAACCGGCGCCGTGGTGAACTTCAAACGTTACTGGAAGTTGCTCATCCAAAAAGCACAGGAAAAAGCAGCTCTGGCAGCTGCCACACCACCTCCTTTAGCTGCATAGGGGGTAGTCTGCACATGTAACTGCAAATTGTAGAGGAGGAGAACGTAAAAGGATCTTCTCTTGACTTGAGCCGGTTATTATGGGGTTTATGTATGCATTTGCGTCTGACGCAATTTTTTCAAGCCCAACGGAGTGAGATGAAAATAAGGTTATTTGCAACGGTCTCCTAGCATTTACGGTTATTCCTTTACGAGAAGCAATCTACGGATGGCTTGGTTACTATATGACGTACTTTCCGGCTTTTGCGATTTTAGGATGTGGCCTGGCAGGGATAGTGGCAGCCCTTTTGATATTACGTAATCAAGGAAAACAATAAAACTTATTTGACCATGCGGGAACCTGCTCATGGGAATTCCCTTCATCTCCTGGAATTGCGACGGCACCGCCACCGCTTCCCGGATTTGGTGAGTAACCATTTGCTCGTTCACGCAGGAAATTGCCAGGAGATGGCGAAATATCCACTGATGACCATCCGGCTCCTGGGGAATAGGGATTGCCGGGAGGAA
>DULK01000102.1 GCA_012840385.1 Syntrophomonadaceae bacterium
ACGCTGCATCCTTGCAGCGGAGTCGGCTACTTCGGCATCCATGCCTCAGTTCGGCTGCCGTTAGCTGCTCCTTCGTCAAGGGCGAGTAACAACCTCCGTAGGTCGCTGCGCCTGCAAGGATAACCAAAAAACATATTTTCAAGGGCAGAAAGGATAAATAGTCTGAAAGAGGGTTTTCCCCATCGAACTCACACCACGCCAGGAACAGATCATCGAAATCATAAAAGAAAATGCTCCCATAACCGGTGAGCAAATTGCCGCCATGCTGAATGTACGGCGCGCTACCCTGCGGCCTGATCTGACCGTTCTAACCATGGCAGGGCTGATCGACGCGCGCCCGCGGGTCGGTTATTTCTACAGCGGGAAGACCCCTCGTACACTGGCCGTTGAGGAGATCCGCCGTTTAAAAGTTGAGCAGGTTAAGGGTGTGCCGGTTGTTGTGCAAGGAAACACCTCCGTTTACGACAGCATTGTCGCCCTTTTTACAGAAGATGTGGGAACTCTGTTCGTGGTTTCTGAAGAAGGCTACCTGGAAGGTGTCGTCTCCCGCAAGGATCTTCTCAAGGTGGCCCTGGGACAGGGTGATCTCCACAAAATCCCGGTCCGAGTGGTAATGACCCGTGTTCCAAACGTAATAACCGTTACCGGTGACGAATCCGTTTTTGAGGCGGTATCCAAGCTTGTGGAACATGCCGTCGATTCACTCCCTGTTGTCGAATTGGTGACGGACGATAAGGGGAGGGAGCGCTACCGGGTCACCGGGCGGTTTACAAAGACGACTGTGGCCAGGTTATTTGTGGAGCTGGAAGATGAGATCAGTAAGAATTACGAGAGGGGTTGTCAAGATCATGAGTGATCCGGTAATTTTCATAGTATCTGATTCCCTGGGAGAAACAGCAGAATTCGTAGCGCGGGCCGCAGCCAGTCAGTTCAATTCGGGAAGGTTCGAGATCCGGCGGATCCCTTATGTCAGCGATAAGAGTATGCTGGCCGATGTTGTGGAAGAGGCTAAAAGCGTCAAAGGAATCATCGCCTACACCCTGGTCATCCCCGGTTTAAAAGAGGAACTGGAAAACCTGGCGCGCCCCCATAATATACCCACGGTGGATGTTCTCGGACCCTTGATGCAGGCGTTGGAGCAGACCACCGGTACTTCTCCAAAGCTGTTGCCCGGACTTCTCCACCGCCTCGATGACCAGTATTTCCGCAGAATCGAAGCCATCGAGTTTGCCATCAAGTACGATGACGGCAAGGACGCCCGCGGCCTCCTGCATGCCGATATAGTTCTCATCGGTGTTTCGCGCACCTCAAAGACCCCGGTTTGCATGTACCTTGCCCATAAGCGGATCAAGGCTGCAAATGTTCCCCTGGTGCCGGAGGTGGCGCCTCCCGCCGAACTCTTTAAGATTCCGAAGCGTAAAATTATCGGCTTAACCATCAAACCACAGCCGCTCAACCAGATTCGCCAGGAGCGTCTGAAGGCACTGGGACTGACCACCGATGCCGAGTATGCCAGCCTGGAAAGAATTCAAAAAGAGATCGCCTATGCTGACCGCTTGATGGCCCAACTGGGCTGTCCGGTCATTGATGTTACCAACAAGGCAGTGGAAGAGACTGCCAGCAAAGTATTGGAAATTTATTATAAGGGGGAGCGAGATGTCAGATAAGATGTCAGGTAAGAAGTATGTTTACCTCTTTGAAGAGGGAAACGCCGGGATGAGGGATTTGCTGGGAGGGAAAGGAGCCGGTCTGGCGGAAATGACCAATTTGGGGCTCCCGGTACCACCCGGTTTTACCATCACCACCGAAGCCTGTAACTATTACAGCGCAAATGACAAAAAATTTCCGCCGGGTCTGGAGGAGCAGATCAGGGATGCTTTATCTGCCCTTGAAAAAAAGGTCGGGAAAAAATTCGGTGATCTCCACAATCCGCTCCTGGTTTCGGTGCGTTCCGGCGCCAAGGTTTCCATGCCCGGTATGATGGATACCGTCTTGAACCTTGGTCTCAACGACCGGACCGTCCAGGGCCTGGCCGCTGCGACCAGTGACGAGCGATTTGCGCTTGATTGCTATCGCCGTTTTATCCAGATGTTCAGCGATATCGTGCTGGGCATCGAAATCAACAGATTTGAAGAGGTCCTGGAAAGAGAGAAGCAGCGTCATAATTTTCAGTACGATTATCAGCTGGGGGCCGGTTTGTTAAAGGGGATCATCGACGAGTATAAGCAGATCGTCAAAACGATGACCGGCGAGGAGTTCCCGCAGGAACCGATGACCCAACTGATGCTTGCCGTCAAGGCAGTTTTTGAGTCCTGGAACAATCCGCGGGCCATCGTTTACCGTAAGATCAACCAGATCCCGGACGATCTGGGAACCGCGGTGAATGTTCAGACCATGGTCTTTGGCAACATGGGTGAAAACAGCGGGACAGGGGTGGCCTTCACCCGCGACCCGGCAACCGGGGAGAACGTCCTCTACGGCGAATACCTGATGAACGCTCAGGGTGAAGACGTGGTGGCCGGGATCAGGACACCTTACCCGATAGCCAGGCTTAAAGATGAGATGCCGGAGACCTACCGGCAGTTCGAAGAGATCAGCAGACTCCTGGAAAAACACTATAGGGACATGCAGGATCTGGAGTTCACCATCGAACGGGGCAAACTGTATATGCTCCAGACCAGAAGCGCCAAGCGAACCGCCGCCGCCGCCGTCAAGGCCGCGGTGGATATGGTCAAAGAGGGGTTGATTACCAGGGAAGAGGCCGTAGAACGGGTTGACCCCACACAGCTTGATCAACTCCTGCACCGCCGCCTTGACCCCAAGGCGAAGTTGAACGTAATCGCCAAAGGCCTTCCTGCCTCCCCGGGCGCGGCATCCGGTGCTGCCGTCTTTGATGCCGATGAAGCGGAAAAGAAGGGGCAGAGCGGAGAGAAGGTTATCCTGATCCGGACGGAAACCACCCCCGACGATATCCACGGGGTGGTCGCCGCCCAGGGCGTTTTGACCAGCCGCGGTGGTATGACCAGCCACGCCGCCGTGGTAGCCCGGGGTATGGGCAAGCCCTGCGTCTGCGGCTGTGAAGCCCTGCGCATAGACTACGAAGCCAGAAAAATGACGGTTGGGGATATCGAGGTCAAAGAGGGAGACCTGATCTCCATAGACGGGAGCACCGGACAGGTAATTCTGGGGGCTGTGCCTCTTATCGAGCCGGAACTGGGCGAGGAACTCCGCACCCTTCTGGAGTGGGCGGATGAAATCCGGGTTCTGGGTGTGCGGGCTAACGCCGATACTCCCCTGGATGCCCGCAGGGCAAGACAGTTCGGGGCAGAAGGGGTTGGCCTCTGCCGCACCGAGCATATGTTCATGGCACAGGACCGTCTGCCTATCGTTCAGACCATGATCCTGGCCGAGACCGACCAGGAGCGGGACGCCGCTCTGGAGAAGCTCCTTCCCATGCAGCAGGGGGACTTTTACGAGATCTTGAAGGAGATGGACGGGTTGACCGTAACCATCCGTCTGCTTGACCCGCCCCTGCACGAGTTCCTCCCGAACACGGAAGAGCTGTCTGTCGAGATCACCCGGTTAAAGCTGACCGGAGGTGACCCGGACGAAATAGCTCAAAAAGAGGCCCTTCTGCGGAAAGCCCGGGCGTTGCATGAGTTTAACCCCATGCTCGGGCACAGGGGTTGCCGGCTCGGAGTGACCACCCCTGCCATATACGCCATGCAGGTGCGGGCTATTGTCCAGGCCGTGGTTCAGCTGCTTAAAGAAGGCTATCATCCGAAGCCGGAAATCATGATTCCTCTCACCATGTCTTACGATGAAATGAAGCTTATGAGGGAGTTAACCGAGGAAGTCATCGGGGCGGTGGAACAGGAGTCGGGAGTGAAGCTGGACATACCCATCGGCACCATGATCGAGCTCCCACGGGCCTGTCTGGTCTCCGACCAGATCGGCAAGGTGGCCGACTTCTACTCCTTCGGTACCAACGACCTGACCCAGACCACCTTCGGCTTCAGCCGGGACGATGCAGAAGGAAAGTTTATACCTCAATATCTGGAGAAAAAGATCCTTGCCGACAATCCTTTTGCCGTCCTGGACCGGGATGGGGTCGGGAAGCTGGTCAAGATGGGGGTTGAGCTCGGGCGCTCCGTCAATCCCAGGCTGAAGATCGGTATCTGCGGCGAGCATGGTGGGGAACCCAGCTCCATCGAGTTCTGCCATATGATCGGGCTTGACTACGTGAGCTGCTCGCCGTACCGGGTTCCCGTTGCCCGTCTGGCCGCCGCCCAGGCAGCGATCAGGCACAAAAAATAGACAAACCAAGCCGAACTAATGATGCCATATTCCCCGGCTGTAATCGCTGTCCGGGGAATATTTGTTAATAGCTGTTGACAACCCCGATCCGGGAAAGTATAATAAACAAAACACAAGAAAACATAGTGATGAACTATGCTTTCCTTGGAAATAACGGAGGGATAGTTGATGCGGGTTTATGATAACCTCACGGAACTGATCGGGGGGACTCCCCTCTTGCGTTTGAAGCCCCTGGCCCAAGGGACTGGCGCCGACATCCTGGGGAAGCTCGAGTATTTCAATCCTGCCGGCAGTGTGAAAGACAGGATCGGCTACGCCATGATCAAGGATGCCGAGGAAAAGGGGCTGATCAATCAGGATACCGTCATCATTGAGCCCACCAGCGGCAACACCGGGATCGCCCTGGCCTTTGTCTGCGCCGCCAGGGGGTACCGCCTGATCCTGACCATGCCGGAGACCATGAGCATTGAGCGCCGCAACCTCCTCAAGGCCTACGGCGCCGAACTGGTATTGACACCCGGCTCCGAAGGAATGAGAGGCGCCGTCAACAAGGCGGAGGAACTGGCCGCAGAGATTCCGAATTCGTTTATTCCCCAGCAGTTCAAAAACCCGGCCAACCCCGCCGTGCATCGGGCAACGACGGCCCGGGAGATCTGGGACGACACGGAAGGCAGGGTGGATATCGTCGTTGGCGGTGTCGGCACCGGCGGGACCATTACGGGGATCGCCGAGGAACTCAAGCCGCGCAAGGATACCTTGAAGATTATTGCCGTGGAACCCTCCGACTCCCCGGTGTTATCGGGAGGCAGGCCGGGTCCCCACAAGATTCAGGGCATCGGTGCCGGTTTTGTTCCCGAGGTTCTCAACCTGTCCCTTGTTGATGAGATCATTCCGGTTACGGCCGAGGATGCGTTCAGGACCAGCCGGCTTCTGGCACGGGGATTGGGACTGCTGGTCGGGATCTCGGCGGGAGCGGCGGCCTACGCCGCGCAGCAGGTGGCGAAGCGGCCGGAGAACCGCGGGAAAATGATCGTCGTGATCCTGCCGGATACGGGCGAGCGCTATCTGAGCACCGAACTCTTTCGGGAAGAGGAAATGAGATAGCATTTCGAAAATTGCGGTTTCAGGCCGTTACGGGACATTTTTAAAGTCGCCGCAGACGGCTTCTTTTTTTAAATCAAGGAGCTGAGGTGATAAATTTAGAGATTACCCTATAAAAATAATAGACAAACTCGACTATATATCTTATACTAGTTGCGTCAGGGATACCCCATATGGGTATCCCTGCAACAGGTGATCCTGGAGATATTACAACCTTTGGGGGAGGAAGCGGTGAATAAACACGTAAATCTGGGTCTAGCGTGTTCATAGTCTCTGGCCCTTATACTCGGGCACTGGGGGAGGTGTAGAAATGCAGGGTGTAAGTGTTTTGGTTGTGGATGACGAAGCCGGTGTGCGGCAACTGGTGCGCTTATATTTAGAAAAAGAAAAAATAGAGGTAGAGGAGGCGGCTTGCGGCCGTGAGGCGTTGGATAAATTGCGCCGGAGCAAATTTGATCTGTTGATCCTGGATCTCATGATGCCCGACGGAGACGGCTGGAGTGTTGCCAGAGAGGTCCGGCGGAGAATGGATCTGCCCATTATCATGCTTACGGCCCGGGGGGAGGAGATGGACCGTTTGCTCGGTTTTGAGTTGGGCGCAGATGATTATGTTGTCAAGCCGTTCAGCCCTCGGGAACTGGTTATGCGTGTAAAAGCCCTGCTGCGCCGGGCAAACGGAGGTCGTGAAACAGGTGAACAGTTGCAATTTCCCGGGTTGCACATTGACGTTGCCGGCCGGGTTGTGAAGGTGGACGGCAATGAGATCGATAACCTCACTCCCAAGGAATTTGACCTGCTTCTTTATCTCGCCCGCCATCCGAACCAGGTGATGTGCCGGGAAAAAATCCTTGAGCAGGTGTGGGGGTACGATTTTTACGGCGACCTGCGCACTGTGGACACTCACATTAAGAACCTGAGGGAAAAGCTTGGCCGTGAGCATTACTTTATAACCACCGTCTGGGGCGTTGGCTATAAGCTTGAGGTGGGAAAATGATCCGGAAAAGCATTACGGCCAAGCTGTGGTTGCTTCTTGTCTCGTTGGTGATTGTCAGCATCCTGGCGATCGGTGTTTTCCTGCATCAATTGATGGGCAGCTATTACTACAGGCAGCAGATGGAAACCATGTTGTCCAAGGGCGAGATGCTCGCCAGGAGCCTGGCAAGCAATGAAGATGGCGGCAAGCTGTCCGGGCAGGCGGATATACTCAGCAAGGCGGCCGGTACCGGGGTAATGATTATTGACCGGCAGGGGTTGGTGATTTCCTGCAGCGATGTCAATTCGGGCCTGGGCATGCACCATTGGGGGCAAGGCAGTCTGCACGTTGGCTGGCCGGTGGCCGGAATGCACCTGGATAGTGAAGAGGTACGGCAGGTTCTGGCCGGGAATAACGTAATTAAACGCGGTTACCAAAGAACCTTCAATGCCTATATGTTGACGGTGGCGGTACCCGTTAAGGTAAATGGCATTGTCACCGGGGCAGTCATCCTTTTCGCCCATGAGGCTTCATTGGATGCGGCCATAGGGGCAATCGACCGCCTGATCTTCTACGCCGGTTTGGTCGCAGTGTTCCTGGTCACCATTCTGGCCCTCTTTGCCGCCCGCAGGATAACGAGGCCGTTAAAACAGATGAACCGGGTTGCCCTCCAGATGGCTGCGGGTGATTTCAGTGGTCGTGTGCCTGTAACTTCAGAGGATGAATTGGGCCGGTTGGCCGGTAGTTTTAACAATTTATCCCGGAAGCTGGCACAGACTGTAGCCGCCTTGTCCAGGGAGAAAGAAAAACTTGAGCGGGTGGTCAGGGGTATGACCGACGGTGTGCTTGCCTTTGAGCTGGACGGGCGGATACTTTTTTCCAATCCCCAGGCGGAAAGGATCTTGAAAATATCCCTGCCACCGGGAATACTTTTGCCCCGTGAATTAATGGAGCCCTTGCTGACGGCTGTAAAAGAAGAAGGGGAAACGGTAGAAATCAAGTTGCGGCAGCAAATCATCGCCGTAAGAGCCGCTTCCCTGCAGTGGGAGGAGAGTGGAAGGCAGGCCGCAGTGACCATTCTGCAGGACATAACTGATAAAAAGCAGCTTGAGCAGTTGCGGCGGGAATTTCTGGCCAGCGTCTCTCACGAACTGCGGACCCCTTTGACCCTCATCCAGGGATATGCGGAGGCCATGGCCGATGGCCTGGCTGCAGGTGTCGAGGAGCGCCGGGACTATGCCAATATTATCCTGGAAGAGGCCAAACGCTTGCGGAGGCTGGTGGATGATCTGTTCGACTTGAACAAGATCTCGGCCGGGCGCTTGTCCCTCGAAATCTCCGATGTTGACATTGCTGACTTGGTGGATAGGGTGGCCCAGAAGTATCGGTCTGTAATGGATGAACATAATTTGAGTTTAGATGTTGATGTGGCTGAGCCTTTACCCATACTTCGGGCCGACCCGGGTCGTCTGGAACAGATCATCGGAAACCTCCTGGATAATGCGTACCGTCATACCCCGCCGGGTGGCCAAATTCGGATTACCGCCGCACAAGCAGGAAAGGAATTAAAGGTATGTGTGAGCGATACCGGTAAAGGTATACCGGCCGAAGAACTCCCGTATATTTGGGACCGCTTTTACAAGGTAGACAAGTCGCGTGCCCGGAGTGATGGCGGGAGCGGTTTGGGTTTATCCATCGTCAAGAGCCTTGTGGAAGCGCATGGCGGCCGCGTCGAGGCAAGCAGCACCCCGGGTAAGGGGAGTGTCTTCAGCTTTTATTTGCCCCTTCAAGGGAATTAGGGACCAAACGGCTGTTTCTTTTCGGGTTTTATCCTTTTTTCTTCACAATCTTATCACAACCGGGTGCTAGAATTAGATGTAGTTAGAAGCCCGGAAGAAGTAAGCAGGAAATTCAAGCGAAAAAGGGGTAGTAAAGTGCGAAGGGTGCTCTTTTCACTGGGCCCTTTTCCGGTTTATACCTTTGGTTTCATGATGGCCCTGGGTGTTCTGGCAGCCACATTGATTGTTTACATTGAGGCGAACCGCAAGGGATTGAACCGGGATAGGGTGCTCGATTTTGTTTTGTGGGCGCTGGTTTTCGGCATTCTAGGCGCCCGTCTGGGCTATATTCTGTTTGCCGACCCCTTGTATTATTTGCGTAATCCCCTGCAGTTCTTTCACATCCAGGACGGCGGTCTGTCCATTCACGGGGCGGTTATCGGGGGGGTATTTGCCGGCCTGCTCTTAAGCCGGAGATACCGGCTGCCTTTCTGGCGTTTGGCCGATGCTTTTGCGCCCGGCCTGGCTTTGGGAATAGCCATCGGCAGAGTGGGCTGCGACGTCTTTGGCCGGCCCATGAGCAGTCCCTGGCCCTGGGGAGTTGTGGTGAACGGGCAGCTGCTTCATCCGGCACAGGTTTATGAATTTGTACTCGATTATCTCCTTTTCTTCTATCTGTGGCGCCAAAGAAAAAAGGTTACCTACGACGGCCGGCTTTTCTTGCTCTTTATCGCTCTATACGCCGCTATCCGGGGGATGGTGGAGTTTGTCCGCTACAATCCGAGGGTGGTCGGTCCCTTCTCGGTGGCTCACCTGGCGAGCCTGGTTTTTATTATTGCTGCCGGGTCGGTAGATGTAATATTAAAACACCGCTCCCGTCCGAAGGTAATTCCCGGCGCTCGGCCGGAGGCGGCTGCATCCGGTATCGACGGGATTGCTGGAAAACTCGAGGACAGCCTGCTGTGGCAGTCGGTGCTGTTGATTTTGGCAATCGCTCTTTCTCTCCTGGTTTTTTACGGTTTTCCCGTGGGATCATGAGTCAACGGCAAACCGTCTGACTTCCCGTGCAATCCCTTCCGGCAGGCTTCCACGAAATTCTGGAGGCAATGGCTAAGATACCTGTACAAACTAAGCCGCCCGGGTTACCATAGAGTTAACCGGATCTCTTCCGCAGGAGTTTAGGGCTGGATTACCGAAAAACGGCGTCAGCTACGACGATGCTGGTTATCCAGATAAGACCTCAGATAGTCAAGCCGGTTGGGCTTTTTCTTCCAAACAGGGAAGTCAGGATTACTGTTCTCGCCACTGCCGATTTACATGGAGGAGTTCCCGTAAAACTTGCTGAATACGTACAGGCGGAGAAAAGGAAGGATAAGGATGTTATTCTGGTAGATGCCGGGGATTTTTACGACGGCGATAATGGTGATCCCAGCAGCATAGCCATGCGGCAATGGTTCCAAATATACGCCTTTAACCCCGGCCTCCAACGCAGAACACCACCAATTGTTAGTGCAATGGCAGGACTGGGTTATGACGCTGTGGTGCTGGGAAACCATGAGTTTGTGGCGAATGACAGGGATTCCTTGGGTGAGCTGCTGTTAGATTTCACCGATTACAGTATACCGGTGCTATCGGCTAATCTGTATACGCATTTGGGTTCCTACAAGGTCAATTATATCACCCCCTACATCATTAAAAACGTGGAAACGGATCAGGGGGTTGTAAAGGTCGGTATCCTCGGCCTCACCATTAAGGAAGTAGGTGAAGCCCAAGGTCAGCGGGAACTGATGGATTTACCGCAGTATCAAGGGGCTCTGGAATTAACGGATATCGTTCAGGAGGTCAACAGCAAAAAATGGCCCGAAGCGATGAGATACAACGGGGCCGATATTGTCATTGCCGTTGTTCATGCCGGTGAAGAATCGGAAAATTCAAAGAACCCCGGCAACAGGATTAAAGCACTGGCCGAAAGCACCGATGGCATTGATGCCATTGTTGCAGCACACACCCACGTTAACATACCTGAACATAAGTATAAAAATAGATCGGGACAGACCGTAATTGTGACCCAGCCCGGGAGATATGGAGAGTATGTATCCAAAATAAGTTTTTCTCTGGTGAAAAAGAAGGAGCGCTGGGAGGTAGTAGACAAAAACAGCCTTACTCATAAGATTTAATATTAATTTATAATGACAGGTAACGAGATGCGCTCTAAGGGTCTGCCAGTAATTTTGTGCTTTCGCTCCAACCGACTAACGCAACGCAGGTGTGTAATCATTTTCTCCGGAAAGAAGGTAGATAGCTGAAGCAGAATCTGTTCCCGGTTATGAACCCGACCAGTCTATTAAGCCCTTACGTTGTCTTAGCAATCGGGCATCTGCGTCGCCCAATGGAGGGAATGCCCTGTGCGTAGCGGTTATGAAAAGATTTACGAAAGTCTGCTGCCCGAATTGGGCAAATGCGATCTTCCTGAGGCAGCCGGACGGCTCGGCCTTTCGGTTCGGCCGGACGGCGGCGTATCTGTCGATTTTCTCGGCCGGCAATATGAGATTAGCTCACGCGGCGTTAACCCGACTGATGGCAAGCCGGTCGATGTCATCAACCGCATTGTGCTGGCGTACTATGCCCTGTCCAAAGGGGAAGGCGAACCTGCGTTTTCATATGTGCCTGTTTCCGATCTTACCGGCGCAAAAATAGCCTTCAACGTAAATCTAAAATGGATGACCGCTCCGCTCGGTGAAATATTCAGTGGAGATTATGAGGGTTTCTGCGAAATTATGCGCAGCCTGGGTGGGGTTTTTAACGGCAGGCAGAATTCGGGCGGCTATGCATGGTTTCTGAAAGTATTGCCGAAAATCCCCCTGCAAATTGTTTATTATCACGGAGATGATGAATTTCCCTGTGAAATACGGATTCTTTTCGATAGAAACGCCTGGCGTTTTATGGAGTTTGAATGTCTGGCTTTTTTGGAGGGATGCGTTGTAAAAGCGCTGTCTAGGAACGCCAAAACAGAAGACGCCTCCGGATAGGTGTAAGGCCGTATGTGTGCGGTCGCTACAATTTGCTTCGGCTTTTTATGATAAATACCACTTCTCTGGATCAAGTTTTAGTTCCTGGAGAGAAGGCAAATCCTTATTAACCCGAACTTTTGCCCGTCTTTTGAGTTCCAGTTTAAACCGATTCCAGTAGGATTCTTTTGCTTTCTGTTTTTGTTGCACAGCGGTGGCACTTGAAATGTCACTGTTTTCTACATTGTCCTCTTTTGGAAGCAAGCCGGTTGTTGCCGCTTCTTTAATCACGTTTTCATACAGTTTATCGATCATGATGATGCGGAAAGCATTGTACCACTCGTAATCTTCCCAGTACTCAGCTTCGGAAATCCCCCACTCCTTGATCAGGAGGTCGACATCGGAGCGGTAATCTGGGTTAGACCCATACTCTTCCTTTTCCTTTGCCAGAAATTCATTGATCTCCTTGGAAGTGGGGATCACATTTCTTTTTACAGCTTCGTTGAGGAGTATCTTTTCTTCAGCCAGGATGTTAAAAGCCACCTGACTATCAGACGAAGGATTGATAGATTTACGTAATCCATCCCGAAATTCCAGTTCCCCAACGGTAAGGGGTATTCCTTCTATCCAGGCGACAACCTGATCTTCCGGCTGTTTAAAATTCTTTAAACTCTGTGCAGCCTTATGAAGCAAGTCCTTATGAGAGCGGATGAACTTCCCCGTGCATTTCAAGGCGTCTTGCATGGTTGAATACTCTTGAGCCCGAAGATTCTTCTGTTCCGGGTAAATTGCCATCGACATTCCGGCCAGGAGTACGGTTAAAACGGCGGCAGCAAAGTACTTGTTCCAGAATTTCAACCTGGGATTTATGTTATGCATAAGTCTTCCCCCTTTTGATTGATATCTCAGAACCAAGGTGTAAATGTACTATCATCCCACAAAAAAGGATACCAGCAAGAAGAGGATAAAGTTAACAGAATAACAATTTTTACCCGAAAAGTCGCGCTGGTTTTTTCTAAAGCCAATAATAACATCGGTGTTCCGTTTTGAAGAAAGTCCCGAGCACCTGGTGTCTGGTCAGTCAAGAGCACCAACCATCATTATTTGAAGGAATCCTAACAGAAGTGCGGCAAGGTAGGTATTGGCAATTATGGCCAGTACCAGGATGAAAGAGAGCTTTTTTGACCTGAACATTAAGACAGCCAGAGATGTTACGAGAACAAAAACCCGGCTGGCAAGGTTTCCGAGAGAATTCAAACTCTGACCGATGGTTCCTGTTGCCCCGCGGTAAAGAAGGTACAGTATTTCTGCTGGGGTAGATAATAAAGAAAAAACATCTTCAGTGACACTCTTTGACCCCGGGATTATTTTAAACACGAGATATAGCAAAAGGGGAGCCGAAGCTAGGCTGACATCAAATAAAGCCCTTCGGTAGCTTAAAGGGTTCCCACCTTTAGCATGCCAATACCGGTAGAAGATAGAAATGAGGCCAACGGTGAGTCCGGGCATTAAGAACAGGACACAATAAATAACCGGATACCTTAAAAAGGTGATTTTTTCATGTACAAATAGAACCCGCTATGAGAGGATATTTATTAGACCAGCAGTTATACAAATCATGAGAGCAATAATGAGTTTTATATGAGAATAATTCTTAACGTTGTTATCCACTATGAATCTTCTCCTCCAGGAGAAGTTACAATATCGAAGAGCTTCACGGTCCTTTTATACTATTTTATACTATCTATATGTCTTGTCAATCCATATCTTCTGACTTTATTAAACCAGCCAAATAAATACTCGACATCCAAATAGATCGCACCCAAATAATTACCACAAGAGATTTTTTAATTGATGTAGCGCTTCATGGGGAAAACCTTCGTGCTAAACTGATCCTGTGCCACGTGTTTAAATTGCTGGCGGTCGTTTCAGGACCGCCAGTTGCTAACATATTCCTTGGGTTCCTCAAAAGAAACATTGGGATCCTGTTTTAACTTAGACACCATTTCTTGGGTATTTTCTAATACAAGTGCAGAAATCTCTATACTCTCCTTTTCTAACATATTAAGCATTTTTTGTTGTAGTGCTTTTACTTTTTCCAATGCACTTCTTTCTTGTAATTCATTATTGGTAATAAGACTCTCAGTAAGAATAAATCTAACTTAAGTTTCTCTTTAACATCCTGTAGAGACCGGTGAACATCCTTATTATAATTAAATCCAGTTGAGACCTGGAAAATCGTTCTCCTGCCTGATCTTCCCAACCGGGTCAAAAGGCGGCACAAACGGGTCATATGATGCACGAAATGTCATTTGTAAGTCATCAGGTGGATAAGCAGTTCTTACAACTTGTAAAAAATTATCATGGATGGATGTTACTTTAACCCCAGAGTACCACTACAGCTTCGGTAGGCCCAAAAATCTATAAGAAAGATATACGGAAGTCCAAGAGCTACCGAGCCTACCCCTGCACAAAACATGAAATATATCAACTTAAGAGCCCTCACAATTTGTCTGTCCTGGAAATTGAACCTTTCCCGGTATCAACAATAAACTGACTGTATCTGATCCCAAAAAAGGTATAGGCATCAACCGTAATTTCATATGCACATTTTAATTTATAAAATCTGACACTACCAGGTGTCTCATCTGGCGGCAAATATATTAACGACTCTCCTGGTTTTCTCGTTATGTTTGTTACTTTAAACCGAAAAGCCACCAAAGGCTCAAGCGAACCCCCAATTAACTGGCGAACTTGTAACACGGCATATTCTGCAACAACTTTCTCCTCGGATGATAGCCCTGGGAGTTTTTCTTGGATGAACAAAAACGGGGCGGCAAAGCCTCCAGCCCCGATTATCAGCACGAAAAGCAAAACTATTATCAATCTGTTCATTTTCAACATTCTAAACCTAATACCTCCAGGTTTTTTCTCCAGGTAAAGAAATTTGCCATGCAGGAACAATGAATTCCCAATCATCACCGAAACTGCACCAGACACTTTTACACGACGAAGGATAACGGTGCCCTAGCTGTGCGACAAGTTTTCCGGTATCAGATGACGAATTTCCATTAGAAGTGATAATTGAGCTAGAATACCAGCTATTTGTTGAGATATTAACTGCGGAAGCAGAACCTATAGTATAAGCTTTCTCTCCATCTGGATCGCCTAATCTTGTATCAAGGTAAGGATCTGGGAGGTTTGAGGACCAATAATCCACCCAGGGAAACTGACCCGGCCATGAATCAGTTGGGTCAAGGTATGCTTTTCCATCATAGTAATACGTGAAAAAATCGTGTTCATACGTAGAATTTGAAGTAAAGCCAGATTTGTCATCCCATCTTAGCCATTGGCAAACCGTTCTTCTTGTATCAGAGTATTGTCCAGTCAAGCAGGTTCCTTCCTCAGGCACCCAGGTCTCAGCCGTAGCTGTTACGGCATAAGAGGTTGAAGATTGTTTTAAAGACGGGTCATCCTTCTCATTTAACGGTATCAATCTAATGTTTTCAACGGGTAACCTCTGTGTTAACATTGAAACTGAATGTTGAGGTCCTCTCACCATAACGCCAGTTATTGTCATGATACCTTTCTCCGATGAACCCTCTGTTTGGTCTTGAACAGCTAAAGCAAGGTCTCGTTTCACTTGCTCTAACAATGCAGCTCCTTCCGTAGTACATAATTTTTCGTTAAGTATACGCTCACAGGACTTCAAGTGAAAATTTATTAAGGTGTTACGATTATCTAGAAATTTTTTTGTTATGGTACTTGTATTATCGCTGCTTTGCACTTTTTGAAAATCGGTGAACGGAGGTTGACTGCCAATAACATAGGTGCTGTAAAGACCAACTACTTGTAAGCCAGAAGCTCTAGCTTCTGACAAAACTTTATCAATTGCTACCCCCTGACGAAAAGAAACTTCTGCTACAATATCTTTCTCAGTTGTAATGGCAACAGCAACACCGGCAATTGCTGGTATTGCCAGCACAACCACAGCCAGTGTGACTGCGACAACCCGTTGCCAGGACTTCCTGAGGATCTTAATCATTTTCAATCCCTCCAAATTTTATTTTTCCTTTAAGATGGTAAAAAGTATCCAAGCACACTAAAACAAAAATTAAATAAAACAAAATGTCTGTGGTGAGACACGGCCAACAGATGATGCGCTTTATTTGGACTGCCATCAGAAAAGACGCAACGGCGGCTGAAATTCCTGCAATACTCAAGGTCACGTATTGAAATCCCCGCACTCTTTGGGAAAGGTAATAACTGATAGTGATAACCAATGACCCACCTAATGCAAGAGTTGCCAATGTAAGCTCGTTAAACGGTAAACCGAAGGTGGTAAAGCCACAGGACAAACAAGTCGAATTCCTTTTAAGCCAGATAACATAGAGTGAAAAAGCAATGGTTATAGCTAGCACAAAGATCAATATTTTTTTCAATAGCAACACTCCCCGACTGCTATTTGTTGGCATATTAGATATTATCTTCTTTCAGAGCAGGTTGCTCCCCCTCCTCTCAGCATTTCATACAAGGGCAAAGTTCACAGTTTAAAGTTGCCTGCACCCTTGCCTTGCAAAGGAAGGGTACTCGCCCCCGGTGAAGAGTTGGTTGACGGCCTGCCGGTTCAATGAGGCCTGTCCTTTCAAGACCCCACAAGAATAGCGGCTATCCTTGTTCCGGCACTTTCGGCTGATACCAGTGGAACCAGCAAGTGGTGCTTGCTCCCGTCGCTACCACGAGCAGGAGCACGGCTGATGCAAACCGCAGGAGATTTGTCTTGACCGTTTTGAGCATACTTCTCACCTCCCGTAAATCGGTGCTGAAGATCCCTTTAGATGCGGAAAGACGTATTCCTGCCTGATATTCCCAAACGGGTCAAAAAGCGGCACAAACGGGTTATATGGTGCATGAACAGGCTTTGCCCGTGTCTATAAAAAGTAACCGTTGCAACAACGGTTACTGTTAGGAATCCTCAGCCGGAAACCCGGGAAATAAGATGCGTCTCTATTTTATTGCGAACCTTTCCCGCAACTCCTTTTCCCTTACCCTGCTCAAGAGAACCCTGTCTCCGGAGTCCAGGATGATGTCGTAGGAACGGCCAGACGGAATTATTGTTTTGATATTGTTTTGATCCTCTTTAGATTAACAAGATAGCCTTTATGACATGGGAAAAAGACCCGGGGATTAAGCTTTTGTTTCCGCCTATTCAGATCCCCAGCGGGCAAATAACTTCGGTCAACCGGTTTTCCGGAGCCTGATGATACCGTTATTAAGTTGCGGGGAAATCACCGGCCGCAGGCTGCACCCCAAGGAAACGGCAGCGGGTGGAGAAGGTCAAGTACGGCACCATTCAACGAATCACCGCATAACTCACTAAGCCTTTAACCCCAAGCAGGTGCTCCGGTTGTCCCCCTTGTAGAGGCATTCGATAAATGCTTACACTTGCAGCAGACTGGTGTGGTGAAGAAAACACGATATTAGGATCTTTATCGAGGAAATAGATTTTTTCCTCTCCGTCGCACAACGGCCAGTAGGAGTTTAAGTCCGGTGGAATGTGCTGTAGGTATGTGAGCTGCTCAGTTTCCAATTCCAGAAGGACTAGCTTAGCCCGGAAGGGATCGGGCACATCGGGACCTGTGTACTGGCTTCCTTCCCCCATGAGTTCACGATAATCCGGCTTGCCCTGAGAAAAGAGATAGCGCTTCCCGTCCGGTGTAAAGCATCCGGGGGGAGTATACAGCTGGGTAGTGCTTATAAGATCCCGCTTCTGACCGGTTTCAGGGTCGAGGGTGACAAGCCATTCCACACGGGGGTCAGCCGGACTTGTCGTCCCCACCACGATCCTTTTGCCGTCGGGACTCCAGGCAACGGAGGTGATGATCCGGTAAGCCACGTCTGGCGTAGCGGGATTGGTGAAAGGTGGGAGCATTTCCTTTTCGCGCCCACTTGAGAGGTCAAGCACGACGAGTGCTGTCCCTTCGCCTTTCTCATCCTTTTTCCCGGAGGCTACCTGCCGGCCATCCGGGGAGAGGGCGGGCCAGTGAAACACCCCATCTTTGAGGCGGCGCAATGTAATGCAGGTGCTTTTGAGGAACGAGGCGCGCTGCTTTCCTCCGCCGGCTGCCCCAGGTAAAGCGCCTTTTCGGTTGCGACGAGAAACTCCTCCCCCTTAGGGTGAGCACTGAGGTAAGTAACGCGCTCTGGAAGCCGCCTGCGGAAAACCTCTTTCTGCGTCTCGTAATCGACGAGGATGACTTCCTGCTGTTCTGCCCCGCAATAGGCCACATGTTTTCCGGCCCAGGCGAAAAACCGCCGCGGGAAAAGGGCGTACTCTTGCCTTGCCTCCCCTCCGGAGGGCGTGAACTTAAAGAGCATCACTTCTTTGCCCCGGCTGCCGCGCAGCCGCCCGGTCCAGACTTCTTTGTCTCCTTCCTTCGTAATGGTCACGTAACCGAGAGATGGAGATAAGGCCGCCGCCCCTTTCTGGGCGCCGCAGCACCCACTCAGATCCGCGGCCACTGCAACAGAGCAGAGAAAGGCAAGGCCAAAGAAAATGAGCAACAATCTTCTGGGCAATAACCAGCTCATCTCACAATTCCTCCCCGAAAATGGAATGAAGGGAGGGGAAGCCCCTCCTGAGCAGACTGCCGCCGCGGATTTCAACGATCTGCTGCAACTACCTACCAGCGTCTAAAATAACCCATGGCGACTCCGGCTTTTCTTTGACCAGGATGTAGTCAATGTTGCTTTCGTCACGCC
>DULK01000103.1 GCA_012840385.1 Syntrophomonadaceae bacterium
ATGGAATGGATTTGCAGCGAGGCCAAACGCGGCGTTTGACAGAAGCAGTTCGCAACTTGTTACGCAGCATCCCAGAGCTGTCCCGAAGCGAGCCGTTGTCCTGTCCGGCCTGGAATCGGGAGTCGAGTGGTAGACCGGCGGGTAAACTTGATGTATTTTCAGGGCAGGAGAGAGACGATGCTGGAACACTTGTTTTACGAGGATAAAGGGGTTTTACTGCAAAATCTCCACAGCGTAACAGCGCTGGGATACCTGGCTGTTTTATTTACCCTGGCTCTTCTTTTTTCTCATCCTCTGTACCTGGCCGGCATTTTTCTCGTCAGCGCCCTTGCCGTTGTCACTGCCGGGGCGATGGAAAAGTGGGAATTTTATTTAAAAGCCGGCCTCTGGATGGCACTCCTGATCATGGTCATCAACCCCCTCGCCTTCCACGCGGGAAAAACCATCCTCTGGCGCGGCCCCACCCTCCCCATTCTGGGTAATGTTTCCATCTGCCTGGAGGCAATCTGCTACGGTGCCGCCATGGGAATACGGCTGCTTGCGGTTTTGACGATATTCTGCCTCGCCGCAGCGGTGGTCCACCCTGACAAGTTTTTGAGCCTTTTTTCCCGCTTTGCGTATAAGTCCGCCCTGGTGGTTTCGCTGGCCACGAGGATGCTGCCTGCTGCGGCAAGGGATCTGGCAAACGCACGGGAAATGCTCCAGATGAGGGGGGTAGACTACGGTGCCGGGAATTTGAGGGAACGGCTGAAAAAATATTCCTGGCTGCTCGACATCCTTCTTTTATCTTCTCTTGAAGGTGCGCTGCAAATAGCGGAAGCCATGCAGGCCCGGGCCTTCGGTACCGGCCCCCGCTCCTGCTACCGGCGCGAGCTGAAGCGGCCCAGGGATCTCCTTTGCTTTACAGCCTGCTGTTTCGCCCTGGTTTTCTCCTTTTACGCGAAGGTTAAAGGGTATGGTGACTATAACTACTACCCACAGTTAGGAGTTTTGGTACCACACCCTTCTTCTCTGATCCTGTTGGGTATCATCCTGGGAAGCCTGGCGCTGCCCTTAGTCTTAAATTGGGGGTGGAAACATTGGCCTTATTTGAGATCGAAAATCTGACCTACTTCTATCCTGAAAGCGATGCACCGGCGTTGGAGAACGTCAATCTTCACATTGAAGAAGGGGAACTTCTCTTGATCGTGGGAGGATCGGGATCTGGTAAATCTTCTCTGGCGCGCCTTTTAGCAGGGTTGATTCCCGACTTTTACGGCGGAAAGTTGGCAGGCAGGATCCTTTTCAGAGGAAAAAAGTTATCTGAGCTGGGGCCTCGCCTTTTAAACACCCAGGTGGGAATCGTTTTCCAGGACCCCGAGAAACAACTGGTAATGACCACAGTTGAAGCTGAAATAGCCTTCGGCCTGGAAAACCTGGGACTGCCGCAGGAGGAAATGTTCCGCCGCGTTTCAGAGGTCTTGAGTTTTCTCGGCCTCACTTCCCTGAAGCATGAATTTACTGCCAATCTTTCAGGGGGGCAAAAGCAAAAGGTGGCCCTGGCCGCGGTTTTGGCCATGCAGCCCAGGGTACTGATCCTGGATGAGCCCACTTCCCAACTGGACCCACCGGCGGCAGACGAGTTCTTCAACCTGGTTGAGCGCTTAAACAAGGAAATGGGCTATACTGTGGTTTTAATTGAGCAGCGGCTGGAAAGGTGTTTCCACCTTGCCGACCGCCTGGCGGTGATGGAGAACGGAAAAATTCTCCGGTGTGGCCCCGTAAAAGAGGTTGCGCGGTGGGAAGTTGAGAATTCCCTTCCCTTTATACCTCCCGTTGCGAAATTTTTCGCCACGCTCCATGTACCTTCTCTTCCCCTTACGGTAAAAGAAGGGCGCAAGGAGCTAAAGAGGTTTTATTCGGAACCCCCTGCTTTTAGAAAAGATAAACCCCGGCATCCTCACCTGCTTCCTGTACAAGAAACGAGGCAGGGCCAGGGGGTTTTGGAGGTAAAAAATGTCTGGTTTACCTACCCGAACGGCAAAGAGGCCCTGAAAGGAGTAACCCTGAGGGTGAATAAGGGGGAATTCGCGGTCGTCATCGGGGAAAATGCGGCAGGCAAAAGCACCTTATTAAAACAGATGGTGGGAATTTTAAAGCCCGGACGCGGCAAGGTGCTCGTGATGGGAAAAGATACGCGCACCGTTTCTTTACCGGAACTGGCGCGCCATATCGGTTATCTTGCCCAAAACCCCAATGATTACCTGTTTCAGGATACCGTGGAAGAAGAACTCCGGTTCACCCTTGATAACCTGGGTCTTGAAGACGGCGGTGCGATTGATGAAGTTTTAAGAAAACTGGGCATTATTCAATACCGGAAGGTCAACCCCAGGGACTTAAGCAGCGGAGAGCGCCAGCGGGTTGCCCTGGCCGCCATCCTTGTTGCAAAACCAACGCTGCTGGTATTGGACGAACCGACGCGAGGGATCGACTACCGCTTGAAAAAAGAATTAGGCAGCTTCCTCGCCGGATTGGCGGAGGAAGGATTAACCGTACTAATGGTGACCCACGATATGGAATTCGCCGCCGAATATGCAGGACGGATCATTATGATGTTTGACGGGAGGATCGTGAGCGACGGCTCCAAACACGAGGTTCTGGGAGATTCGCTGTTTTATGCTCCGCAAATGACGAGGCTGTTTAAGGACTTTGCGGAGGGAGTCCTGACCGTAAGGGAAGGAATCGAAAAAATTTCTGCAAACGGAGATTTTGGTCCATGTCTGGCAACAAAGGCAAGTCTTTAGCCGTATTTCTAATTACCGTCGTTATTGTCGCGGGAATGCTGGCTGCCGGCATCCGGCAAAAAAACTGGAGCTTCTTCACCGTCGTCCTCATGTTCATAGCTTTAACCTTTGTTTATCTGGACTTCGAGCGCGGTTCTGTTTCTTCACGGGAGATCGGCCTGATCGCCGTCCTGGGGACAATGGCCGCCGTTGCTCGACTGCCTTTAGCGGCCCTCCCCAATATCCAACCTGCGTCTTTTATGGTGATTGTTTCCGGTTTTGTCTTCGGCCCCCGCGCAGGTTTCATGGTGGGATCTACCGCTGCCGTTGTTTCCAACTTTTTTCTCGGGCAGGGGCCGTGGACACCATGGCAGATGCTGGCTTGGGGGTTGGCCGGAATAACGGCAGGGTTACTGAGGACCTTCCGGCCGCGGATCGGAACTATAGGAATGGTGCTGTTCTGTTTTGCCTGGGGCTACCTTTATGGATGGATTATGAATCTCTGGTTTTGGACGGCCTTCATCCATCCCCTTAACTGGAAGTCTTTTCTGGCTGCATATGCCGCCAGCTTCTGGTTCGACACCTTACACGCTCTGGGCAATGCAGGATTTTACTTGATCTTAGGACCTCGGGTAATCAAGGTGCTCGGACGTTTCCAGAAAAAATTGAAATTCACCCTGTCCTGAAAATGTTCAGGTTTATCCTGTCCTGTAAATACGTTCTGGTTATCCTTGCAGGCGCAGCGACCTACGGAGGTTGTTACTCGCCCTTGACGAAGGAGCAGCTAACGGCAGCCGTACTGACCCCGCACTCAAAGGAAATCCTGTCCTTTAACGTTCATTCGAGATTGATTGTTATTAAATCACCTAATTATAGAGAAAGTGCTATTGAGTGCGCGGGAAGTAGCCGACTCCGCTGCAAGGATGCAGCGTAGGAGGCGGTCGGCTGCCGTCTGCGACAAGTTTTAGGGCGAGTTAAACCGGAGTCCGGGAGCAAGCGCAAGGATAACCTGATTTCATCCCCTGCTGGTGTCACCGATATTCTTTTGTCATACGCTGTGTTTGGCGTCGCTGCAATGCCTGTACTCGCATCCCGACCTGCCGTCCTCGCTTCACCGGTCCTGTGACCCGGACTTCCCTAAGTCCTCACCGGCAGAGCGCCGGCGCATTTTCGCATTCTATTGGTGCCGCCTGAGGTGACATGAAGGCCTAATCCGGCAGAGTCTGCCGGAACACGGCCCCAGCCTTAAAAGAACTGTCTTCCCGATAAAAAACTATTGTGGTATAATACAGTATAGATAATCAATGGATAATCAGACCACGGAGGTCGTAACCCCGTAGAAGCGGGGCGGCTGCGTGGTTTTTTTATAACCGCAGCCTCTGGCATACACCTCCCGAAAAGCCGGGTTCCGGCAAAGCCCGGCAAGGAGCTTTCCTTCCCTCTTTCTGCCTGACATGGAGGCACGAAGCAGCCATGTCAGGTAACCCTTTCTTGAGATCACCGGTCGTTCCGGTCAGCCTAAAACCGGAAAGGCATGAACAGGATGACACTCTAACCACAGGTCACGGTAACGGGCAAAAATATTTTTGAATGAAGGCAGGATTTTGTTTAAGGTGCAACGAAGATAATTAATAAAATTAAATGAGGAGCAGGTGGCCTAGCAATACAAGGCCGAAGAGGGAAGCCGGTGAAAATCCGGCGCGGTCCCGCCACTGTGAGGGGGAGCCCTCCTGCAGGTGCCACTGCCCGACACTCAATAAAGCGCAACTGCAAACGGGCCGGACTCAGTTTAAAAAGCTAATGTTTTGCCCGAATTGTAAATAACGTTGAGTGCCGGATGGGAAGGAGCAGGAGGGGCGAGGAACCCGAGCCAGGAGACCTGCCTGTTCCTGCCGCACTGCACCCTACGAGCGATAGGGAGGTGGGAAAATGATTGAAAATCACTACCCCAGTCCGTAGGGCCGGGGTTTTTCGTTTTGCCCGCGCATTAAAACCAGATGTTTTTTAAGGAGGAGTGATGACCATTGTTTTTTCAAAAATACTCAATGTTTAGACATCTACCTGAAATGTATAAAAGGGCTCTATTAACAGCAGTCTTGCTTGGCATTTTTTTGTCCTACCCGGTCAACGCCTATGCCATGCATATCATGGAGGGCTTCCTGCCTCTCAAATGGTGTATCATTTGGGGTATTGCAACACTGCCCTTCCTGGTTTTGGGGATAAATTCGATCAATAAAATTGTCAGGCGGCATCCGGCAATGAAAATGCTTTTGGGACTGGCGGGAGCCTTCGCCTTTGTGCTTTCGGCATTAAAAATACCTTCGGTCACCGGGAGCTGTTCACATCCTACAGGAGTCGGGCTGGGAACGGTGCTTTTCGGCCCCATGGCCATGACGGTCCTGGGAATGATCGTCCTGATCTTTCAAGCCGTTCTCCTGGCGCACGGGGGGATTACCACACTGGGAGCCAACACTTTTTCGATGGCGGTAGTGGGGCCTGTCGCTGCTTATCTCATCTACAGGCTTTGCGTGAAGTTAAGGACACCGGCGTGGCTGGGAGTTTTCCTGGCGGCGGCATTGGGGGACCTGTTGACTTATGTCACCACTTCTTTGCAGCTGGCGCTGGCCTTCCCTGCGGAGGTGGGAGGATTCACGGCATCCTTAGCCAAATTCATGGGGATATTTGCCGTGACCCAGCTTCCATTGGCGATCAGTGAAGGATTGCTGACGGTAATCGTTTTTAATCTACTGACCGTTCACAACAGAAAGGAGTTGGAGGAATTGGCGGTCATCTCTTCCGGGGATATTTCTTCTAAAGGAGCGGAGCTGCGGTGAGGGCGAAAAATCTAATCCTGCTTGGTTTGGTGATCCTGCTGGCCGCTGCTCCTTTATGGCTGAAGGGAAGCGCAGAATTCGGCGGAGCCGATGGGCAGGCGGAGAAGGCTATCACGCAAGCGCGGCCCGATTACAAACCCTGGTTTAATTCCCTCTGGGAGCCGCCCAGCGGCGAGATCGAAAGCCTGCTGTTTGCCGTCCAGGCAGCCGCCGGCGCCGGTTTTATCGGCTACTTCCTGGGTTATTCGAAAGCGCGAAAAGAGACTATGGAAAAGATGAAAAAATCCACCGCACAAACGAAGATTTTGGAGGGCTAGAAGCATCTCCGGTTAAAAGTGGGGTTAACAACTGCTCCATAAAATATACCCATATAGCAGCGTTTATGGTATAATATCTACATGAAGCTCAGTGAGTGGGCCAGGAAGCAAGGAATTAACTACAAGACCGCCTGGAAGTGGCATAAAGAAGGGAAGCTGCCTGTCCCGGCTTATCAAACACCAACCGGTACGATACTGGTCAAGGTCGGCGAAGAAAAGGAGGGAGGAAAGACAGCCATCTATGCGAGAGTATCCAGTGCCGACCAGAAAGCGGACTTAGACCGGCAGGTAGCCAGGCTTCTGGAATTTGCGAACAGCAGGGGATTGGCCGTAGCGAAGACGGTAACTGAAATTGGCTCCGGCTTAAACGGACACCGGAGAAAACTCATGCAACTCTTATCCGACCCGGAAATCACGACCATCATTGTTGAACACCGCGACAGATTGGCCCGGTTCGGCTTCGAGTACATCGAAGCGGCATTGATGGCCCAAGGCAGAAGGATTCTCGTCATGGAACCGGGAGAGGCCAAAGACGATTTGGGGCAGGACATAATTGAACTGCTGACCTCATTCTGTGCCCGCTTATACGGCAGAAGATCGGCGAAGAACCGCGTCAAGAGGGCGATGGAGGCCATAGAGAATGCTGGTGAATAAAGCCTACCGGTACGAGCTCAAGCCCAACAAAAGCCAGCTTGTGCTTCTCAAGAAGCACGCCGGTTGCGCCAGATTTGCCTGGAACTGGGGGCTGGCGGAAAGAAAGAGGCTCTGGGAAGAAGAGGGGAAATCCACCAACGCCATAGAACAGCACCGAGAGCTGAACAGGCTGAAGAAAACCGACTACCCCTGGATGTACGAGGTATCCAAGTGCGCTCCCCAGGAGGCCTTGAGGGATTTAGACAGGGCATTCAGAAACTTCTTGGAGGGGAGAGCAAGCTTCCCAAAGTTTAAGAAAAAGGGGATCCACGACAGCTTCAGGCTGACGGGAACGATAAAAGTGTTTCCCAAACACGTGCAGCTCCCCAGGCTGGGCAAGATCAGGGTAAAAGAAGAGACAGCAAAATTCAAAGGCAAAATCCTCTCCGCCACGGTATCGAGAGAAGCCGACCGGTGGTACGTGAGCCTTGCGGTAGAGGCGGAGATCCCGGACCCGCTCCCGGTTCCAGGAGAGCCAATCGGTATAGATATGGGGTTGAACCATTTTGCCGTCCTCTCTACCGGCGAAAAGATCGAACCCCCAAAAAGCCTGGAGAAGAACCTGAAGAGACTCCGCAGGCTCTCCAGACAGCATTCGAGAAAACAGAAGGGCTCCAACAACCGCAAGAAATCCGCCCTTAAACTGGCGAGACTGCACCGCAAAATCAGAAACCAGAGAAGAGACTTCCTGCACAAGCTCTCCACCGGACTGGCGAAAACCAAGCCGGTCAATATAGTCGAAGACTTGACGGTAAAGAACATGATGAGAAACAAGCACCTATCCCGACACATTGCGGATGCGGGCTGGGGCGAGTTCCGGCGGATGCTGGAGTACAAAACCAAATGGTACGGCTCCAGGCTGGTGGTGGTGCCGAGGTTCTTCCCCTCCAGCCGGAGGTGCAGCGAATGTGGCTATGTCCTGCCAGAGCTGAAGCTCTCGACGAGGCGCTGGTTATGTCCGGAGTGCGGCGCCATTCATGACCGGGACATCAATGCAGCCGTAAATCTCTTGCAGTACCTTAATTCGGCTTAAATTTGAATGTACCGCGAGTTCCGCGGGAATTCACGCCTGTGAAGATCGGCTCTGCGGCGGAACGGAGGAATCCGGTCTACGAGCACCCGGTCGTTGAAGCAGGAAGCCTTGTAGATATTTTTCTATGAAAGGTGGAACGGTGAATGACACGCCCACTACCCCCGGTTACCAAAGGAGGCAGTCGGTAAGTTTGCTTAAAATAGATCAGTACGCTTATATCAACAGGTTGGCGCACGTGCACCCGCTGGAAAAGATGGTTCTGGCACTGGTAACCATGATCATCTGCCTCGTCTTTTCCTCCCCTGCCACCTCTCTGATAGTGATCCTGTCCATGGCGGGGATGGCAATATTGCTGGCGAGAATACCCGCCTCATTCTTTCTGAAGCTCATGCTGGCGCCGGTGGCATTTCTCTTGCTGAGCGTCCTGACGGTGGCTTTCGTCTGGGTTAAGGACCCTGCCGGGCTGCTTTGGGGATTTAATGTGGGATGCTACACGGTGGGTGTGACATCCCGCGGTTTGATTACGGCAGGTGATCTCTTTTTAAAGTCCCTGGGGGCGGTAGCCTGCCTCTATTTCTTATCTTTAACGACCCCCATGGTGGACATCCTGTCCGTGCTCAAAGCCCTCAGGCTGCCGCCGCTGTTTATAGAGCTGATGTCTCTGGTTTACAGGTTTATCTTCGTCCTCCTGGACACAGCCGATAAAATTTATACCTCCCAGGCATCCCGCTGGGGTTACGCCACTATGAAAACTTCTTACTCTTCGCTGGGGCAGCTTGTATCCAATCTGTTCACAAAGGCCGGCCGCAACTATCAGATGCTCTACACAACTCTTACATCGCGGTGCTACACCGGCGAACTGAACGTACTTGAAAGCTCCCATGTTCTATCCCGGAAAAATCTATTTCTTATAATTCTCTTTGAAGCGGCGCTGCTGCTCGCAAGCATGCATCTGGCCGGCTTCCTAACGCCGTTCGCGGGAGGTGCCGGCAGTTGAAGGACAAGCCGATCCTGGAAACCAGGGGTTTGGGGTTCAGCTATGTGGACGGTACGCAGGCCCTGGTTGATGTTGATCTAGCGATCCCCGCCGGAAAAAAGATAGCCTTTCTGGGCCCCAACGGCGCCGGCAAAACCACCCTCTTCCTTCACTTCAACGGCCTGATCAGGCCGGATCGGGGAAAAGTTTATTTTGCAGGGCAGGAGGTGCGCTACGACCATGCCTCCCTCCTTGAGCTGCGCAAAAAGGTTGGCGTGGTCTTTCAAGACCCGGAAACCCAGCTGTTTTCGGCCAGCGTCAGGCAGGAAATCTCCTTTGGGCCGCTGAACCTGGGGCTGCCCAGGGAGGCCGTGCTGCAGCGCGTCCACAAGGCCATGCAGGATACGGGAATCCTCGAACTGCAGGACAGGCCGACCCATTTCTTGAGCTACGGCCAGAAAAAGCGGGTGGCCATCGCCGACATCCTGGCCATGCAGCCGGAGGTGTTGATCTGCGACGAACCGACCGCCTGGCTGGACGTAAAGCATGCAGGCCAGATCATGGACTTACTAACGGAAATCAACGGCGAAGGCGTCACCGTGATCATCTCCACCCACGATGTCGATCTGGCCTACTCCTGGGCGGATTACATCTTTATTATGAAAAGCGGCAAGGTAATCGGGGAGGCCACACCGGAATGCATCTTCTATAACCGTCAGCTTCTGGAAGAAGCCGAACTGCAGAGGCCGTGGCTGCTCGACCTCTATGAAGAGCTGCAGCGCAAGGGCTGGGTTTCCGCAGGCCTGCCGCCGAAAAATATCAGGGAATTCCTCCGCAGTATTAGAGATAAAGAGCCCGCTTGAATGCGACCGCCTTTCATCTCCCGACGCCAAAGAATTTCCGGCGCTCCAGGTTCAAAGGAAAAGAAGCATGGACGGCGTCATAGGAGCCGGCCGGCTGCCGTCTGCGACGCGTTATAAGCGAGTTAAACCCGGCACTTAAAATCACGGCCATAGTATAAACAACTCAGTCTCATAATTCGTTCTGGAATGGTTCCGTCGGTGAATCTGTATTGAGTGCCGGGGAGCAAGCTCAAGGATAAACCTGAACATTTTCAGGGCAGACTGATTAATGGCGCAACACCGTTATCAGCCTGCCCCCGCAGAAAACCAACCTTATACCTTGAACCGTTCCACCTGTTCTTCCAGGTTTTTGGCCACCCCCAGCACCTCCTGGGCGCTGGCGGCTATCTCTTCGGTGGACGCCGAGAGTTCCTCCGCCGAGGCCGAAATCTGCTGGGCGGAAGCCGAAGCCTCCTCCGCTACGGCGCTGACGCTCTGGACCCGGTCGAGCACCACTTCTTTCGCCTTGACGGTGTTGTCCATATGACGGTATGTTTCTTCGATCACCGGCGTGATTGCAATTACCGAATCAAGAATGTTGTCAAAGGCCTTGACCGTGTTTTCTACATTCTCCAGCTGCGCCACTACCTGCCTGTCAACTTCCTCCGAGGTGTTCACTACTTCCCTGGTCTCCGAGGCTA
>DULK01000104.1 GCA_012840385.1 Syntrophomonadaceae bacterium
CAAAAAGCAGCTTCAGGTCCTGTTTCGCCCAGAACTCTTCCACCTTCCAGAGCGGTTTACGGCCGCAGATGATGCAGACGATCAGGCTTTCGATGAGCAGACCCGGCGAGATTTTGGAGTTGCTCTCGTTCCAGTGGACCATCTGGTTGATGATTTCGCCGATCTTCGCTGTGCGGCAGAGCATGGTGATCACCGGAACGGCTCCCGGACTGACTGCTGTGATATCAGGCATAACATATTGGTTATTCGACATCCTGTTTACCTCCAGTATTTGTATCTAGAGGTAAATTCGCGCTTTATCTTAAAACTCCTCCTTCTTCCTGAAAAAATTTTAGCTTTTATCGAAAGATTTTTAATCCCAATAACCAGTTATTGACATGCGGAGGGTGGGCTGTAAAAACGTCCTCTGGTAAAATATATAAAAGTTACCTGGCAGTGTTTAGACGTGTTACTTTGTTTATATGCTTTTGCCGGCTCTTCCAGTGCCAGTATTCATCCATGTCAAAATACCTGCGACCGGGTGGTGCAAAATGTTCTTATCTACGGTAACTCTGATAGTGGGTCATCGTTTCTCCCTCCGGTAATTAGTGGTTTGGTTACCTAATCTAATTTACCAGAGGAACGATGACCTATTAATTTATCCGGTCTTTTTTACAGAAGATATCCCACACTACTTTTTACTGCACACATTTTATAAAATATTTTGATGGGGAAATGGATGGCAAACGGTGGATACTCTTTCCATCTTGAGGATTTTCAGCGTGTTGTAATGCCCCAGGTATAGTTACCCAAGTTCGGCGGAATATATCCTCAGGCCATCTAACACTGGTGAACCGCGGATGTATGCTTTTAACCTGCCCAGCTCCCGTAAACGGCTTGAACTTACCCCAAACTGCAAGCCTTGTCTACCTTCTCCTATTTTCCTGTTTCTAATAAAAAGGACTCGAGAAGTTTTACAAATTCCCAATTTACGTTTATCGTATCGATAACAATCTTTTCAAGATCGTTGTTTGGTTTCTGTACGGTCGAAAACGCGTTTACGAGAACCCCGTAGTCTCCGTAACTCTCATATGTTTCCACCATAATCGGTCTTGGTATGCTGGTATAATTATCCTGAAGGTTTATGTTGTCTTCGGGCGATATAACCTGATAAAACAGGATACCCTTATTCGGATTGGCAGGGGTGTAAAAGAGGTTGAGCTTTATTAAAACCGTATTGTTTTTATTGATGAAAAACATTTCATATCCGGTAGGTTTTCCCGGGTCGTCCTGAAAACAGCTTGTGGTTCTTTTATCCAGGAGTAAACCTTCGGGGAAGACCGTAATCATTCTCGGTGGATTTTTCTTGCTGACCGGGTAGAAATTATCACCATAGTTATGGTTGAGAAGTTTTAAGTACGTTTTTTGAAAAATTTGATATCTATCGTAATTTTCCGTACTTACAGGTCTGCCAGAATATCTCAGGCTCAAGTAAAATAGCAAAATAGTGATAATAACTAATATCAGAAGTCTTCCTAAATGCTTTTTCATCCTCCTCATCCCTCTCACAATGTCAGGCTCCGAGTTCTTATAAAAAAGCAAGCCTCAGGGTATCCTTTCCTATTTTTCCGTGCCTCAATATTGCCCGGGTATTCACACCAAAATCAAAGACATAACCCGGTGGTAAAACAGGCTACGATGTTCTCCTATGTTCGGATTCATTGAAAGGCGTATTCCGTTGCCGCGGGGAGCGGTGCTTTTCCTGAAGAGAACGGATTCCTTACCCGCGAACTAATGTGGGACGGCCTGCCGGGGCCCGGAGGGCCGTTTTCAAACCCGAACGATAGGGATAAAACTGTCTTATATAATATAGACAATTGAGAAGGTCGATTTGCTGCATTCTTCGGAAAAATTTTTGAGGAATAATGCTGGGAGAATAAAGGGGAGAGTTGATCACGAATGGGGTGCGGAAGATAACGAAGAAAAGGGAGAAGATCTCCCGGCGGAGAAGTTAACCCATCAGGAGTTCGTCTTCTTCGTCCCCTTGAACGGTATATTCGTTCAACATGCGGTTGACAAAATCCAGAATGGTTTTTATCTTATCGTCGGGAAGCGTCCGAATCAGTTCGATCAACCTTTCGCGCTCTTGCTGCAACTGGCATCATCCTCCCGGTTAGTATTATTCCCCTACCGGTGGAAAAAATCCCGCAGATCTTAATATATTATCCGTTCGGGGTGGGCGTAGATGTTGAGGCGGTTTCCCCGGGCGAACCCGATGACGGTGATGTTCAAGGCATCGGCCAGCCTGACGGCCAGATCCGTCGGCGCCGAGCGGGAAATAAGAACGGGCACCCCCATCCTGGCTACCTTTAACAGGATTTCCGAGGAGATGCGCCCGCTGTAGACGATCATTTTGTCGTCCCTGGGAATTTCTTCGAGAAAGCACTGCCCGAAGATCTTGTCTATGGTATTGTGCCGCCCGATGTCTTCCCGAAAGATGAGTATTTCTCCATCACAGGCCAGGGCGGCGTTGTGCACGCCCCCGGTGCGCCGGAAGATCCCGGATCTCTCCTGGAGTTCCCCGGCCAGCCGGGAAACGGTGGCTGCATCCACCCGGAGGCTTGAAGTAAGGGGGGTCAGCCCGGCGTTATCTCCCTGGAAGTGTACGGAAACGCCGCTCCGCCCGCAGCTCGATGCCACATAGCGCTTTAATACCAGCCTGTCGCCTGGACCTTCACCCCGTATTTCCACGCAGGCGATCCCTTTCTTGCCGTCAACGGCAATTTCGATCAGGTCCTCCCGTCGTACCAGAACACCTTCCGAGCAGAGAAAGCCTACGGCCAGGTATTCCAGATCGATGGGGGAACAGACAAGGGTTGCGAATTCCTTTGAATTTACATAAATGGTGAGGGCCGTCTCCCGCACGACCGGGTCTTCTCCCAGTTGCGCCCCCTCCTCGTTTAGCTTCACTACGCGGCAGCTCGTTACCGGAGCATTGTCCATGGTGGTTTCCTCCATATATCATTTATCTGCCCTATGCAGGCTTGAGATGGGCGTAGGGCCCCTCGGCGTGGGCGATCTCCCCGTTCACCAGGACCAGTTCCACCCTTGTACGCAGGTCCAGCGGGTGCCCGCTTAAGACGATGACGTCCGCGTCTTTTCCCGCAGCCAGGCTGCCCACCCGGTCGGCGACACCGAGGATCTCCGCGGCATTGATGGTGATTGCCCTGAGGGCCTCCAGTTCGTCCATGCCGCCCTTGACCGCAAGTCCGGCACAGAGGGAAAGGTACTGGATGGGGACCACCGGATGATCCGTCATGATGGCGACCTTCACCCCTGCCCGTGCCAGGATTCCGGCCGTTTCGAGGGAGCGGTCCTTCAGCTCCACCTTGGCCCGGTTGGTGAGCAACGGCCCCACCACCGCCGGAACCCCTCTCCTGGCCAGTTCCTCGGGGATCTTGTGGCCCTCGGTGGCGTGCTGGATGCTCACGCGCAGCTTGAATTCGTCGGCGATCCGCAGGCCGGTGAGTATATCGTCCGCCCGGTGGGCGTGGATGAGGAGGGGGAGTTCTCCGCGCAGCACGGGTTGGAGAGCCTCCAGTTTCAGGTCCCGGTCCGGCCGCTTTGACGGGTTGTCCCTCCACACCGACATTTTGTGTTGGTAGTTCTGCGCGGCCACCAGGTTTTCGCGGAGCAGTGCGGCGGTGGCCATCCGGGTGATCGGGGTTTTTTTCTGATCCCCGTATACCCGCTTGGGATTTTCTCCCAGGGCAACTTTCAATCCGGCGGGGTTCTTTAAAACCGCCTTATCCACGGTTTTGGCATAGGTCTTCAGGACCAGGCTCATTCCCCCGATGACGTTGGCGCTGCCGGGCCCGGTCATCGCCGAGGTCACACCGCCTTTAAGGGCATCCTGAAAGGCCGCATCCTCCATATAAACCGCGTCAATCGCCCGCAGGTGTGGGGTGACGGGGTCTGATGTTTCGTTGATGTCGTCCCCCTCGATGCGGTAGATTTCTTCCGCCACCCCGATGTGGGTGTGGGCATCGATGAAACCGGGCAGCACATATTTGCCGGATACGTCTATGATCCGGGCCTCTCCCGGTGGGTTGATTCCTCCGCCGACGGCGTAGATCAGCCTGTCTTTAATGACAACGGTTCCCCTTTCGTAAGTGGGGCCCTCCATTGTCATGATCTTCCCGTTTACGAGAGCAAGCATCTTTCCTTCGCCTCCTTTTAGAATACGGGAATGGGAAAGTCTCAGGAAGGCAGCCATGCAACTGAAAGAGCGAAGCAGTTGGGACAGGTATAATTGTGTTTATCAGTTCCATTATAACAGGGGAGGCTCCTGAATTATTCCTCGATCAGGCTTCGTAACACCGCCAGGTTTTCTACGTCTTCTTTCATGTCCGGCCCCTTGGGGGTTTCCAGCACCATCGGCAGGAGGCGCAGCTGGGGATGGTTTACGAGAAAGCGAAACCCTTCCAGGCCGATTCTCCCCATCCCGATGTGCTCGTGCCGGTCCAGACGGCTGCCGAGGCCGCCTTTGCTGTCATTGAGGTGAACCGCCTTGAGGCGGTCGAACCCGATCACTTTGTCAAACTCCTCGAGGGTGCGCTCGAAGGCGTCCGGAGTGCGGAGGTCATAGCCCGCCGCGAAGGCGTGGCAGGTATCGAAACAGACACCGAGCCGCTCGGGATGAAAGTTTTCCTCGATGAGGCGGGCAATGTGTTCGAAGCTGTATCCCAAACCCGTTCCCTGGCCGGCGGTGGTTTCGATCAGCACGGTGACCGAGGTGTCTTCCACCCGCTCAAAGACCTCGTTGAGGGCCTGGGTTACCCTGTTCAACCCCACTTCTTCCCCGGCGCCGGAGTGTGCTCCCGGATGGAAAATCAGGTAGGGGATGCGCAGGGAAACGCACCGCTCCAGCTCTACCTGAAATGCGTTTAGAGACTTCTCCCAGAGGTCCTCGTCGGGCGAGGCGAGGTTGATCAGGTAGGAGGTGTGAGCCAGGATGGGGTCGATCCCGGTCTCGCGGCGGGCGGTTTGAAACAGGTCGATGTCCCTGGGAGTGAGGGACTTTGCCCGCCACCGGTTGCTGTTCTTGGTGAAGATCTGGATGGTTTCGCAACCGGCGCTCTTCCCGCGCAGGATTGCGTTGGCCACACCCCCGGCAATTGACATATGGGCTCCCAACGGCATGTTGCTCACTCCGTTTTCTCCAGATTGGCCTCCAACCGGAACTCAAGATTAAAGAGTTTAGCTCTCCCCTTCAACTTCTCCCAGTACCTCGTCCAGGTTTTGGATCATCTCGTCCACGTTGTCCCTGGTGATGACCAGCGGCGGCTGGAACGCCAGCACGTTGCGGGAGCGTCCGTTCTTCCCGATCAGGATGCCGCGGTTTTTCATCCGTTCCAGCACCCGGTCGGTCTCCGCTGCGGCCGGCTGCTTCCCGTTTTTCACCAGTTCCGCCCCCTGCATCAGCCCGATGCCCCGTACATCCCCGATCAGGGGGTGCTTTTCCTTCAGTTCCAGGAGCTTTTCTCTGAGGTAAGTGCCCAGGGTGGCGGCGTTTTCCGTAAGCCCTTCCTTTTCGATCACTTCCAGAGTGGCGAGGCCGGCCGTCATGGAGACGGGGTTTCCGCCCAGCGTGGAGGCGCCGGGGCGTGTGTATTTATCCGCTATTTCCGGCCGCGAGATGAAGGCTCCGATAGGGGTCCCGTTGCCCAGGGCTTTGGCCATGGTCATGATGTCCGGCTCCACCCCCCAGTGCTCGATGGCAAACCACTTGCCGGTGCGGCCGAACCCGGTCTGGACCTCGTCGATAATCAAAAGCGCTCCGTATTCATCAAGGATTTCCTTCACCCGGGGGAAATATTCCGGGGGCGGTGTGATTATGCCGCCGTTTCCCTGGATGGGCTCCGCCAGCAGAGCGGCCACCTGCCCGGAAGTCGATGTCTCGATCACCTGCCTGACCGCCTCGGCGCAGGCCAGATCGCAGGACGGATACGTCAGGTTGAGGGAACAGCGATAGCAGTAGGCGTTGGGCACAAAGGAAATCCCACCGGCAGGGGTGGTGTCCGTGCGCCAGAAGCGCAGTCCCGTCATGCTCATGGTGAGGTAGGTTCTCCCGGTCAGACCGTCCTGCAGGGCGAGGAGTTCGCTCCGTCCGGTGGCGATTTTTGCCAGGAGAATGGCTCCCTCGTTGGCTTCGGTGCCGCTGTTGCAGAAAAAGCTCTTCTGTAACCTGCCCGGGGTAATCCCGGCAAGCTTTTCCGCCAGTTCCACCATCGGCTGCGTCAGGTAGATGTTGCAGACGTGCTGCAGGGTCTTTACCTGTTCGCAGATGCGCCTGGTGATCTCCGGGTGGCAGTGCCCGGCGTTGATCACGGATACGCCGGCGAAAAAGTCGAGGTACCTCTTGCCCTGGTGGTCGAACAGGTACTGCCTTTCACCCCGCACAATCTGCATGGGCTCCTCGTAGAAATGGTACAGGCAGGGTATGATGTACTCCCTTTTCTTTTTGATGATCTCTTCAGGTCCCCAGAATTGATCCAACGGTTTAAGCCTCCCTCAGATCATTTTTGTGCAACCGGCTCGGTTGCCTGCTTGACCCTGATTCCTCTTGTGTAAGGGCCTGTTCCGAAGATCGCCCTCCTGGCCTTCAGTAACTCATCCCATTCATCCTCCGAACAGGTGAAGTTATCCGGGTCCTCCCAGAGCCGGTCAAGCCCGGCCCGGTAGATTCTCGTGACCGCTCCGGTCTCTTCCGGCGTGTAGGTCGGGATTTCCAGGCGCAGGCTCCTGAAACCCGCTCCGTAAAAGGAGCGAAGGTAGGGGAGTAGGGCGAGTTCGTTGGCCAGGAAGATGTGGTTCCGGCAGTGGTGATCGATCTCCAGCGGGTGCACCAGCCCGGCGGCGTCCCGCAGCCCGTACCTTGCCTCCCGGCAGCGTCCGCCGCAGATCCGGTATTTCGTGCTGCCTTCGAGCAGGGCGGCAGGCAGGCAGTGATCGCTGACCATGGTGGGCAGTGTGCCGTGGATGACTGCCTCCAGCGGGAGCGGGAAGCCGTCGAGCATGGCCACCAACTCTTCGTAGCACAGCTCCAGGGATGCGGTGAACCGGACGACTCCGTACTCCCGGAGCAGCTCTGCGGCCAGACCGTTGGCGATGTTGCAGGAATAATCGGCGTAAAGCGGGAGTTCGGTGATCTGGGAGGCGGCATAAACCGTTCCCAGGTTGGTGACCAGGATGCCGTCCGCCTCCAGCTGCTGAATTCTTTCCAGCAGGAGGCATATACCCGCCATATTCCCCGGCATGGTGATCCTGGGGGTACCGATGATCACAGGGCGCCCTTTTTCTTTGCCGCGGATGATGAGCTCACGGTAGTCCTCCATGCTCCAGGGTTTTCCCTGGCTGCGGAAGCTTTCACCGCTGGTATAGATGACGTCTGCCCCGTTTTCCAGTGCGGCCAGTGCTGCCGCCTTGCTGCCGGCTTTGACGGCGAGCAGTGGTTTTTCCTGCCCCCTGTTCTCCTTCCCGGGAAGGGGCAGGGGGTTGTTCGGGAGGTCTTTGGCTTCGATGACGGGTTCCGGTACGGCATTGCTGAAGAAGCGGGGTTCTCTCTCTCCGGTATAGCCGACCGAGGCGGAGCCCGGGTTGCCGAAGGCGTAAAGGGGGCTGAGGTCCCGCACCCGCATCGCTTCGAGTTCTTTAAACTCCTCCCAGTCGAAGCTGTAGCCTGAAGGGTCGGCATAGTAGCGGTCGAGCGCCCGGCGGTAAAAGGCGATCAGGGGGCTCAGGTACTCTGCCGACCGCATTCTCCCCTCGATCTTCAAGGAACAGATGCCGGCCTCGATCACCTCCGGCAGGAAGGGGAGGAGGCACATGTCCTTCACCGCCAGGAAGTAGGGGCCGGGTGCCTGTACCGGCAGGGTGGTCCCCCTGTCCCGGTCCACCAGTTCGTAGGGCCAGCGGCACGGTTTGAGGCAGCGGCCGCGGTTGCTGCTTTCACCGAACAGCATTCCGCTGTGGTAGCACTGGCTGCCGTGGGCAAAGCACATATCGCCGTGGGCGAAGTACTCCAGTTCGATGGGCACCTGCTCATGGAGCAGCCTGATCTCCGCCAGGGTAAGCTCACGGCTCAGGATCGCCCTGGAAACTCCCATTTCTAGCAGAAACTCCAGGCCCTCCCTGTTGTGGGCGTTCATCATGACGCTGGCGTGTAAGGGGACGGTGAGTCCCAGCTTTCTTGCCAGCCTGACGACTCCGAGGTCCTGGACGATTAAGGCGTCTGCAGCAATGTCCTGGAGAAAGAGAAGGTAGTCGGGAAGTTCGGAGATCTCGGTGTTGGTGAGCAGGTTGTTCACCGTGACGTACACCTTAACCCGGTGTTCGTGAGCATAGCGAACTGCGTCCCGGAGTTCATCCCTGGTAAAGTTGAAGTCCCTCCGGTGCAGGCGCATGTTGTACTTTTTCCCCCCAAGGTAGACGGCGTCGGCTCCGGCGGCAATGACCGCCTCTAATACGTCCCATTTGCCGACGGGAGCCAGCAGCTCCACCCGGGGTGCGTTTTTGATTCTTTGCATTTTTTACGACTCCCTATAAGTAATTTAAGTGTTAAAACACGAAAACATCCAGTGCCGTAAAGAACAGGACGGTGACTCCGATGATCTGGTTGACCGAATAGGCGGCCATGGTCACCCTTTCCAGGTCATCGGGACTCACCAGGAGATGCTCCCAGCAGAGCAGGCCCGCCACCGCCACCACCCCCAGGTAATAAACGAGGCCGACTCCGGCATAGGGCGGGCTGAGCAGAACCGGTACCGTCGCCAGCAGGATGATCACCGCAAGGTGGAGGCCCGCGGCGATCCGCAGGGCTGTTTTAATACCGAAGCGGGCCGGGATGGCATGCAGTCCCTCCCTCCTGTCGAACTCCACGTCCTGAGTGGCATAGATGATGTCAAATCCGGCCACCCAGCACATAACGGCTGCGGTCAGCAAAAGGGGGGGCAGCGCGAACCTTCCCGTTACCGCCAGCCAGCTGGCGGTGGGTGCGATACCGCAGGCAAACCCCAGCACCAGGTGGCATGCCCAGGTCCATCTCTTTGTATAGGAATAGATCACCAGAATGAAAACCGCCAGGGGTGCGAGCTTCAGGCAGAGCGGATTCAACTGCCAGGCACCCAGCAGGAGAAGGGCAAACCCCAGGACGCTTAGAACAAGCACTTCCGTGCCTGATACCAGGCCGCGGGGAAGGTGGCGCCGGGCCGTCCGGTCGTTCCTGGCGTCGAACTCGCAGTCTATCAGCCGGTTGATGGCATTGGCGGCGTTGCGCGCCCCCAGCAGGCAGACGACGATCCAAAAGAAAATGCGCAAGGGGGGCAGCCCGTTTGCGGCCAGCAGCATACCTATCAGACCGAAGGGGAGGGCGAACAGGCTGTGGCTGAACATCACCAGCTCTCCGTAGAGCCTGAGGCGGGAGATGCCTGCCCGGAGCTTGTTTTCGATTACTGCCATACAGGGTGCTCCTTCTCGTTTTTTCTGCCTTACAACACTTCGCTAAAAAAACGGCTTTTCCTCCTTAATACCTAAAGGAGGGTATGTATAAGGGACAGGGGTTTTTCACAAACTATGGTTGCTGAAACATTACCTGTATACAGAGGAGGTTTTCGGTATGTTCAAAGGATTGGGTAAACCGCCGCGCAATTACGTTGTATTCGGGTTTATCTTGATCCTGTTTATCACTGTAGCGGGATATTTTTCTCTTTTCCATCCGGTTTCGCCTTTTCGGGTCAGCTCCCTGCCCTTTAAATCTCCCGGCGGCGGGGCAGGGGTGGCAGAGGCTCAGGCGGATGCTTATTCCGATAACTTATGGCTGATGGCGCGGGTTATCCAGGGGGAGGCCGCCGGCGAGCCTTTTTTGGGCAAGGTTGCGATAGGCGCCGTGCTCATGAACAGGGTGCAGAACGCTTCTTTTCCCAACACCCTGGCCGGTGTGATCTTCGAGCCTTATGCCTTTGAATCCGTATCCAACGGCCTCATCTGGCAGTCCGAACCCTCGGACGAATCCGTTCAGGCTGCCCAGTCCGCCCTGTCGGGATGGGACCCGACCTATGGCTCCCTGTTCTTCTGGAATCCGTCGAAGCCGGTCAGCCCCTGGATGTGGACCCGGCAAATAGTGACCCAGATCGGGAATCACGTTTTTGCAAGATGAGAAGGAGGAATGTAACTTGAAGTGGTCGCGGCAAACCTTAGCGATTGCGGCTTTGAGCGTTTTATGGGGGTTGACCGCTCTTTGGGGAATAGGGCAGCTGAATGCCCGGCGCCAGGCGGATGCCCTGCTGCAGAACAAGTACAACCGTGCCTTTTACGAATCCCTGCAGCGCACAAAGAACGTGGAGGCACTTCTTTCCAAGGGCCTGGCCAGCGCAAACACGGAGCAGATGGACACCCTTTTCTCGGACCTGTGGTATAATGCCAATGCAGCGCAGGAAAACCTGCATCAGCTGCCTCTATCTCACAACGTCGTGGCGAGAACTTCCAAGTTCCTGGCTCAGGTCGGGGATTATGCCTATTCACTGGCCAAACGCAACCGCAGTCAGCCCTTGAGCGATAAAGACTGGAAGACGATGCAGCGCCTGTACAGCACCGCCGTCTCCGTCAACCGCCAGATGGCCCTTGTGGACCGGGAAGCCCGTACGGGGCGCTTACGGTGGAAGGAGGTCACGGGCGGCCTCAGCAGCCGGCTTCCCCGGCAGTCCCTTACGACTGCGGCCGACCAGAGCTTCCGCCGTGTGGATGCCCAGCTCCAGGAAGTGCCTGTTTTGCTCTACGACGGGCCTTTCTCGGACCACATCCAGCGGAGAACCCCGCTTGGTCTGACGGGAGATATGATCACATCAGGGCAGGCGCAGCAGATTGCCCGGCGTTTCGTTGATTTTGCGGGAACTGCCCCCGGCAGTGCAAAGGTTGTAAGAAACATCGGCGGAAAAATCCCGGCTTACAGCATCGAGTTTCGCACAGGAACGAAGACCGCGGATGTCATCAGGGTGGACGTGAGCAAAAAAGGCGGCCATGTGGTCTACTACCTCAACTCGCGTTCGGTCCCCCAGGTAAAAATATCAGACGACAGGGCCCGCATTCTGGCCCAGAACTTCCTGACCTCCCGCGGGATCAAGAACATGGTTCCTACCTACACCCTGCGTGAGCGCAACATCCTGTTCGTTAACTTTGCCTACAAGCAGGACAACGTGATCGTTTACCCGGACCTCATGAAGGTCCAGGTCGCCCTGGACAACGGCCAGATCCTGGGCTACGAGGCCCTGGGCTTCCTGATGTCCCACCACCGGAGAGACCTGCCCGCGCCGAAGCTGACCATGGAGCAGGCCCGGGCGAAGGTAAGCCCGCGGCTCCAGGTGCTTTCCGAGCGGATGGCGGTGGTGCCTACGACCGGGCTGAACGAGGTGCTGACCTATGAGTTCAAAGCCAGGTTGGGGGAAGATACCTTCCTGGTCTATATCAATGCCCTGACCGGCGACGAGGAGCGCATCTTCAAGCTGATCAGGCTGCCCAACGGGACGCTGACCCTTTAGCAAATAGGGAGTTTTGCGGCAATCCGGACCCGCCGGTTTGTCAGGCGATAATAAAAACCCCCGGCTTCTTCGCATAGAGAAAGCCGGGGATTTTATTGTTCGGACGGCAGGTAGCCGTTAAGAGCTGCTACTTGATCCGGAAGACCACGGTAACACTGGCGTTTACCTGCAGTTCGCCAGGCTCGATGGGGGTGGGAGCACTCCCGGCACCGTCGGCCATTTTGGCTCCCGAGTATACGATCGGATGGGGTGTGGCGCTGCCGCTTTCCTGCACCGATTGAACCCCTGCAATCTGGACCCCGAGGGATTGGGCTATGGCGTCCGCCTTCTGACGGGCCTCCTGGCACGCCTTCTGTAAGGCCTCCCTCTGGGCGGCGCCGGTATCCCGCCTCAGGAACTGGATGCTCTGGACCTGGTTGGCACCCGCCGCAACGGCGGTGTCAATGACACTGCCTACTTTTTTGATGTCATCAAGGGTGACCAGGATGGTGTTGCTTACCCGGTAGGCGACGATGGACGGCGCTTTCTTTTCCTCCGGTTTGGGATAGCTGTATTCCGGCCAAATGGAGTAGCCCTGGGTGGCAATCTTGTCCTTAGGAACCCCCGCATTGACCAGGGCGCCGACAATCTTGTTCGCCCTTGCGGCATTTTCCTGCTGGGCTTCTCTGGCGGTTGGGGCCATGGTCAACACACCCAGGCTGATCTTCGCCTGATCCGGACTTACACTGGTCGAACCGTAACCTGTAACGACGATCTGAGGCACCTGCTCCTCGGCGGAGGCCGGCAACGGTTCCCCTACCAGAATGCCACCTATCAGGGACCCTCCTACCAGCAGGGCAGTTATCAACAGCACAATCCCTATTTTACCCGCTTTCGTCATCTTTACCGCTCCTTTCTTAAAAACTCATTATCTGCCCGTTCCCGTTATTGAATGGAGTCGGCCACCTTTTTCAATTCTTGCAGAGGCAGGCTTCCCGACAGGGTCAGAATGAAGTGAATGCCATCCTTTTCGGCATACCAGGTGATGCTGTGCTCACTTTCCGGCAGCCGTTCATCCGGGCCAGGGAAGCCTGCCGCCGTTGCCGGTTCGTTGAAATCGTAGGGACTGGTTGGAACTACCTTCAGGTTGATTTCCGATCCGGTTTGGGGGTTGGTGTAGATTACAACAAAGGGTTTCTGGACGTGGGAGGTGCTTTTCACCGTTTCCCGGTTGCCTGCCGTATTTCCTGCCGTATTTTCCTCGGCATCTGCCGCAAACACCACCTTCTCCTGGCCGTAGCCGGGGGGCAGGTAAGTGGGGGTGAAAACAACGTAGCCTGCCCGGAGCAGGTCCCTGATGCTGGTAGTCTCTCCGTTGGCGTTGCTCTGAGCCGGTTTCCCGTGTAACAGACTTCTTGCCTGCGGAGAGACCTCTGCTCCTTTCCGGCTTCCTTCCGGTGTTTCTTTTGGCTTGCTTCCCGCTCCAATGAGAAGTCTCTCCGGGGCAACAGGACCGGCGTCTGAATTGTTGTGAGAAGCCGCATCCGGATAACTGCTGGCTTGTATTTTGCTCACATCTTCATGGTGAACAACGGAACTGCTTGTTTTCATCTGTTCTGCCTGTTTAACGACCTGCTTGGGAGTTGTCAAAAGATTTGTATTATTTGAGTAGACTCCGTAGACGGAGACTAACAGGATCAGGCCGGCCAGGGCGGGAGCCAGCCACGGCCTGCTCAGCAGGTATCCCAGTGAGGGAAAAAAGCGCGGGCGACTCGCAGAGGCTGCTACGTTTGCCATTACCCTTTCTTTAAAACCCGGGGTAAGTTCCGGGGCGGGGAAGCTGTTGAGGATCATTTCCGTTTCCCTTATCCTGTCAGAGAGAAGTTCGCTGCAGGACGGACACTGCTTGAGGTGGCCGAGCACCGCAGCGCAGCGCCCCACATCCAATTCTCCGTCAAGATAGATGTCTAGCAGATCGGCTATTTCTCTGCAGGTGAGCACGATTTTATCCCCCCTTCCCACATTCCTCTGTGTTTTCCTTCCATTGAAACGGTTTTCATTAATTCACGCAGCCGTTGTCTGGCGCGGCAGATCCTGACCTCGATGTTGTTGCGCGTTGTCCGGAGGATGAAGGCGATTTCCTCATAGCTGAGCTCTTCGAAGTAGCGCAGGATGATCACGGTCTGATCGATGGGTTTGAGACTTTTCAGGGCATGCAGCACTTCCTGTTTTGTTTCTTTTATTTCCCACGCCTCTTCGGGGCCGGCCCCCAACACGCCCTCGCATGTTCTGCCGGCGGTTTTCGAATCAGGAGATTCGTTGGACGGATCCCACGGTACCAGCCGGTATCTATTCCTGCGCCGGAGCCTGCTCAGCGCCAGGTTTGTAGCAATTCTGTAAAGCCAGGGCGTAAAGGGCCTGGATGGATCGTACCGGTGGAGCTGCTGGTAGCACCTGAGAAAAGCCTCCTGGGCGACATCTTCCGCTTCCTGCCTGTCTTTGAGCAGGCGGTAAACGAGGCGGAAGACCGCATGCTGGTGCCGCTCAACGATATTTTCAAAGGACCGCGCATCGCCCGCAAGGGTCTGCTGAATCAGATCCTGGTCCTTAGGGTACCCTTTCATGGTTTCCCGCCTTTCC
Organism: Syntrophomonadaceae bacterium; assembly: GCA_012840385.1. Classification (GTDB taxonomy): domain Bacteria; phylum Bacillota; class DSM-12270; order Thermacetogeniales; family Thermacetogeniaceae; genus DULK01. The sequence goes on from DULK01000104.1 coordinate 14,193, forward strand.
CAGACTGGGCTCTACTACTATTACGCCGGACTGCAGCCGAAGCTTACATCCGGTTCGAAAAAGAAAGCAAAAGACAAGAAAGACAAGGGGACGGTTCAAAGACAAGGGGACGGTTCTTTTGTCTATGTTCCAAATTACCTGGGGGAATAAGATGGGTGTAAAAAAAGGGGCCATCAACCTGGTACGGCCCCGCCTGTACTTGTCCATCCTTCAGTGTTTATTCGGTTTCAATCTGCAGGGTGCGGCCTTTGGGTACCTCCAGCTTGGGCAATCTCACTTCCAGGACACCGTTCTTGAAAGACGCCCTGGCCTCTTCGGTCTTCACCGCTGCAGGAAGCGGGATGGAGCGGGAGAAGGAGCCGAAGCTGCGTTCTTTGAGCTGGTAATTGCCTTCTTTCACTTCTTTTTCTTCCCTGGTTTCCCCGCTGATCTGAATGCTGTTTTCCTGCACCGTTATGGAAAGATTCTCGGGGCTGTATCCGGGGAGGTCGGCCTTGACGACGAACTCTGTTCCTTTGTCGATCAGGTCCACCGAAGGCTTCCACTCACCCCAAGCCGGAAACGGGAGACGGGAAACGGTTTCATCAAAGATGCGGCCGATCATCTCCCGGAAAGGGGTGATATCCCAAGGGTCTCTGCGCATCAAACTCATACCGACAACCTCCTCTTTTGATAAAATTTAAGAGAGTTGGCCTAACCATATTTTACCTCGAAAGAGGTGAATTTAAAATAGCTCCTACCCGAATTTTGCCCCTCTGGATTTATTTTAATAAATGGGACTTGACGGGTCTGTTGGACAATAGTGGTTTTTCAGGTGGAGGTGACATGATTCGAAAATAAATCCCATAATCTTCTAATATTTTCCGCAGGAATTAACAATTTACTGGAGAAATAAAATGATATAGCTATTAATAGTTGCCAAGTAAACCATCTCCAACCCTTCCTATAGGGAACCGCGAATCCCCAGACGGTTCCCGTCTTTTATTTGAGTATGTTTTAGCACTTAAGGCGCTCCTGTTCAGGATGCGCTACCTGCTTGACACGCAAACCGTGCTGTGCTACCTTAAAGTAAAACCGAATACTCTTTGAGCCGAGCAGAGCCGAGTTGAGCCAGATAGAAGAGTGGACGCGAGAAATTGGGATGCGAACCAGTACGTCAGTACTGGTTTTTTTATTATCGAACTATTCAGGAGGGTGGGAGTCTTGATCCTGGTGATCGACAACTATGATTCCTTCACTTTCAACCTTGTCCAGTACCTGGGAGAGATGGGGCAGGAAATGAAGGTCTATCGCAACGATGCGATTACCTTGAAAGAGATTGAGGCCATGATGCCCACTGCCGTTATCCTGTCGCCGGGCCCATGCACACCCAATGAGGCCGGAATATGTCTGGAACTGGTTGCCTGTTTCTCCGGACGGATACCGATCCTGGGCGTCTGCCTCGGTCATCAGGCCATCGGACAGGCCTTTGGCGGGGAGGTGGTCCGGGCCCATCGCCTCATGCATGGAAAGACGTCCATGATCTACCACGATGGACGCACGATCTACAAAGACCTCCGGAATCCCTTTGAAGCAACCCGTTACCATTCCCTCATCCTGCGGCGGGAGAGCCTTCCGGAGTGCCTTGAGATCACCGCCGAGACGGACAGGGGTGAGATCATGGGCATTCGCCACCGGGAACTGTTTGTGGAGGGGGTCCAGTTCCACCCCGAGTCGATCCTGACGGGGGAAGGGAAGAAGCTTTTGAGGAATTTCGTCACTCTGGCAGAAGATTACCGGCAAAAGGAGAGGGATCGGGAGCGGAGTTCCCTGCCCGCCGGTGAGAGAGCATTGAAGGTCAGCATGGGGGTGGCCAACATTGATTATTAAGGAAATACCGTATCATGACCCTGTCCTTCTTTTTGAGACATTCCGGGATCGCCCCTTCAGTTTTTTCCTGGACAGCGGGATGGACGCCGGGAGACTTGGGCGCTATTCCTTTATGGGAAGCGATCCCTTCCTGGTATTCAAATCTAAAAGAGATCTGGTTGCAACCTGGCAGAACGGGGCATGGCATGAGAGAAAGGGTGATCTCTTCACCGTACTTCGGGAGCTGCTCAACCGCTGCCATGCCGTGCCTGTGCCTTCGTTGCCGGTACCCGTTGCGGCAGGGGCCTTCGGATACTTTGCCTACGACCTGGGCTGGCAGATTGAGAAACTCCCGGACAAGGCGGTGGATGACCTTGGCGTACCCGACTGCTACCTCGGCTTTTACGACAGGCTGATCGTCTTCGATCACCTGGCAGGGAAGGCCTATCTGACCTCTACCGGTCTGAGCGGCGACGGTGCTCCGTCAACCGCATGGGCCCGGGAGAGAATGGAGGAACTGGAGTACCTGGTGGCGCCGTGCCGGCGGGAGATCAGGGACCGGGTGGAACCCTTTGAAGAGATACCGCCTCCCCGGTTTAGCTGCCACTTTACCCTCGAAACTTACTGCGAAGCGGTCCAAAAGGTAAAGGACTACATTGCCGCCGGGGACATTTTCCAGGCCAACTTCACCCAGCGCTTTTCCTGTCCCCTTTCGGTTTCCCCCTGGACCCTGTACAGGCGGCTGCGCTCTATCAATCCCGCTCCCTTTGCCGCCTACCTCAGCTATCCGGAGTTGGTTGTGGCCAGCGCCTCTCCGGAGAGGTTTCTTCAGGTAAGAAACGGCATGGTGGAGACCAGGCCGATCAAGGGGACGCGCCCGCGTGGCAAGGATCCCTCCGAGGATCTGCGGCTGCGCACCGAACTGCTGAACAGCGCCAAGGACCGGGCCGAACTGACGATGATCATCGACCTGGAGCGCAACGACATCGGGCGGGTCTGCAGTTTCGGCAGCGTTCACGTGCCGGAATTGATCGTACTTGAGGAATATCCCACCGTTTTTCACCTGGTCTCGACGGTCAGGGGAACCCTCGCCCCCGGCAGGGATCTGGTGGATCTCTTGAAGGCCACCTTTCCCGGTGGATCCATCACGGGAGCCCCCAAGATCAGGGCGATGGAAATCATCGAGGAACTGGAACCGGTCAAGCGGGGGGTTTACACCGGCTCCATCGGCTATCTGGGCTTCGATGGATCGGCGGATTTGAGCATCGTCATCAGAACCTTTATTATCAAGGACGGACGGGCCTATTTCCAGGTGGGGGGCGGCATCGTCGCCGATTCCGACCCGGAGATGGAGTACTGGGAGACCATCCACAAAGGGCGCGCCCTGATGCAGGCCCTGGGTTGCAGAAAGGAGGCCATTCCGGAGTGTCTGGGGTTACCTGGGTAAACGGCCGGATGGTGAAGAATGGCGAATGCTGCCTGAGCATCCGGGAGAGAGGATTTCTTTACGGAGACGGCCTGTTTGAGACCGTCAGGGTCTACGGGGGCAAACCCTTTGCCTGGGAGCGGCACATGGCCAGGCTGTCGGCAGGGTGTGAGCGGTTGGGGATACCATATCCCGGCCGATTGATTGCAGATGGGACCCGCGATGTCCTGAGGGCACTTGGCCCTGCTGACGGGAGCCTGAGGGTGACGGTGACCCGCGGGGAAGCACCCCGGGGGCTGCTGGCGCCTCCGGGTACAAAGCCTACGGTGGTGATCACTTTCAGTGCGGGAGAACCCTACTCCCCGGAGGCTTACGGGCGCGGCTTCAGGGCGGTGACCGTCAGCTTCCCCCGCAACCAGTTGTCCCCCCTGGTCCGGTTGAAAACCCTGAACTATCTGGAGAACCTGCTTGGGAAGCAGGAGGCTGCCGCCGCCGGAGCCGATGAGGGGATCTTCTTAAACCTCAGGGGAGAGTTGGCGGAGGGAACCATCAGCAACATCTTCCTGGTCCTCGAAGACCGGCAAATCACCACACCCCCACCGGAGAGCGGGCTCTTGCCGGGGATCACCCGGGAATGGGTGATTACCCTGGCGGGCAAGCTCGGCTACTCGGTTTGTGAACGGCCGGTTTTTCCACGGGACTTTTTGAGGGCCCGGGAAGCCTTTCTGACAAACTCCCTCCTCGAGGTAATGCCCCTGGTTGCCCTGGACGGTACGCCTGTGGGCATCGGGTCGCCGGGACCGGTGGCAAAGGCGCTGCGGGATGCTTACCGGGAAATCGTGGTTAACGGTTTTGACGGGCACTAATCCGGGCAGGCCGCACTGAAAATATGTTCTGGTTTATCCTGTCTTTTAAATACATTCTGGTTATCCTTGCAGGCGCAGCGACCTACGGAGGTTGTTACTCGCCCTTGACGAAGGAGCAGCTAACGGCAGCCGAACTGAGGCATGGATGCCGAAGTAGCCGACTCCGCTGCAAGGATGCAG
>DULK01000105.1 GCA_012840385.1 Syntrophomonadaceae bacterium
ATGGAATGGATTTGCAGCGAGGCCAAACGCGGCGTTTGACAGAAGCAGTTCGCAACTTGTTACGCAGCATCCCAGAGCTGTCCCGAAGCGAGCCGTTGTCCTGTCCGGCCTGGAATCGGGAGTCGAGCGGTAGACCGGCGGGTGAACTTGATATATTTTCAGCGCAGAGGTTTTCTCAAACAAAAACTACTATCAAACAGTTATCCCCAGTTTTTTTCTGAGCTGGGCTAACAGCATAACCAGCTGGTAATTGAGCTTAAGAGGATGGGAAAAAGGGTCTTCCCCGAGCAGTTGTTGAATTTTTTTCTTCCTGTTAAGCAAGGTATTGCGATGAACATAAAGTTTATCAGCAACATTCCTAATGATATCATCTTCAAAAAGAAGAAGTTTAAAGGTTTCAAGTAAATCAGCCTCTTTTTCACAATCATACTTCTCTATGACGTTGATCACTTTGTCGATGTAATCATTTAGACTTTTATTTGTAAGCAGTTCAGGCAGATAATAATAAATTCCCAGGTCAGTCACATGGATACAGCGTGTCTGGTTAAAAACAATTCGGGCAATACTAACCGTTTTCAATGCCTCAATAAAACTTTTATGAAGATCGGTTAACCTTGGGTACTGGTTTCCAAAAGTAATTATAAAATTAATGCTGTTATCCCTCTTCAAAAGTTCTTCTTCTATGCGCCTGCCAATCTTTTTCAAAGTTTTAACATGTTCCGTTTGATCCTTGTCAACCGCAAAAATTACTATTAGAAGATTCCCTCTGGGAACAACAATACACTCAAATTTTGCTTCAGCCATTACAGCTTCAACAATCTTTATACTTTCATCCCGAAAACGCTTGACTTCTTTCTCCCGATACCTTTCACTTTTATTTCTTATGTATAAAGTTTCATAGCTCTCAAATTCGATAATCATTACAACAGGAGGCACTGGAACCTTGAGATTAAAATTCTCTGCACGTGATAATGCCACATCCTCCCTTTTGATGCTACCTGACAACAGTTCATCTAAAAATTCCCGCCGGGCCTTTTCCTTTTCTTCCCTCTTTGCCATTTCCTGCATGAGCACCAGTTTAAGAGCCTGACATGCCTCATTCGCAGCTATATTCTCCATGGTAGACAATGTACGGTCCCAAAAAAGCAGCAACTTTCCCAGATATTTTCCGGCAGATGTCAGTTCTCGAATATCCACTCGGTAACGAGTTGTTTGAGGCAGGGCATGTATTTCTTCATTAGAATTAAACAAACGGTTGCACAACTCCTGATTCCCCAGGATTTTATTGAGAAGTACATTCCCCTGGTTATTATAAGGACTCCTTGCCAAAACAGAGTTGTTGCTGTCAATTACCAGCAGAGGACACCTGAGAATATCGGCAATTCCATTGGCCAGTACCTTGAAACTTTTCCCCTGCAGGATAATCTGGTTCATCTTGGTCTGAACATTAAAAGCATATTCAATTTCTCTTTTTTGTTTATCGATAATTGCTTCAAGAACCGGTGTGATGATATCAACATAAGCCAGTTCGGCAGGCACCACTATCAAAGGCAATTTATAATAGTTGGCCGCATCTATTAATTCCTGAGAAACTTCTTTAAGAAAGACTCCTGTGTGGCATAAAATCAGGGCTGCGCAGTTGCACCGGGCAATCCTTTCAATTACCTGAACCTGGGCTTTGACGTTATCCTTGATGGAATAAAAGGCAGTGATCTGCAGCTCATTGCCTCGGTACCAACGTGTTGCATCGGGAACTTCAATCACACTAACGCTGTTAATGATATTATCTAACCCACCAAAGCCGGCTATTACTCTTGCCACTTTAATGCCATTCAACTCGATGAGATCAAGAGCTTCTTTTACAGTTATTCCCACTGCCATATCACCCTTCCTCTCATACCCGCCAGCATATTCTCGTAAAACCACTCAGACCCTTCTATAGGTACGGGAGATCTTCCTTCCTTCAGGCTCTCATCAGTAGTCCTTACAACAAATCAACCCATTTACTTTTGGTTCTAATTTCGTCATATAAAAAAGAGGGGTAACAATTATAGTTGGTTTTCCACGGGACAGAGTTGCGGGTCAAATCAGGTTTAAAAGACTATGTCTGGTTATTTTTGGTGTTTTTCAGAGATAACTAACTATCACTAATCAATTTCATTCATCCTTTTTTCGATTTCCCTGGCGGTCGGTGTGCCGGCAAGGCCCGCCAGGGATGTTTCTTTAAGAGAAGCAGGCATGGCATCACCTATTTCCTTCATGGCCTGAATCACCTCATCAAGAGGTATTTTGCTCTCGATCCCCGCCAGGGCCATATCGGCTGCCAGCAAAGCAACCCCCGCCCCGATTGCATTTCTTTTGACACAGGGTATCTCCACCAGGCCGGCAACCGGATCGCACACCAGCCCCAGGAAGTTTTTGAGAGCCAGTGCCCCTGCATTGGCCGCCTGGCGGGGCGTACCCCCTGCCATTTCCGCCGCTGCCACCGCAGCCATGCAGGAAGCAGAACCGCATTCGGCCTGGCAACCGCTCTTTGCACCGGCTGTACCGGCATGCTCGTCGATGACCATACCCACCCCCGCTGCCGTGAAAAGGGCACCGACCACTGCATCTTCCACAGCTCCAGTTTCCTCGGCTACCGTAGCCAGGACTGCAGGCAGGATTCCGCAGGAACCCGCCGTCGGTGCGGCCACTATTCTTCCCTGCGAAGCATTTACCACCGCCACTCCCATAGCCCTGGCCGCAGCCAAAACCGAACCATACCCGGACAGGGGTTTAGTCTTCTCTATGTAACGAGTTAGCAGGGCACCTTCTTCTCCAACAAGCCCGCTTAAAGACCTGTTACCCGGTTTTGTGCCGGCATCGAGGGATCCTTTCATGACCATCCAGTATTCCTTCATTTTATGCCAGATATCCTGCCGTTCTGTGCCCTGTAACCGCTCCTCACGCTCCAGAACCACCTGCCAGATGGGACAGCCTCTCTGCTCTGCCGCTGCAACCAGTTCGCTTATGGTGATCTTTCTTCTCATCGCCGCACTTCCCCCGTTTAAATTCTAATAACAGCAGTTACATCCGGTAAACCGGTGATTGTTTCCAGCACTTCATCGGAAACCGCCCTATCCATTTCAATGACCATGAGTTTTTCTCCTTCCCGGTTGCTCCCGGTCAGTCTCATCTCAGCGATGTTGATCCCGTTGTTTCCAAGCACCCCGGCAACGCGACCGATTACCCCGGGTCTGTCAACATGCTCCACCATTAAGGTGGGGCTTTTGGCGCAAACAGACACTTCGTATTGGTTTATCCTGGTAATTAAAACATTGCCGCCCCCAACCGAACTCCCCCGCAGAAAGACCCGTTTACCCGACACCCCGGTTAATTCGATATCCGCCGTGTTGGGATGAAACTCCTCGCCTTCGGCGGCAATCCTGAAACGAATTTCCAATCCAAGTGTGGAGGCTATGTTCAGGGCATCTCTAATCCTGGAATCATCGCCGGACATACCCAGCAAACCGGCCACCAAAGCCCGGTCGGTTCCGTGGCCCTTGTAAGTCTTTGCAAAGGATCCGTAAAAGGTAATTTCCGCCCGCCGGAAATCTTCTCCCAATACCGCTCTCGCAATGCTCCCGATCCTTACCGCGCCTGCAGTATGGGAACTGGAAGGCCCAATCATCACAGGGCCGATAATTTCAAAGACACTTCTTGCTGGCAATTGACTCTTCACCTCCCACTACAACATCACTTACTCACACTCTTCCTTTGAGTACCTGGCCCTGGCACCCCCGATCAATTTGGGCCTTGTCCGGATCATGCTCAAATGCGCGAACCCGATGCTTTTCACCTTGCTCCTGACTACAACACCGACACTTTTTATGTGCATCCCGATGAAAACATCGCCGATATCCATCCCGGCGCTTGCTTTAATACTTTCCACAACCACCGGATTTTCAAATCTCTTCATTGCAGCCGCCGCAAGGCCGCCGCCGCCTTTTGCATGAGGATAAACAGAAACGACTTCGAGTCCGTATTTATCGGCACATTCCTTTTCCACTACGAGGGCGCGGTTCAGGTGTTCGCAGCACTGAACGGCCAGATAAACCCGCTGCTCTTTTACCTGAGGCAAAATACCGTCCAGGATGGCGTTGGCGACATCCAAACTTGTGGCCGAACCGATGGGCCTCCCAAGAACCTCGCTGGTGCTCCCCCCTACGACCAGGATCTGGCCTGGTTTCAGGTCGGCGGCTTGCAGCAAATCATGTAAAGCCGCTTTAGCCTGTTCTGTGACATCTTTAAGGTTCACATCACCGCCGATTACTGCGTTCTCACACATATTCCTTCCTCCTCCTGGGGCCTGTCAACTATAAAACAGTCTTAAAACAGTGCAATCTGCCCTGGAAATACGTTCTGGTTATCCTTGCAGGCGCAGCGACCTACGGAGGTTGTTACTCGCCCTTGACGAAGGAGCAGCTAACGGCAGCCGAACTGAGGCATGGATGCCGAAGTAGCCGACTCC
>DULK01000002.1 GCA_012840385.1 Syntrophomonadaceae bacterium
CATTTCCACCGCATCCATGGCCTGTCCGGCAGCCGGAGGCGGCGAATCGCTAGCGGCGGCAAGCTGACCTTTCCGCTTCTTTTTCTTGCGAAGACGCCATGATGCCTGGTTTTTTGCCACTTCTCCCACCTCCTGTAGACGTGATATTGTACCGCACTCCGGCCTTGGCCCGGCCAGAATCCGGCGCAAATGCAACCTGTTATCCCTGATGAGCGTCTTTAAAGACTCCAGTTCTTCCGGTTGGAGGTCCCTTGGGCCGACATCCACGCCGACTTCGGATTCTTCAAGAAACCGGCTTGCTTCGGCAAGCTTTTCCGAAAGCCGGGCTAATATCTCCTGAAAGTCCGCTTCGGCGTCCAGGATGACCGTAAGCCCGCCGCGGCTGCCCTTAAAGGTTATGAGTTCCCGCATCCCTGACCAGCGTCCCTCCAATCTCACACTTCAGAGACATAATTTCTATCTGCTGCACTGCTATTCCTGCAGAGAATAAGAAAAAACGAGGCAAAATATTCCTCGTTTTTCCAGCGAATTCCCTTTTCCTTTGACAAATTTTTTCGACAATCAGGTTTGGGCTCCGGGAACCTGGCCACCTTCACCTGCAGTGCCGCCGGGCGCAGTGCCTCCGGGCGGCTGGCTACCGGATGGAGGTTGTGTCACCGGCTCCTGGCCGCCGGAGGGAGGTGCGGTGCCGTTCCCCGGCTGCTGCGGCGGCTGCGCAGGGGTTGTGCCGGGCTCCGGCCGGTTCTCGCTCGCAGGCGGCTGCTGTGCCCGGGGCTGCCCTGTTTGAGCGGGCTGCCGGCCCGCCGGGGGATTATTCCCCGCCCCGGTTATGGCCTGCTGCTCCTGGGGCTGCTGCGGCCTGTTCAGCCCGAAATACTCCTTGAAGACATCCCTGGCCACAGGCCCCATCGATTCCGAACCGTGGGAGCCGCACTCGATGATCCCGGCAAAGGCGATCTCCGGCTTGTCGGCGGGGGCGAAGGCAACGAAAACAGCGTGATAGAGGTTGTCCTTGCGCCCCGACTCCGCAGTCCCCGTCTTGGCTGCCACCCTAAAGGGAAAATCGTTGAAAAGCCAGGCGGCAGTGCCCCCTTCTCCCCCGGCCACATCCATCATGGCCTGCCTGACCGTATCCATCGTCTTGGCGGATATGTCCACCCGGTGCACCACTTTCGGCCCAAACCTGGCGATCACCTTCCCGTTCCGGTCCTCGATCCGCTGCACCAGGTAAGGGCGCATCCGGTTTCCCCCGTTGGCGAGGGTTGCCACGTAGTTTGCCAGCCCGATGGGGGTGTACTCGTTGGACCCCTGCCCGAAGGCCATGAAGTAGGTATCATAGGGCTGCCACCTGGCGTCCTGGTTGTACTTACTCCTGTACCAGGCCTCGAGATCCCTTTCGGCGTACTTCTTTTGAATCAGGATGTCATTCCTTTCGCGCTCGCTCTTCGCCCGCGCCAGACGCCCGGCATATTCCTTCTCCAGCTCGGCCTGTTTCTGCTTGTACCACTTCTCAACCGCCGGCCCGTATTTCTCCTCCTTCTTCTCAGGGGTCAAAAAGCCGCCGGCCACCTCTCCCGGCAGGTCAATGCCGGTCTTCTCATCAAGCCCGAACTCGTGGGCGACCCTGGTGATCATGTCGACCCCGGCGCGGCGGCCCGCCTCGATAAAGTAGACGTTGCAGGAAACGGCCATCGCCCTGAAGAAATTCACCGGACCATGGGTTCTCCAGCATTTCGTGAAGGGGGACAACCAGTATCTGCCCTTACAGACAATAATTTCTTTTGTCGTTATTTTCCCCGACTCCAGGGCGGCCATCCCGGTGACCGGCTTGAAAGTGGAGCCCGGCGGATACTTGCTGCCGATCGCCCTGTTGATCATCGTCGGGTCGGCACCCTCCGGCGGGTTGAGGTATTCCTGCGCCGCTTTATCAGAAACAGGAGGGACGAGCAAATTCGGATCGAAATTGGGGCGGCTGGTCATGGCCAGGACGGCGCCGGTGCGCACATCCAGCACGACCGCGGCACCGGCCCTTCCCGGCAGGCCCTTTTTCCGCAGACCGGCCAGGGCCTGGTCCATACTCGCCTCCAAGACCTTCTGCAGATCGGCGTCCAGGGTCAAAACCAGGCGGTCACCCTGCTTCGGGTTGACGGTGATCAGGTCGCTGTGGGGGATCGGCCTCCCGGAGACATCCACCTCCACCTGCTGGAATCCGTCCACGCCCCGCAGGTACTTCTCATACTGTTTTTCAAGGCCGAACCTGCCGACGAGATCCCCCAGCTTGTAATTTTCATTCTGCTGGTTTTCGAGTTCCTCCTTGCTGATTTCCCCGATGTAACCGAGCACGTGGCTGGCCATGGTGCCCTCCGGGTAATAGCGCACGATCTCCTTCCCGATAACCACCCCGGGGAGATCCCGCCTGCGCTCCTCCAGCCGGGACACCACCTCCATGGAAACGTTTCGCTTGATCACTACAGGCTCATAGGAGCGGCTCTGGTGTTCCTCCAGCAGTTTTTTAATGTATGCGGCGTCGACCTCGGGATAGACGTCGTGCAGGAGGCCGGCCAGGTTGTTGACGGTGCGGTCGAGATCCTTTTCGTCGATCTGCTGCCGCACGATGGAGACGGTGTTGACGATCTTGTTTGCCGCAAGCACCTTCCCGCTGCGGTCCACAATATCCCCGCGGGGTGCGTGAATGGGCAAAAAGCGGAACTGGTTCAGTTTAGCCTTGGTCCGGTAAACGGGGGCTTCCCACAACTGCAGGGTTATCAGCCGCACCGTCAAAACGGCAAAAATGGCTATTGTCAGCCACTGTAAAAACTTGTATTTGCCTTCAAGCCTCCGGTCAACCATCTGTCTTCATCACCTGTAAAACTCGCCGTAAGTTTGCAAATTGCGCGAGGAACCACCGGGAAAAATGATCCGGAACAGAGGGCGGTAGAGCAAAGCCGCCAGGAAAGTGTTGTAAAGAGCAGCCAGGAGCAGTCTGCGCAACACGGAAGGCACAGCAGCAGAAAAGGCGCCGGTCACTTCTCTCCCGGCAAAGAAGACCCCGTTAAACAGAATGCTTCCCAGGAAAACGAGAAAAAGCGGCACCAGGGGGTTCTCCCTGTAGAACTTTCCCTCCAGGTAGCCGACGGTGTACCCGGCCAGAAAACCGCTCAAAGCGCCCAGTCCCAGGTACCTGCCGGCAAGCAGGTCCTCCAGGAGGCCCACGGCGAAGCCCACCGCCCCCCCCTTCACAGAACCAAAGAAAAGCCCTGTCAATACGATCAGGATCAGGAGCAGATCGGGCATGACACCATGAAACTGGAGAAGCGGGAGAATGGTGGTCTGGAGGATGAGAGAAACAAGAAAGACCAGTGAAATAATTATGGCCCGTAAAGCCTTTTCTCTCAAAATTTCTCCTCCCCTTCAATGCCGGCCGGCATCTCTCATTTTTATTTAATTCCGGACCAGAAGCCGTCCCGCCGGCCCCCGGCCGGCCGCTCCCTGCCCGGACACCGGGCCTGACCCTGCCTCATCACGGCGGGATCACCTCGTCCTGCCCGCATTTCGGCCGGTCTGGCCTGCCGGGGCTGCGTTCTGTCCGGCTCTGCCGGCTTCGGCTTGATTCGATCCGGCCGGCCCCTCCACCGGCTCGGGCACTTCACGTACACCGGTGATGATCAGAACCTCTTCGAGCCGGTTAAAGTCCACGTAGGGGCGAACCAGGGCGTATTTATCCAGTGCGCTCCCCTGGTTTTCAAACCTGACGATCTCCCCGATGGGGATCCCGCGGGGAAAAATACCGCCCAACCCCGACGTGACGACAACATCCCCCTTTTTCAGCCTGGCGTCGTAGGGGAGATCAACCATCCTGAGCAGGCCGGACTCGTCCTTGCCGCCCTCCACAACTCCGGGGGTGCGGCTTTCCTGCACCATTGCCCCGGCTGCCCCATCCCTGTCAAGGATCAGGAGCACGTCCGACGTATGTGGCCCCACCGCTATGATCCTCCCTACCAGGCCGGCGTCGGAAACCACCACCTGATCCTTCCTCACACCGTCCGCACTCCCCCTGTCAACCGTCAGGATGCCGTACTGGTTGTTCGGAACCCGGGCAATCACCCGGGCCCCCAGCAGGGTGAAACGGCTGGCGTTTTTCTCCTTAAAATCAAGGAGCTTCAGCAGCCTCTTATTTTCGTAAACGTACTCGCGGAGGCGGTTGTTCTCCCAGGTCAGTTCCCGCACCCGCTCCTGCAGGCGCTCGTTTTCCTGCTTGATCTGACGGGCGTTGCCCACGTATTGAAAAGCCGAGGCCACACCGCGCCACAGGCTCATGACGCCTCCCTGCAGCGGAGCCAGGACCTCTTTCACCAGAGTTCCCCCTGAAAAGCGGGCGGTAAGACGGGCCAGGCCCAGGCAGAAGACGGCTATTGCCAGGATTACCACCAGTTTTCTGCGCCAGGGGGAGCGGCTCAAAGCAATCACGCCCTTACCTTACCTCTTTTGCTGGACAGGCATCCGTCTCAGAACCTCAACGTCCTCCAGCGCCTTGCCGGTTCCCAGGGCAACGGCGTAAAGCGGCTCTTCGGCGAGCAGCACGGGGATCCCGGTCTGCTCGCTGACCAGTTTGTCCAGGTGGCGCAGCAGGGCACCCCCACCCGCCAGCATGATTCCCCGGTCCATGATGTCGGCCGCCAGCTCCGGCGGCGTTTTTTCAAGACAGACCTTGATGGCGTCGACAATGCTTGCCACCGTTTCGGCCAGGGCCTTGTGTATCTCCTCGGAGTTAACGGTCACAGTTTTGGGAAGCCCGGCCACCAGGTCGCGGCCGCGCACCTCGTAGGTTTCCATCTCCCCGTTCCAGATCGCGGACCCGATCTTGATCTTGATGTCCTCGGCGGTCCTTTCCCCGATCATCAGGTTGTAGGTCCGTTTGATGTGCTGCACGATCGCCTCGTCCATCTCATCCCCCGCAACCCGGATCGATTTGCTGGTGACGATGCCGCCGAGGGAGATGACCGCCACCTCCGTGGTCCCGCCGCCGATGTCCACGATCATGTTGCCCGTCGGCTCGTTGACCGGAAGCCCAGACCCGATGGCCGCCGCCATGGGCTCTTCAATCAGGTAGGCCTCTTTCGCCCCGGCCTGCAGGGCCGCCTCTCGAACAGCCCGCTCCTCCACCGCGGTTACCCCTGTGGGAACGCTGATCACAACCCGGGGGCGCACAAAGGGGGTGCGTTTGCCCACGGCCCGGCCGATAAAATAGCGAAGCATGCTCTGGGTAATGTCAAAATCGGCGATCACTCCGTCCTTCATCGGCCTGATGGCGATGATGTTGCCGGGGGTGCGCCCGATCATCTGCTTGGCCTCGTCTCCAACGGCCAGGACCTCTCCGGTGTCGCGCCGGATCGCCACCACCGAGGGCTCCATCAAAACGATTCCTTTTCCCTTTACATGAACAAGTGTATTGGCAGTCCCCAAATCAATTCCGAGATCTCTTGTGAACAACACTCTTTGCTCCTTCCTGATAAAGGGGATCAGATATAGCCCTTTTCTTTGAGACTGGTGAAAACGTGATCCCCGATTATAATATGGTCGAGAACTTCGATTCCTATTAATTGCCCGGCCTCGCACAGGCGGCGCGTGATCTCTATGTCCTCGGGGCTCGGGGCCGGGTCACCGCTTGGATGGTTGTGGATCAGGATCACTGCAGCGGCGCTCCTCTGCACCGCCCGCTTGAAGACCTCCCGGGGGTGCACCAGGGATGAGTTCAGGCTCCCGATGGAAATTGTCTCCACCGCCAGAACCCGGTTTTTCGTGTTCAGCAGGGCCACCCGGAAATGCTCCCGGTCGAGGTAGCACATCTCCTCCATGACGAGGCTGCACACCTCCTGCGGGCTCCGGATGGCAGGCCTGAAGCCGGGCCCCAGGCAGGCAAGGCGCTTTCCGAGTTCCACCGCGGCCTTGATCTGGGCGGCCTTCGCCAGGCCGATCCCCTTGAGCCCGCACAGCTCCTCCAGGGAAGCCTCTGCCAGATAGCGCAGGCCGCGGGGCTCGCTCAGGATGCGGTTGGCCAGTTCCAGGGCAGACTCCGTGGCGGACCCGGTTCTGAGGATGATAGCGAGCAGCTCTGCCGCAGAAAGGGCCTCAGGCCCTGCCGCCTGCATCCTCTCCCTGGGCCTCAGTTCCTCCGGCAGGCTCTTTATCGTAACATGGTATTCAGGCTCCGGCAAAGCGGATCAACTCCGAATTCTCTGAGCATTTCTCCCAGCCTGGCCAGGGGAAGGCCGACCACATTGGAGTAGCACCCCTCGATCCCTTCGACCAGCAGAGCCCCGCATCCCTGGATGCCGTAGCCGCCGGCCTTGTCAAAGGGCTCCCCGGTGGCGATGTAGCCCAGGATCTCCTCCCGGCTTAACCTGCGAAAGGTTACCCGGGTCGTTACCACCTCTTCCCGGTGGCGCCCGGTGCTCTCCTGCCTCAGAACCACGCCGGTGCTTACCTCATGGGTGCGTCCTGAAAGCAGCTGCAGCATCCTGGCCGCATCCCGGTGGTCTTCCGGCTTCCCGAGGATTTCGCCTTCGCAGCAGACAACGGTGTCGGCGGCCAGAACCAGCGCCCCCGGGTATCGGGCTGCAACCGCCATGGCCTTCCGGCAGGCGAGCTTCAGGGCAAGGCTCCGGGCGTCGAGGTCCCCCTCCACGGCCTCGTCCACGTCGCTGGGAACGACCCGGAAGGGAATCCCGATGCGCTTCAGCAGTTCGGCCCTGCGAGGTGAAGCGGAAGCGAGAATGATCTCCTGCATGTGTTCAACTCCTATAAGCGGCGGTAAATGGCGAAAGCCGCGATAAAACCCAGCAGGCTGATCAGATTTGCCTTAAATGTAAACCCAAAGGTAAAAGCCAGTACATCCAGGTTAAGGGTGGTCACAGGCAGCCCGATGCTCCGGCCTTCCCGCAGGAACGCCAGTGCAGGGATGCTGCCTAAAGCCTGGCCGATCAGGCCTCCAAAGATGCCTCCAAGAACCAGCAGAATGACAAGCAACCAGGGGCTCCGATACTGCCCGTATCCTTTCATTGATTATACTCCTTTGATTGGCTTTTAGTTTCAGTCTAACATTTACCGCGGAAACTGACAAGAAGCGCGACCGTTAAAGCAAATTCCACTTTCAGGCAATAAGGAAATCTTTGTCGCTGCCGTGTCGCTGCTGATGGGAACTTGTAACCGGCCTTGTCCTCCTTTTCCAAAGTAAAACGCCCGGCTTTTCCGGACGTTTCATCGTTCATCTCCTGCTATTTATCCCAGCCATGCAAAAAACCCCTCATCGCCACAGTAGCTCTCCGCGCTGGCTGTAAACCCTTTGACTGTCGGCAGGTTTTCCCTCCAATCTGCGCTTTGAAAGGTTGTTATGTCCGAGGCATGAAAAAAGCACCTCCGTAGAGATGCTTTCTATAACGTTTGATTTTTTTATAAAATGGTCTGATAATTACTGGCACCATAGAGGATACGCATAATAACCACCTGGCGTTCCTGTTCGTTAACCATGTAAAAGACAATATAATTATCGACGATCAGTTTTCGGTAGCCGCGTTTTTTTAAAGGTTCATCCAGCACAAAACTACAGGAATAGGGAAAAGCTTTAAGCCGCATAATGCTAGTTTCGATTTTGTCCATCAAATTCTCAGCAGCTTCAGGGGCAAAAAGATTATTGGCAATATACCCATAAATTTCGTCTAAATCCTCCACAGCTTTAGGAGTAAATTTCAGGCTATACTCCTCACTTCCCATGCTTTGCCCTCAGCTTTCTAAAAACTTCTTCTCCTTCTAAAAGCGGGGCACCCTTGGCAATTTCTACTTCCGCTTCAGCTAACTTCTTATATACCTCTACAAGGGCCATTTGACGTTCGTAGGTTTCTATACTCATCACCACCAGATCTCCATAGCCGTTTTTCGTGATAAAGATAGGTTCTTTGCTTTTATGGCATAGTTCAGAAATCTCGTTGGTGTTTCGTAAATCCGTTATCGGTCTTATCTGGGGCATCCAAACCACCTCGCACCTATTATGGTATAATTATGGCATAATTATGTACAAAATGCAAGGTAAGCTTTATGAAAAGGAGAAGGACGAACTGCTTAGGCAAATAGGGCATCTCTCTTACGAGGTTGCCTGGCTTAAAAAAATCTTGCCGAAACTAAATCCCGTAAAGACCGCATGAAGATGATTGAAATGGATAACAAAAGGCAGCTCTTTCTACCGGGGTTTTGTACTGCCGGTTGATGCTCCTTACCAGCCGACTCTTGAAAAATGTCTGATGGCAGCAGGTGACATGCGAATTATGAGATAAAGGGATCTCCGCCGCTGCCGTGTCGCTGCTGTGGGAGGATTATCGGATGGAGGCCGTGGCGGCGCCGGACAAGGCCTGGAGCGGTGGCGGGAAGAACCGGAAAAGGCCGGATGCCGGTTCCTGAGGGCGGGCAACAGTAAAGCCGGCCCCGTCAGTGCCCCATACCGGGTTTCTCCCAGTTGGCCGATGAGGGAGGCCACCGCGCCCCGCTTAGCCCCGGGTAGTCCGGTAATCATTTGCAGCCTTTCGCAGCACCATCCGGATGTAGGTAGTATAGCCTATTCCCAACTTGGCTGCTGCTTTCCTTATTGCCAAGAGGTCATCCTTCGGCAGGCGGACCGAAACGGAGACAAGCTCCGGGCGTTTAAACTCTACTTCTTCAGCATCTTCCCACTCCATTTCCTGGGTATCTGTTCTGTCGAAGAAGGCCGCAAGCTCCTCCACACTCTCTGGCAACTTAACCTCTTCGCGCAAGATAGTACCTCCTGCAGGAGTCATATCGCGGGCTGTGACTACGTAAGCCCTGCCGCGTCCCTTAGGCAGAAAGATGACGGTCAGGTAGCGGCCACTTTGGGCCTGGCCGAGAAGCCGGTAGATCATCCGCTCAGGGTAGGCGGTAGCCCTTTTGAGCCGCTGCACGATGTGGTGCCGATCATCGAAGGCTGCTTCCTCAACCTCTTCCGGCTTCACTCCGTGGCGGGCTATGTGGTCTATTCTCTCCGGCGTCCAGTAAAAGCTGCTAATCTTCAATCCTGATCCCTCATTCAACGCTATTATATCACAAAAAAACACAAAGCAGTACAAAACCAATAACTATCATCAGGAACTGGTCTCCTTCTACTACGACGGGAAGGCAGCAGCAGTTACCCGCGCCTGCGCCAGCGGGTTTACCAGCTTTGTTCAGGAATGCTGTCAGCGGGAGCACCTGCACCACAAAGGCACGGCTGAGGAAAACAGAGGCGCTCTACATTTCAATCCGGAGTAAGGAGGAAACGAGCTGTGGGTGTGGAGAAGTGCGAAAAAACATCAATGCTGAAGATTAAGGCACCGGGTGCCGGTAAGGTGCTCAAATGAAATTACCCGTTGTTCCGGTTTAAAAGGACGAGGTTGAAGGTGAGGACCCCCAGGTGCACGGAAAAGTCCACGTGCCTGACGACAACATCTCTGGGAACGTTCAGCACCTTAGAGGAGAAGTTGAGGATGGCCTTCACCCCGGCGTCCACCAGGCGTTCGGCCACTTCCTGGGCGGCCTCATCGGGGACGGTGATGATCGCCATCTCAACACCCCTTTTCCTGATGACCTCTTCCATTTGGGAGACGGGCTGCACCGAGATCTGGCCCAGCCTTTTACCAAAGCGTTCGGGGTCGTTGTCAAAAACTCCGACAATGTGGAAACCCTGGCGGAGGAACCCCTGGTAAAGGGCGAGGGCGGAGCCGAGCTTGCCTGCTCCCACCAGGACCACGGGCCATTCCCGGTTGAGCCCCAGAATGCGCCTGATCTGCTGGTTGAGATCCCCGGCATTGTACCCGACACCCCTGGTTCCAAACTCCCCGAAGTAGGCCAGATCCTTGCGTACCATGGCCGGGCTGACCCCCACCCCCTCGGCGATCTCCCCGGACGATACGGTTACCTTTCCCTCCTCTTCCGCCTGTTCCAGGAAAAGCGAGTAGAGTGAGAGGCGCATCACCGTTGCCTCGGGTATTTTGAGGGTTTTCAAGCGAACCATCCTCCCTTGTCAAGCTTTTACCAAAAAGTCGCCGCACCGTCTTTATTGCATCTTAATTTTTCCAGCAGGTAAGCCCTGGCATCGGACACCATGTAAAAGGATCCGGTGATGCAGACCAGGTCCTCAGGGCCGGCGTCCTTGAGAGCTGCATCCACCGCATCGGTGATCTCCTCGATCAGGTGGACGCGGCCGACATAGCGGCGGGCCTCCGTCGCAAGCAACTGCCAGTCCCCCGCCCGGGGGCTGAGGGGCTTGGTGATGATCACCGTATCGGCCAGGGGAGCCAGCTCACCGACCACCTTTTCCCGCTCCTTGTCACCCAGCATCCCCATCACCAGGATCAACCGGCGGTAGTGGTAGATCCCTTCAAGGGCGGCCCTCAGGGTGCGGGCGCCGTCGTAGTTGTGGCTGACATCCACCAGAACCCCGGGGCTTTTTGAAAGCAGTTCCAGGCGGGCAGGCCAGTAGCTTCTGGCAAAGCCCCGGCGCAGGTCTTCCGGGAAGTCCAGCTTCACCCCGTGCACGTGGCGCAGGATTTCCAGTGCACCGAGAGCGGTGGCGGCATTCTTCACCTGGTACTGCCCCGCCAGGGGGACCCTTAAATCCGTATAACTCCCCCACGGGCTGCGGAGGTCAAAGGCCGTTCCGGTGGGTGCGGCCTCTTTTAGCTCCCAGGTGATCTCCTTCCCGACCCGCAACAGGGAGGCCCCGTTTTCCCTGCATTTGGCCGCAATCACCTCCAGGGCGTCGGGCTCCTCGGCGGCGGTGACCACGCAGCCCCCCGGCTTGATGATCCCGGACTTGACGGTGGCGATCTCCCGGATGGTCCTGCCCAGGTAATCCATGTGGTCAAAGGTGACGTTGGTGATTACCGAGACAAGCGGATTCTCCACGATGTTCGTGGAATCTATCGCGCCCCCGAGGCCGACCTCAAGCACCAGGAAGTCAACTTTTTCTTCGAAGAAATAAAGAAAGCCGAGCGCAGTGCAGACCTCGAATTCCGTGGGATGCTCATGGCCATCCCGCACCATCTGCTCCAGCAAGGGCTTCAGCCTTGTCAACAGAGCGGCAAACCTCTCCTCCGAGATGGGATTGCCGTTGATCAGGTAACGCTCGGTATAGCTGTGGATGTGGGGGGAGGTAAAGAGCCCGGCCCGGTAACCGGCAGCTTCCAGAACCCGTGCCACCATCACCGCCGTCGAGCCTTTGCCGTTCGTCCCACCGATGTGGATCACCCTTAAGTGACGATGGGGGTTTCCCAAAAGCCCCATCAGGTGTTTGATTCTTCCCAACCCGAAGTTGAAACCGAACTTTGTCAACCCGTAAAGAAAATCCAGTGCCTCATCGTAGTGCACGAGCCCTGCCTCCTGAGATTTAACAGTTGAGGTCCTTCCTCTCCCCTGTGACCATGTAGTAGATCGCCTCGCCCAGGTTGGTGGCGTGGTCGGCCACCCTTTCCAGGTACCTGGCAACGAACAGCAGCTGCGTGGCCTGCCGGATCGTCCGGGGATCTTCCATCATGAAGGTCAGGAGTTCCCGGAAGACCTGGTTGTAAAGGGCATCCACCTCGTGATCGTAGCCGATCAGGGCTTCAACCCTTGAGATATCATGATGCACATAGGCCTCCAGGCTCTCCCTGATCATCTTTTGGGCGATCTCGGCCATCCGGGGAACGTCGATCAGCGGCTTGATGAGGGGCTGCCCGGCCAGGCGCAGTGTCACCTTGGCGATGTCCACCGCATGATCCGCCATTCTCTCCAGGTCAACGGCGATCTTCATTGCGGTGCTGATCACCCGGAGGTCGCTGGCCATCGGCTGCTGGAGAGCAAGCAGTTTTACACAGAAATCCTCGATCTTGATCTGGTACTCGTCTATAAAATCATCGCCGTCAACTATCTGCTGTGCCAGTTCCTCATTGCGTTCCTTGAGGGACTTCACCGCATTGAAGATGGTCTGCTCTACAAGGGTGCCCATCTTCAAGACTTCCTGCTGCAGTTCCTCAAGCTGTTCCTGGTAAGACTTGCGCGCCGACACATTCTCTCCTCCCTTCTCCTCAGAGGGGGTATGTTTTAACCGAAGCGCCCGGTGATATAATCCTCTGTTTTCTTCTCCTGGGGCCTGGTGAAAAGCCGGTCGGTGCTGCCGAATTCGATGAGCTCCCCGTTCAGAAGAAAGGCGGTATACTGTGAGACACGGGCCGCCTGCTGCATGTTGTGGGTTACGATAACAATAGTATAATCCCTCTTCAGTTCGTCGATCAAATCCTCAATGCTGGCGGTGGAGATGGGGTCCAGGGCCGAACAGGGCTCGTCCATGAGCAGCACCTCCGGCTCCACCGCCAGCGCCCTGGCGATGCAGAGGCGCTGCTGCTGTCCCCCGGAAAGCTGCAGGGCCGACTTGTAGAGCTGGTCCTTCACCTCGTTCCAGAGGGCGGCCTTGCGCAGGCTTTCCTCTACAATCTCGGCCAGGCGCTTGCGGTCCCTCACCCCATGGCGGCGCGGCCCGTAGGCAACATTCTCAAAAACCGATTTTGGAAAGGGGTTCGGCCGCTGAAAGACCATCCCGACCCGTTTGCGCAGGTTCACCACGTCAACATTGGCACTGTAGATATCCTCACCGTCCAGCAGCACAGTTCCCTTAATGGTGACTCCCGGGATGAGGTCGTTCATCCTGTTGAGAGTCCGGAGCAGGGTGGACTTGCCGCAGCCCGAGGGCCCGATCAGGGCCGTCACCCGGTGAAGGGCGACATTCAGTTGAATGTTTTTCAGGACGTGATTGGCACCGTAAAAAACATTGAGGTCGCGAATCTCTATCTTGTTCTGCACAGGTGTCTTATCGGCACCGGCCTTCTGTTCCAATCTGTTATTCAGCGCAGTCAACATTTAGATCCAACACTCCTCCGTCCGTTACCCTCTATTGTCAATAGGGATGGAAAAATAGAATTGGGAACCCTTCCCGGGTTCGCTTTCCACCCAAACCCTGCCGCGGTGGGCCTCGATGATATGCTTGACGATGGAGAGCCCCAGGCCGGTGCCCCCCAGTTTCCGGCTGCGTGCCTTATCAACCCGGTAAAAGCGCTCAAAGATGCGCGGCAGGTCTTCCGGCGGTATTCCGATACCCGTATCCTTTACGGCAACTACCACATCCCCCACGTCCTGCCGCAGGGAAACCTCCACCTGCCCACCGCCCGGGGTGTATTTGAGGCTGTTGTCCAGGAGATTCAGGAGCACCTGCTCGATCTGGTCCCGGTCGGCCTTTACAATTACAGGCTCGGGCGGGAGATCCGTGGTCAGGGTCAGCTCCTTCTTGAGAAACTGGGGTTTCAGCTTGTCCACAATGCGCTTGATCTCTGCGTCCAGTTCCAGGGGCTCGATCCGCAGCCTGAAGCCCTTCGATTCGATCCTGGACAGTTCCAGGAGATCGTGGATGAGCCTGCTCAGGCGCTCGGCCTC
This sequence comes from Syntrophomonadaceae bacterium, assembly GCA_012840385.1. GTDB lineage: Bacteria > Bacillota > DSM-12270 > Thermacetogeniales > Thermacetogeniaceae > DULK01. The sequence goes on from DULK01000002.1 coordinate 13,507, forward strand.
CTCGTTGATGATGTTCACGAACTCCTCGGCTGCCCGGAAGTTGTACAGCGCCCCCGAAAGCAGGGTCTCTGCGAAACCCTTCACAGCAGTAACAGGGGTCTTCAGTTCATGAGAAACGTTCGCCACGAACTCCGCCCGCACCCTTTCCAGGTGCTTGATCTCGCTGATGTCGTAGAGCACCACCACAACACCGTGCGGTTCGCCCCCTACCCCGAAAATGGGGGCTGCATGGGTTTCCACCGTTCGCTCCTGCGGGTAGATGAGGGATATCTCCTTGCGAGCCGGCTTCCAGGACCGGAGGACGTCGTCGATCAGGCTGCTCAGGGAGTAGTTCTTCACCGCCTCGACATGCGGCATCCCCATCACCTCCTCCGCCCGGACCCCCAGGAACCCCTCCGCAGCAGGGTTGATCAGGCTGAGACGGCCTTCGCCGTCGAACAGGAGAACACCGCTTTCCATGTTGGCCAGGACGGCTTCCAGCCGGCCCTTGCTCTCCGCCAGTTCCCTCACGTTTTCCTTGATGGTGCGGGAGATCCCGTTGATGGCGGAGGCAAGCTCCCCGATCTCCCCCTCCTCCGGGCGGCGGATTTCGGTCTCCCAGTCTCCACCGGCAATCCGCTTGGCGGCGGCGGTCACCTCCCCCAGCTGCCGCATGATCCCCCCTGCCAGCCTGTCGCTGAAAAGCCACGCGCCGGCAAGGGCGAAGAGCATGGCTGCCAGCATGTACTGCCAGAAACCGGCGAGGGGGAGGGTGATCCCGTAATCCCTCAGGAAAAGGGCCAAGAACCCGCCCACCACCAGCAGGGCAAAGCCGAGGATGAGCATATTCCCGATCACGATCTGCCGCTTTATCCCGTACAGTTTTCAATCCCCCTGTTCCCCTGGATTGGCGACTGGAACTTGTACCCCACACCCCTCACGGTCTTGATGTAGCGCGGGTGGGCGGGGTCCTGCTCGAGCTTTTCACGCAGGTGGCTGATGTGTACATCCACAACCCGGGCATCCCCGTAAAAATCGTACCCCCAGAGCTTCTGGAGGATGTATTCCCTGCTCAGAACCAGCCCCGCGCTCCGGCAGAGCAGGAGCAGCAACTCGAACTCCTTCGGAGTGAGGGCAACCGTCTCGCCGGCCAGCCTCACCTCATACCTCGCCGGGAAAACCTCCAACTCTCCGAACTCCAGGTGTTCCTCACCCTCCCGCTCCCTCTCTCCGGTGCGGCGCAGGATCGCCCTCACCCGGGCCACCAGTTCCCTGGGGCTGAAGGGCTTCGTCAGGTAATCATCGGCTCCCATCTCCAGCCCGAGCACCTTGTCGATCTCCTCGTCACGGGCTGTGAGCATCAGGATTGGGGTGGTCAGCCCCTCTTTGCGCATGAGCCGGCAAAGAGTCAGGCCGTCCATTCCGGGCAGCATCACGTCAAGGACGATCAGGTCCGGCTTTTCCTGCTGGATCTTTTCCCAGGCCTCGTTGCCGTCGCCGGCGGCAACGGTCTGGAATCCCTCTTTATTCAAATTAAAGGAGACCAGCTTGACGATCGACTCTTCGTCGTCCACGACGAGTATCTTGGAAGTCATACCACTCCCCCTTGCTATCCCCTGCCCCCGGGCACCGTTTCAACCGCCCCTCTTCACAAAAAATATTCGACACACAAGTCCCACATCCTGCTTATATTCTTCCGGTTGATTTTACCCCGGCAGTCTTCTTTTTACTCTTTTTTTATATTTTTTTCTTTTATAACTGCCCCTGAAAATATGTTCCGGTTTATCCTTGCGCTTGCTCCCGGACTCCGCTTGCGCCTGCAGGGGTAAACCACCATTTTCATATTCTGGTGGTGGCGCTTGGGCGGCATGAGCGTCTTTCCTGCAGTGAAATGTCAAACAACAAACCAAGGCGATCCCGAAGCAATTCCAGAGGCTTTCCTCATCAATCCTCCAAAAAAAGAGAGACCCTTTCTGCAGCTGCTCCGTGCGGCTTGTTATGCATTTTCCGCCCGAAGCCTTGAGCAGCGCCGGCATGCTGCAAAACTTCGGCAGCCTTCCGATCAAGCATAGGGGGAGGAAAAGCCGGTTGTGCAAGGAGATACCCCTGGCCGAAGGGGATTCCCAGTTGAACAAGTTTCATCAGTTCTGCCTCGTTTTCGATTCCCTCGGCAATCAGCTGAGAATGAATCTTACAGGCAAATGTCCTCAACGTTTCCATCAGCGCCTGGAGCGCCGTTTTTTTGTGAACACCGTGCACCAGGGACATATCCAGCTTGATAAAATCCGGCTGGAGTTCGGCAACAGTACGGAGATTGGAATAACCGGCTCCGAAATCATCAATCGCAATCAGATAGCCCTGGCTGCGATAGTGATCAAGCGTTTTGCGGAAAGCGGGAAAGTCCTTGATAGCCATCCCCTCGGTTATTTCAAAAACGATGTTTTCAGGGGTAAGATTGTACTGCCTGACGAACCTTGCGGTTTGGCCGGGAATAAAACGGGGATCGTTGATAATCTGCGGGTTGATATTAAGGAAGAGCTTATGTTTCAGTGAAAAAAGACCAAGGTGGCGGAGGGCCTCCTCCCTGGTTACCCTCTCCAGGGGGTAGAGGAGCCCCGCTTCGGCAGCAAAATTGAACAACTGGAGAGGAGATGCAAAACAGCTTCCTTCGGGCAGCCTCACCAGTGCTTCATACCCGTAGATTTCACCTTCAGGAAGTTTTACTACCGGTTGAAAAACGATCCTAAATTGTTTTGCCTCAATTATTTGCATTAATTGCCTGAAAGGTGGTGCCCAGGGCAGCTTCTTACATATTTGTGCTTGCTTGAACTTCATTGGCTTGCCTGTGAAGGGCGAGGAATTCTCGCACCCGATCTGCCGAACTGTTGAGAATACAGCTCTCTTCAATGCCCACCTCGGTGACGAGCGAAACTGCCGCATCACAATCCCCAACGCTGCAATAAATATGCGCATCGCTGTTGACTGCAACCATAACCCGGTGCTTTTTAGCCAGTTGGGCGAGATGATAACAGCGCGGTGCGCTGCCCGGGCGCACAAAAAAGGAGTTGCTGTTGATCTCCAACGCCTTGCCGTATGCCTTTGCGGCCAGCACTACTTTTTCCATATCCACCGGATACTGCGGGTTTCCCGGATGGACGATGATATGGACATACGGGTTTTTGATGGCAGCGATCATCGCCCGGGTATTATCTTCCACCGTAGTCCCCTCATAACCGGTACCGCTGTGGAAACCGGCCAAAACAAGATCCAGCTGCGCAAGCACTTCTTCAGGAACATCGAGCCTCCCGCTGGTGTCAAGAATATTGGCCTCTACCCCACGGAGAACCTCCACGCCCTGCATTATCCGCGGCCAGACGACCATGTTTGCGAAATACATGGGGGGTGGGCCTCCGGGCATCCGCAGCCCATGATCGGTTATGCCCAGCATTTTCAGCCCTTTCTGGCGCGCCGCCTCGACCATCTCCTTCAACGTACTGTAAGCGTGTCCACTCGCAACAGTATGGGTGTGCAAATCGGCTTCCAATTTCATCCTTACACACTTCACCTCCCAAACGCAGACTTTTTCCTTCGGCTCAAAGATACCCGACTAATGTTTCGTTCTTTTTAAGGATGGTTTAACTTTTATAAAACTTTTGAATAAGATAGGCTTAATCTGCTACGCGCAAGCGGGCAAAGCTGCCTCCGCCCCAGCCTGAAACAGCGCCGCACCGGTAGTGCCCTTTTAACCGTGTCTCATCCAGCCGGCTCCGCCGCCGAAAACAGTGCCCCGAACCCACCGGCTGAAAAATATACATACCCCTCCCCCGTCGAGAGGTGGGAGGAGGGGTGCAGCGCTCAGGCATCTTTTGCTTTCTTTCAGAGAGAATCCGCTAACCGCGCAGGGCGGCAAGGCGGTGCTCGATGGCTGCCTGCTTCTGTTCCAGCTCTTCCTCCTTTGCCCGCTCCTTTTCGATCACATCGGGAGGGGCCTTGGCCAGGAAGGACCGGTTTGACAGCTTCCCTTTCACCCGCTGCAGGGCCAGGGCAACCGCATCCGCTTCCTTTTCCAGCCTGGCGATTTCCTTATCGAGATCCACGAGCCCCTCCAGGGGGACGTAGATCTCGGCATCCTTCACCACCGCCGTCAGCGCCCGGGGGGGTTTCGGCGCCCCGCCGTCGGCCAGTTCCAGCGGCTCGACCCCGGCCAGGTGCTTGACGTACCCTGCGTAGTCCCGGAGCAGGGGCCGCGCCCCGGAACCGGCGATGATCACGCACCTGACGGAGCGCCCGGGATGGACGTTCAGCTCGCCGCGCAGGTTCCGGATCGACCGGATCACCTCCATCAGGTACTCCATTTTTTCCTCGCTTTCGGGGTCCTCCAGTTCGGGCCGCACGGCAGGCCAGGGAGCGACCATGATGCTCTTCCCCTGGTGGGGCAGGTGCTGCCAGATCTCCTCCGTGATGAAGGGCATGAAGGGGTGAAGCAGCTCCAGGGTGTGAATGAGGACGTACCACAGCACCGACTGGGCGGTGCGCCTGCTCTCCGGTGTATCCTTCCCGTACAGGCGGGGCTTCACCAGTTCGATGTACCAGTCGCAGAACTCGCTCCAGATAAAGTCGTAGAGGATGCGGGCGGCCTCCCCGAGCTCGTAGGCCGCCAGGTTCCCGGTCACCCCTTCCACGGCCCGGTTGAACCTGCTCAGGATCCAGCGGTCCGCCAGCTCAAGCAGCTCCCGGTCGAACCTCCCCGGTTCGGGCGCAGGCCGGAAATCCTGGAGGTTGAGCAGGGCGAACCGGGAGGCGTTCCAGATCTTGTTGGCAAAATTCCGGGCGCCTTCCACCCTCTCCTGGTGAAAGCGCAGGTCGTTTCCGGGGGTATTCCCGGTCACCATGGTGAAGCGCAGGGTGTCGGCACCGTACCGGTCGATGACCTCCAGGGGATCCCGCACGTTTCCCAGGGATTTGCTCATCTTGCGGCCGTGGGGGTCCAGGATGAGTCCGTGGATGAGCACCTCCCGGAAGGGGACGTCCTGCATGAACTCCAGGGCCATGAAGATCATCCGGGCGACCCAGAAGAAAATGATGTCCCGCCCGGTCACCAGGACCGAGGTCGGGTAGAAGAACTCCAGTTCAGGGGTCTTATCCGGCCAGCCCAGGGTGGAGAAGGGCCAGAGGGCGGAGCTGAACCAGGTGTCCAGGACGTCGGGGTCCTGCTCAAGCCTTGTCCCTCCGCACTGCGGGCAATTGTCCGGGTCTCCTTCGGGGCAGATGACCTCGCCGCAGTCCCGGCAGTACCAGACCGGGATGCGGTGGCCCCACCAGAGCTGGCGGGAAATGCACCAGTCGCGGATGTTCTCCAGCCAGTTGAGATAGATCCTGGTGAACCGCTCCGGCACAAAGCGGATGCGCCCCTCCCGTACCGCCTTCAGCGCGGGTTCGGCCAGGGGCTTCATGCGGACGAACCACTGCTCGGAAACCAGAGGCTCGATCACCGTATCGCAGCGGTAGCAGTGCCCTACCGAATGGGTGTAATCCTCAACCCTGACCAGCAGGCCGAGCTCTGCCAGGTCCTCCACAACCCGCCGGCGGGCTTCCTCCCTGCTTAAACCGGCATACCTGCCGGCTTCCGCGGTCATCATCCCGTCCTTGCCGATGACGGCAATCTCGGGGAGCCGGTGCCGCCGCCCCATCTCGAAGTCGTTGGGGTCGTGGGCGGGCGTCACCTTGACGGCCCCCGTCCCGAACCCCGGGTCTACCATCTCGTCGGCGATCACCGGGATTTCCCGGTTCATCAAAGGCAGGATGACCTTCCTGCCGATAAGCTCACGGTAGCGCTCATCCTCCGGATGGACCGCAACGCCGGTGTCCCCCATCATGGTCTCGGGGCGGGTGGTGGCCACAACGATGCCCGGCCCCCCGTCCACGCCGGGATAGCGCACGTAGTAGAGCTTGGCATCCTGCTCGGTATGCTCCACCTCGATGTCCGAGATGGTCGTCCGGCAGTGCGGGCACCAGTTGATGATGTAGCTCCCGCGGTAGATCAGCCCCTTTTCGTAAAGGCGCCGGAAGACCTCCCGGACCGCCCGGGAGCAGCCCTCGTCCATGGTGAAGCGTTCCCGCTCCCAGTCACAGGAGGCGCCGAGACGCTTGAGCTGTCTGATGATGTTGCCTCCGTAAGTCTCTTTCCAGGCCCAGACCCTTTCCAGGAACCTCTCGCGGCCGAGATCGTACTTGCTCAGGCCCTCCTTCGCCAGTTCCCTTTCGACCCGGGCCTGGGTGGCGATCCCGGCGTGGTCGGTACCGGGCAGCCACAGGGTTTCATCCCCCAGCATTCTGTGCCAGCGCACCAGCACATCCTGCATGGTGTTGTCCAGGGCATGTCCCAGGTGCAGGGACCCGGTCACGTTGGGCGGGGGAATCACTATGCAGAAGGGCTTCCTCCCGGTATTGGGCTCGGCATGGAAAAACCGGTTCTCCAGCCAGTACCGGTACCACTTTTCTTCCACTTCATGAGGGTTGTATGTTGTCGGGATAACCCTTTCTTCGATCATTCGGCAAGCCTCCTGAAAAACCCCTTCAGGGCGTCGTTCTTGATAGCAATGGCCTTAATGACTTCTATACAAAACTCCTTTCACCCGGTGCGGGACGAAAGGAGTTGAATCCAGGCTCCTGCTCCAATTGTACGGTTTTTCCCAAGCCCTTGTCAACAAGCCGCCGAAGCATGCAAGCGCAAGGATAAATCGGAATATATTTTCAGGGCCGGGGAAGATTCCAATGGATGACGCTGGATACATTAAAAAGTCCGCGGGGTAAAAAATAAAGTTGAGAGCATCACTGCCTCTAAACATTCTCCTAACGAGGCAATCAGTTCGTTTCGGTGTAAAAAAACTGCACAGGATTGGTGGTGTGGCCGCTATAAATGGGGAAAAAGATGTTCAACAGCTTCTGCAGCTGGCGCGGCTGTACGGTGTAGAGGTAACCGCCTATGGTAAAGAGGGAATCCCCCGGCAGGCAGAACCACCCTCGCTGCTGGCGGTGCTCCGGGCGCTGGGGGCGCCTGTGGCCGGAATGGGCGACGTGCCCGAGGCAGTCCGCCACCGCAGGAAAGAGCAGCGGCAGCGCTGCCTGGAGCCGGTGGTGGTGGCATGGGAGGGAGAGCTTACCGGGATCTCCCTGAACCTCCCGGCCGAGTGCGCAGACGGCCCTGCCGACTGCTGCCTGCTGCTGGAAACAGGGGAGGAGTGCCGCTGGTACTGCGACCTGTCCTCCCTACCGGTGCTCCAGGCCGAAACGGTGGAGGGGAACGACTATGTGGTAAAGCAGCTCGTGCTCCCCCCGAAGCTGCCCTTGGGATACCACAGGCTTATACTGGCCCATCCCGGCTGCAGATCCGAAACGCTGGTGATCAGCGCACCACGCCGGCTTTACATCCTTCCTCCGGGAGCAGAAGGCAGGATCTGGGGGGTTTTCATCCCCCTCTATGCCCTCCATTCCGGGAAAAGCTGGGGGTCAGGAGACTTCACCGACCTGGAAGCCCTGGTGCATTGGGTACAGGAGCTGGGAGGCGGCACGGTGGGCTCCCTCCCCCTGCTTGCCTCTTTCCTGGACGAACCCTTCGAACCGAGCCCCTACATGCCGGTCAGCCGCCTCTTCTGGAACGAGTTCTACCTGGATGTTACCAGGGTTCCGGAACTCTTGCAGAGCGCCGAAGCGCAGGCCCTCCTGAACTCTCCTTCATTTCGACAGGAACTTGAGTCTTTGCGGGCTGCTCCCCTGGTGGATTACCGCCGCGGCATGGCCGTCAAGCGCGGCGTCCTGGAACACCTGGCACGCTGCTTTTTCGCCCGGGGTTCCACCCGGCAGGAAGAGCTGCGCCGCTGGTTGGCCGCAAACCCTGCGGCCATGGACTATGCACGCTTCCGGGCCGCCGCCGAGCGGCAGCGCGCCGGCTGGCCGGCATGGCCGGAGCGGATGCGGGACGGAATCCTGCAGGAAGGGGATTACAGTCCTGATGCCGTCCGCTACCATCTCTACGTCCAGTGGCTGGCACACGAACAGCTGCGGGCGGCTGCGGCACAGGCCCGGCAGGGCGGAGTGGGGCTTTACCTGGACCTGCCTTTAGGAGTTCATGCCGCCGGATACGATACCTGGAGGGAGCGTTCGGCCTTCGCCCTGGAAGCAAGCAGTGGGGCGCCACCGGACCTGTTCTTCAGCGAAGGGCAGGATTGGGGGATGCCCCCCCTGCACCCGGAGCGAATCCGGGAACAGGGGTATCGCTACTACATTGCCTGCCTGCGCAACCACTTCCGGCATGCCGGGGTCCTCCGCATAGATCACGTCATGGGGCTGCACCGGCTTTTCTGGGTGCCCAAGGGCATGGCCGCCCGGGAAGGCATTTACGTACACTACCGGGCCGAGGAATTCTACGCCATCCTGGCCCTGGAATCCACCCGGTACAGGTCGCTGGTGGTGGGCGAGGACCTGGGCACCGTTCCCGACTACGTCCGGCCAACTATGAGCCGACACGGGGTCTACGGGATGTATGTACTCCCCTTTGAATTCACGAACGATCCACAGAATGTGCTGCGCCCTGTCCCGAGCGCCGCCCTGGCATGCCTGAACACCCATGACATGCGCCCCTTTGCCCACTTCTGGGAAAACATAAACACCGGGGAAGAAAGGGCACTGCTCGACTTCCTGCACCGCCTGGAACGGCTTGATCCCCCTCAAAACAGTGCGGAGGCCGTTCTGGAAGCCTGCCTGGCATACCTTGCCGGCAGCCCCGCCCGGATCCTCATCGTGAACCTCGAGGACCTCTGGCTGGAAAAGGCTCCCCAAAATGCTCCCGACCTCAAAGGATACCCCAACTGGCGGCGCAAGGCGCATTATCCCCTGGAAACCCTTACCCGCCTCCCCGAGATTACGGAGAGGCTGCGGGAGATCAACCGCCTGAGAAGGGGCAGGTGAAATGCGGACGGGGATGCACCGCATGAAGCATCCTGCCGGCAGCCGCAGGGCAGACCTTCACGCCGCCTACAGCACCACCAACAGAGGAATGAAAAAGCGGTTTATCCTTGCAGGCGCAGCGACCTACGGAGGTTGTTACTCGCCCTTGACGAAGGAGCAGCTAACGGCAGCCGAAGCGAAACAGGAGGTTGAGCTAGGCGACTATGCGCCATGGATGGCGTCATAGGA
>DULK01000013.1 GCA_012840385.1 Syntrophomonadaceae bacterium
AAACTTGACTGGCGGGAGTACATCCATAGTGATAATCCGGTAGCAGCGGCGCTGTTAAGCAAAATGGGCTTCAGGCCGGAAGAAAGGGTCCGTGTAAAGCTGGAATTCCTGCGCATGCTGGCCCGGAGGAAAGTGGACCCGGCGCGGATGGAGCTGCTGGCCGCTTTTTTCGAGGCCTACCTGAAGCTGAACCGCGAGGAAGAAGAACGACTTTACCGGAAATTGGGTAAAATGGACAAAAAGGAGGTTGATGCCATTATGCAAATAACCACCAGCTGGCATGAAAAAGGCCGGGCGGAAGGTCGCGCGGAAGGCCTTGCGGAGGGCCGGGCGGAGGGCCGTGCGGAAGGTAAGATTAAGGCCAAGCAGGAGGTCATATGCAGGTACCTGGCTCGCAGGTTTGGAGCGGATTCTGCCGCCATACAGGAAAAGGTGCCGCAGCTGACCGACATGGATGCGCTGGATCGGGTGCTGGACGAACTGTTTGCCGCCGGCTCCCTGGAAGAAGCCCGGAACATCATCTGGGAGGAATTGAGCAGGTTCGTTCAGTAAAAGGCAAACAAAGGGACGGTTCTCATGTTTGGGCCTCAGGCAAGTGCAAGCGGCGAAACACGAAGTCGAAAAATCAAGCGGCAGACCTGTTGGTGTCCTGCATCGGATGGAAAAACCGGAGCGGAACAAAATCCTGCCATGAGGGTTCCATAATCGGTTTTTTTCAAACCCAGAACCGTCTCCCTGATTGCTCCCGGGAGCGAAGCGGAGGAGCTTGAAGTGGAAGGTTGAAGAAGGCAGCCGGGGAGGGCATGAAAAATGGCGGGCCTCCCCACCTGGTTGTTTTTGACGGACTGTCTGTTAGACTCTTTTTTTCGGTAGCCATTGCCATAACCACTTACTGGGTTTATAATAGCTTGAAGATAGAACTACTTGGAGGGTATGAAATGGAACAGGTTATAGTGAGAGTTTCCAGTAAGCGGCAAATAACCTTGCCTGCCGCAATTTATAAAAAGCTCGGCATCCAGCCGGGACAAAAACTGTTATTAGAAGTTCAAGGGGACAAAATTATTCTTTCGCCGAAAACTACAAGTTATACGGAACTGCTGGCCGGTTCATTGAAGAACATCTACGGCCGAACTCCAGAAGAGGTCAATGCTTATATCAGGAAGGAACGCGAAACATGGGACAGGACGCTTTCTTAAACAAAATTGCCCATGTCAAACGCTTATTACTCGACACCAATGCAATAATCTATTTTTTGCAAGGTATTAGCCCTTACGACACCATTTTAAATCCTTTATTCCGTCTTTTTGAAGAAGGAAGGCTGCAAGCCGTCATTTCTGTGATTACTGAAGCCGAACTCCTGGTTGGGCCACTTAAAAAGAATAACAAAGAAGCCTTAGCAAGGGTAAGGCTTCTGCTCAATGAGTTTCCGGGCCTGGAAGTAATCCCCGTTTCGCGTCAGATTGGCCAGATGGCCGCTTCTATCAGAGTTGAAACTAATTTGCCTCTGCCCGATGCGCTCATCATTGCTACGGCTAAGTCAGTTGGCTGCGATGCAATTGTTGGAAACGATCAATCCTGGTCTAGAATTGATATGCCGGAGGTACTCCTTCTCGATGATTATGTTAATGTGCTGTAGGGGAGAAGTTTTTAAGCCATAGGACTTCAGGTATAGGACTCGGGTTGCTATAAAAAATTTTCGGGAAAAGGGCGGGTAGGAGATCCACCAGAGGGGCGCCCACCCGTCATTCATTTGCTTGTGGAGAGGGCCTGTTCTGAGGCAGGCCTTGGTGCCGAATAATCTGCCTAAGGATTTACCTGATGAAGTGGCTAGCCAGGAGCCTCGTTAATGCTGTCCTTCTTCGGCTGGCAGTATTATAGCTGAGACCTGTCAGGTATGTATGGTCACGATGTTTACTGGTCAAACTTTAGGATTAAAGCCAAAGATAATTCAGGAAGCTAAAACGATGGCCTCTACCTGGACTGACATCCATGGGCTGTAACGTTTCATGGTTAAAAGAGGAATATATTATTGAAGGCCATAAAGCTGTGCCGGGAGATGGCGAAAGCGGCTATTGCACTTCGCCAGCGCAAGAACTATGGCTATGCTGCGGGGCTGCTGTGCCGTGTCAGGAACCTTTATGATCGACTGGGTGAACAGGCTGACTGGAAAAACTACATCACCGCCCTGAAGAATAAATATGCCCGTTTCTCCGCTCTGCGTGAGGAATTAAAAAGCCGGTATATAGGGGATTTTATTTTATCCTCGCCAGTGCCCGGTTGACCTCGTTGATGTAAAAATACTCCGGGTCAAACTTTCTGCCGCCGGTATCCTTTTCTGCCCAGAGCAGATAATTGTTGTATTCCGGGTGTTTGGGGTTTCGTATAACGCCCAGGAACTCCTGGTACCCACCAACGCCGCCGACATCCTCCGGCGGCCTGTGGCGGGCACCGGCAATACACAGGGGATAGTGCCGTCCTTCTTTGGCCTCTAGTGTTTTTTCCAGAACGACCTCGTGCTGCCACTTGTCTCCGAAATCATAGGTATAAGTGCATCTTTTACGCTCTACGAGCAACTCGTCGATTTTTGTTCTTTTGGCGTTAAGCTCTTTTTTGCCGCCGTATAATTCTCCCGGGGCATAATCAGGGTCGGGGATATGAACAACCACATCACCCAGGTCAAAATTAAAAAGGTGATAATCCTGCCAGCCGAAAGAGGCCTGAATGATTTTGTGCAGTTTATAGAAGGTGATGTTTTGCGGCACCAAAATCCGCCTCCAGATGGGCGGTTCGATTTCCAGTAAAGTTATTTTTAGCTGATACACATTACTCACCAAGTCAACCTCCAATCTGTCTGCTTATTCCGGCAGCGCTTTAGTTATCATGCCGGCTTAACACACAGAGCGCATCCGCCGGTTTCATTTTCCTCACCTCCCGTGGGCTAGTTAAGCACAGAGTAAAGGAAAAAAGTTCCCGTCTGTATGGGGGCTTTCCGGCCATAACACGTTAGAGCAGTTTTATTTTGTTGCGATTTCCACCGCCGGTGCAGCTCTGGGATTTCCTGCCTGAATTGTACCATTTCCTCAAACAGACGGCAAGATACGCCCTCAAAGGCTGTCACCTCCGGGGGCCAAGCCGCTGTTGGCAGGTAGCCGGGGCTATGTGCTGCTATGCAAACACCGGCTCCAAAGCCGGCAAAAATTATCTTCGCCACGATCCCAACTTGCCGGAGCTGATTAATTGGGGGAATTTCCTTTGCGCCGGCGAGATGGACGGCGATTAAGTAAAAAAATTTTCCTGATCCCGGCAGGAAACGAACGTTTATTCGGGGAATTAATATATGTTTTATAAAATTTAAGGAGCAGTAAGAATAAAAATGGGGTAGATAAACAACAGGCTAAACAATTATTAAAGAAAATGCTTGGGCCGGAAGCTGATTTTCGAGATGGCCAATGGGAAGCAATTGAGACCATTGTTTGCAAGAAAAAGAAAACGCTGGTTGTTCAGCGCACAGGTTGGGGGAAAAGTATCGTTTACTTCCTCGCCACCAAAATGCTCAGAGATCAAGGAGCAGGCCCCACTGTCCTGATCAGTCCTTTATTGTCGCTTATGCGCAATCAGATTGAGATGGCTGCTAAAATTGGCATTCGGGCTGAATCGATCAATAGCACAAATGAAGAAGAATGGACGGATGTCGAGGAGAAACTCAAAAAGGGTGCCTGTGACGTACTCCTTGTTTCGCCGGAGCGACTGGCCAATCCCCGCTTTTTATCCGATACATTGCCCTCGATAAAGGGCGGCATCGGGTTGTTTGTGGTTGACGAAGCGCATTGTATTTCCGATTGGGGCCACGATTTCCGTCCTGATTACCGGCGGATTGTCCGGATTGTTAAAAACCTGCCGCCAAATGTCCCGGTTCTCGCCACAACGGCAACGGCAAACGAACGCGTTGTAAAGGATATCCGGGATCAGCTTGGCCCGGATCTCACGATCTTGAGGGGTCCCCTGGCACGGGCTTCTTTACGGCTGCAAAATATTCAGTTAAACGACCAGGCGGAAAGATTGGCCTGGCTTGTGGAAAATCTTCCGAAGTTACCCGGTTCCGGGATTATATATTGCCTGACAATAGCCGATTGCAAAAGAGTGGCCGAATGGTTGCGCACGCAAGAAATAGAGGCGTGGGAATATCATAGTAAACTTACCAGTGAAGAGAGGGAGGCGCGGGAACAAAAGCTTTTACAGAATCAAATCAAGGCGCTGGTCGCAACTGTGGCCCTTGGGATGGGTTTCGACAAGCCGGATCTGGGTTTCGTTATCCATTATCAGCGGCCGGGGTCGTTGGTTTCTTATTATCAACAGGTAGGCCGGGCGGGGCGCGCTATGGACAACGCTTTCGCCGTTCTCTTAAACGGGCGGGAGGACGATGAAATCCAGGATTACTTTATTAGAACAGCTTTTCCTGGTCCGGAGGAAATGTTTAGGGTGCTGGAGGTTATCGAACAATCAGACCAGGGGTTGACAATACCGACTATGTTATCTCATTTAAATATTTCTAAGGGGAGAATTGAAAAGTGTTTGAAGTTGCTGGAGGTGGAAGGAGCGGTTGCCCGGAATGGCGGCATTTATTTCCGGACCGCAAACCCCTGGGTTCTGGATACAAAAAGAGCAGAAAAGGTTACTGGGCTTCGTTATCAGGAGCTAAAGACAATAAAAGAATTTGTGGTTACAAAAGAATGTTTGATGGAGTTTATTGCTCGTGAATTAGACGATCCGTATGCTGGCCCTTGCGGCAAATGCGCAAATTGCCAATCCCCGTTCTTTACGACTAGCTTAAATCAAGAACTGGTATCAAAGGCAGTTGAATTTCTACGCCGTGATTACCAGATAATTGAACCAAGGAAACAATGGCCGCCTGGCGGTATTGGAAGATGGCGAGGGCGTATTCCGGATAATCTACGAAATGAGGAGGGCCGGTGTTTGTGCATTTATGGTGATGCCGGCTGGGGTCGGCAGGTTGGGGTTGATAAATACCAGAATAACCGGTTTGGCGACGAACTTGTGTCTGCGGCTGTAGATTTGATCAAAAACCGGTGGCAGCCGCAGCCGCCTCCAGCCTGGGTTACCGCTGTCCCTTCTCTGCGGCGGCCGGAGCTGGTCCGAGATTTTGCCCGAAGGTTGGCCGAAGGGCTCGGTCTCCCGTTTTATCCGGTCCTGGTTAAGGTTAAGGATACGCCTGAACAAAAGAACATGCAGAACAGCACTCAACAAGCCCGCAATGTGGCGGACGCTTTTCAAGTAAAAGGTTCCTGTCTGGGTGGAGCCGTTTTGCTGGTAGACGATCTGGTGGATTCCCGCTGGACCCTGACGGTCTGCGGGGCTCTTCTCCGGGAAGCGGGCAGCGGCCCCGTTCATCCGTTTGTGCTGGCGACTGCAGCTGGAGGAGGTGACCTCGAATGAATATTTCCCCTGACAGCCAGGCGATAATCTTGTTGTGTTCCAGTTTGGCCGTTTCAAGGAAGGGTGAGAAAGACGAAGATGAAAAGACTCCTTTTACATTACCGGAATGGAATGTAATTGCCAGGAAATTATCCAGTTCGGTACTGAAGTCTCCGGGAGCGTTTTTCCAGGCAGATCCTGAACAATGGCAGAAATACTTGGGTCTTTCGAAAAAAGAAGTCAATCGCATCGCAAAACTTTTATCGCGGACCGGCCAACTGGCTATAGAGTTGGAAAGACTGGAGAGTCTGGGAATCTGGGTGGTAACCAGGGCAGATCCTTTTTATCCTTCCCGTTTAAAAACTCTGCTAAAACAGCGCGCCCCGCTGGTCCTTTTCGGGGCGGGGGAGCCGGGCCTTTTAGAGCTTGAGGGAGTGGCCGTTGTCGGCGCGCGCGATGTTGATGCGGAGGGAGCCGACTTCACGAATCGCCTGGCGCAAAGATGCGCAGAGGAAGGACTCATCGTTGTTTCCGGCGGGGCGCGCGGAGTGGATCAGATCGGCCAGGATTCGGCTCTTGCTGCCGGAGGTAAGGCGGTAACCGTTCTGGCGGACAGCCTGGAAGCGCGGCTTCGCCAGAGGAAAGTGAGGGAAGCCGTCTTATCCGGGTGTCTTGTATTATTATCCCCATATCATCCCGGCGCTCGTTTTACTGTTGGTTCCGCTATGTGCCGGAACAAGTACATTTACGCCTTATCAAGATATGCCGTAGTTGTTTCTGCTTCCTTCAACAAAGGCGGTACCTGGGCAGGGGCGGTAGAAAATCTCAGGCATAAATGGGTACCTCTTTTCGTACGGGACGGTGAAAACACGCCCGAAGGCAACCAGCGTTTAATTGAGAAAGGCGGAATTCCTCTGAAGCCCCAGATGCTGGACGATAAAGGCGGGCTGCGCGCCACGCTGGAATTTTACAGCGCAAAAGCCTTTGGATACACCCGGCCGGATGCAGGTGAGGCCGTGGTAGGCGAATCTTTAGAGAAAAAAGATCCGGTTGCCAGAAGAAAGGATCCGGGTCTCCAGCCGGCTAATGAGCACGATTTGTTCGCTATTGTCTGGCCATACATAGAGAAAGAATTGGATACACCTAAGACTGAGCAGGAACTGGCGGATAAGCTGAAAGTTCGCCGTAGGCAAATGCAGGACTGGCTCAAGAAGGCGCAGGAACTGGGTAAAGTGCACAAAATGACCAGGCCGGTAAGGTACGCCCGCTCTTTGCACTTAAAGAAAATTAGCCAGCCCTCGCTGTTTGAGGACATTAAATGATTGGCCGAGGGTTTTCCTCCGGCAAGCCGGCAAAGATTATCTTCATCACGAACCCCATTCGGAAGGAAAGCAATTTATGTTTTCCCTGTGGTTACAGCGAAAGAAGTAATCGGGTTGCGGAACGCATAGGGTTTGTTTTTGACCGGCAAAAGGGGAGCCATGCGGTCTACTACCGACCGCCGCGTTACTCTGTTTGTTTTCCCGGACAGCATAATTTAGTTTTTATCACCATCTCGGAGAAAAATTGTTGTCGTTGACGACGTAAATGACATTATAATACAATAGCAACAAAGCTCAGGATGGTGGTGAGTATGGAAAAGAAATGGATGACGGTTCAAGAAGCAGCAGACCACCTGGGGGTGGCGCGGGCCACCGTCTATAAGTGGGCAAAACAGGGCCGTTTCCCCATTTACAAATTGGGAGAAAGAGCAGCCCGGATCCGCATTGAAGACCTGAAAAAGTTCTTGATGCAGGCCAGGCCGCTTTACGAGAACAGGCCTTCCGACAGAGCCACCAGAGAGAAAATCCTGAAAAAGACGAAGGGAGCCTGGGCGGATAACCCTGTAATTGACCAGGCACTGGCCGAGATAAACCGGGGTTGGAATGAATGGGTAGAGAGATCATAATTGACACCTCGACTATCATTGCTCATTTCCGGGCGAAGGGTAAAAAGAAGACCGCCTTCGAGCAGGCTGTTGAGGATTATGAAAAGGTCTACATCTCGGCAATCACAGCGTGGGAAATCGAATACGGCGCTCTCCGGGCCGGACGCTCCTCGGACCTGGCGGATATCCTGACGATTGTAGAAGTATTGCCGTTTGGCCTCGGAGAAGCACAGGCCGCAGCAAAAATATACAAGGAACTAAAAGACCGCAACCAGGAAATAGGGATCCGGGATACCTTCATCGCGGGAACCTGCATACAGAACAACCTTCCTCTGCTAACAACAAACCTGGAACATTTCAGGCGCATCGACGGGTTAAAAGTTCTGGGGGCCTAGCACAAACACAAACAGGGGGACGGTTCAACTGTTTGCCTCCCTCAGGCGGCCTGCAGGGCCGAGTCGAGGCTTCCAAAAAATTGGGACGGTTCAACTGTTTGCCCCCCTCAGGCCTTGTTCGGTCTATGCCCTCCAAAATGAAGCCATAATTGTTAGTGCAGATGTAGGGTGGACCGGTAATTGTAGAGAAAATGGAGAAGATAAAGAGGCAGATCATGAAAACCCCTTCGGCGAACTGCTGAGAACTGCTGGGGAGTTTGGCTTTCTCGCCGGCTTTGACGGGAATAAAGAGCAAGGTATGCTTGACGTTGTTTGAGGATAAAACGGGGGCAGGAGAAAGGCGGGTTTATGGACGGCAGCAATCTCTCATGGTTAACGGAGGAATATATTCGTCAAATGGCGGACGGGCAAAGTTTTGAGCGCGGGATGAATTACTACGCCGGCGGAAACATTCGCCATCCCATCCGGCAGGGGATGGAACTGAGCGGTGAGTGTTATGGGTCACAGCCGAAGCCGTACAGGGTCAGGGTTGTTTTGAATAATAACGGCATCCGGGAGGCATCCTGTACCTGTCCCCGGGGAGGGTTTTGCAAACATATCGTCGCCCTCTTGCTGACCTATGTTCATGAACCGGATTCTTTTAAGGTTTTAGCGTCACTGGACGCCATGCTTGCCCGGCTCAGCAGGGAAGAACTCATTTCGCTGATCGGCGATATGCTTCAGCGGGAGCCGTCTTTGTCGGCTGTAGTCGATTTGGCTGTGGCTACGGCCGGTGGGCAGTCTCCGGATATGGCGGCATTGAACCGAGAAGTGAAGAGGGCGTTGAGCCTGGATGACCCCTTTGAAATAGAGATGGCCCTGCGGAACATCTTGCGAACGGCTGAGCGCCTGGCCCGGAAAGAAGACTGGCCGGGGGCAGGTGCGGCCTACCAAACGGTGCTTGACGCTCTGACAGAGATTTATGGCAATGAGTTGTTGAGCATGGACGATGATGGAGCCATCGCCGCCATTGCCGGCGAATGTGTGGAGGGATTGAGCGAGTGCCTTAATCGAGGTGATTGCGACCGCAACACGCGGCAGGCCTGGTTGATGTCACTGATGGAGGCCGAACTGGCTGATATAGAAATGGGTGGTATCGATTTTGCCGGTGATGCCCTGGATACCATATTTGAGCATGCCGGCGAGCAGGATTGGGAGCTGCTTCGGGAATGCGTATGTGAACATATCCCGAAAAGCGGCGAATGGGGGCGGGAGAGGCTGGTAGGAATACTGGTAGCCTGGGAGGAAAAGAACGGCCGCTATGAGCAGGCCAGGCGGTTAATTCAGGAAATGGGAACCGTGGAACAGCGAGCTTTTCTTATGGTCAGAGATGGCGAACCTGGAAGAGCGGTAGCCCTGGCGAAGCAGCACATGAGGGATAAACCGGGGATTGTCATGCGTCTGGCCGGTGCGCTGGCAGACGCCGGAGCCGGGGAACACGCCGTGGCACTGTTAACCGAACTGGCGGGTTCGCAGGATTCCCATCCCGGTTACCTGGAATGGCTGGCGAACTACCACAGCAGGAATGGAGAATTGGATGAGGCATTAAAATGGCAGCGCCGGCTTTTTGAGCAGTACCCTACGCTTGCGTCATTTAGGAAATTACGCCAGGTTTGCGAAAAGCTTGGAATTTGGCCGCAGGTGCGCAACGAGATATTGAAAGTGCTGGAGCGCAAAAAGCAGGCAGGCATTCTGATTGAGATAGCCCTGGACGAGGGGGATGTGGCGCGGGCGCTGGAACTGTTGCCCGGGATTCCTCCGGGGGGCTGGCACGACTATCGAGGTAAAGTAGCCAGGGCCGCCAAAAAAAGCATCCCCGGGAGGCCATAAAGCTGTACCTGGAAATGGCGGAAGCGGCTATTGCACTTCGCCAGCGCAAGCACTACAGCTATGCTGCGGGGCTGCTGAGCCGCGTCAAGAACCTCTATAATCGCCTGGGTGAACAGGCTGACTGGAAAAACTACATCACCGCCCTGAAGGATAAATATGCCCGTTTCCCCGCTCTGCATGAGGAATTAAGAAAAGCCGGCTTATAAGAGGGGACAGGGATGCGTTTCTCTTTGTCCCCTTTCCCACCCTCACCGTGATTTTGCTGCCGGCACACGGTTATACGCACTACCCGCTACCCGTTGTCCTCGCTAGCAATACCCCTTGCACCTTCACCGGTATTGCAATTGGTGTCCACGAACTGCAGCCTGCTGTTTTTACCGGGCATGGAGTTCCTCCCTGCCCCCGGTTATGCATCCCCTTGTGGCCATGTTAAACCCCTCCAGCATGGCGAGATGGCGCTCCCGAGCCCGACGGTACTCATCTTCTTTGGCTGTAAGATCCGTGAGCAACTGGGTTAGCAGGCCGGAAAGAGAGGTTCCCCGCTCGATGGCGAGGTGCTTTGCACGGCGCAGCACCTCCTTGGGAATAGAAAGAGTGACGTTTTGGTAATCGATCCGCCTCACCTCCACATAAAAAAGTGTATCACTTAAATACGTGAATATTAAGCCGGTTTCCTTGCCGGTTTCTTTTTCCCCTGGTAGAATGATACCAGGCAGAGGTGCCGGTTCTCGCCGGCTTTGACGGGGGGAAAGCAAGGTACTGCTTCACCAGGTGCTTGAAGATAGAACGACTAGGTCGCTGGCCGTTGACATGGATGGCGTTCATACCCTTGAGCAATTTGTTCTTGGGAACCTTCATTTCTTGTCAAAAACAGAATCGATTAACTGTCGGGGGAAAAGCGCAGGAAAGTCGGTTCTTTAATTGTCTTGTTCTATTCTGTTGCGATTTCCACCGCCGGTAAGCCGCTGTTGACAGTTCGCCAGGGCATGTTATAATTCAGGTAAGATATGTCTTACTATAGGGGTGAAACCGGATGGTGACGACCGTAACTGTATCCAGCAAGGGGCAGATAGTTTTGCCTGCATTTATCAGGGAAAAGGTGCCTGTTAAACAGGGGGATGTGCTGCTGGTAAACCTGGTGGGGGATAAGATCGTCATCGAGCCTTTAATCAAGCCTGAGCGGAAAGACTGGGAAAGAATCCTCAAGGAAACAGCAGGTACATGGAAGGATATTTCTCCGGATTATGTGGATGAACTGAGGGCGATGTCTGCAACCAGATTGGATGAGAATCAATGAAGACCTTGATTGATACAAATATCTGTATCGATCATTTGCGGGGCTACCGGCCGGCTACTGAATACTTATTGAAATTACAAAATATGGAGAGATGGATCAGTGCCATAACGGTTATGGAGCTTTATGCCGCTCCCCGTATCAGTGCTGAACAGGAGGAGCGGATGGCAGGCTTTATCGCCGCTTTCAACGGTATTATCGATATTGACCAAAACATAGCCAGAACTGCGGGAGAACTCATTGCTAAATACAGGAAGGATTATGGCCTGAATCCTGTTGATGCTCTCATTGCCGCAACGGCTCTTTTTTTGGATGCCGTCCTCATCACACGCAACAAAAAACATTTTGATTTCATCCGGGGCATAATCGTTCAGTGCCCCTATCAGTGAGAGCCTGCACCTGGCCTTGTAAAGAAGGGCTGGAAAAGCGAATTGCTTGGTTGGACACAGAAAAAGGAAAAACCTGCCAGTTCCCACGTCCCGAGCAGGACCTTACGGAGGAAGCTGTCAAGGACCAGAGACATGATCCTCCTGAAGCCGTTTTTCTTGCCGGGTTACTTTCAGGCTGGTAGAATGGCCGGAAAACATTCAAATTTGAATTGAGGTGCAAGCATGAAAATCTTTGAAGTAGAGAGGAACGACTTTTGCCCCTGCGGCAGCGGGCGCAAGTTTAAAAAATGCTGCCAGGAGAGGGTGGAGGATGCTGTTCGCCGCATCGGCCGGGTGATCGGCCTGGGAGACTGCACGGCCGAGGGGCGGGAGATTGTTGAAACCCTCGGATTTATGTACGGGATGCGGGTTGAGGAAGAGGGCCGCATGCCCGACCCGGAGTTCCTTGGAAGGCTGTTGCAGGACGCCTGGGATGAGGAAGAGCGGCTGCGCGACCGCGGGGATGAGGTCGGTATAAAAGGCCTTTTGAAACGGTTTCAGGAGCTTCTGGGCGAGAAGCCGTATTTGAGGCATCTCAGGGTTCCGGTCTGGCAGTTCGATTTTGATGAGGACTTTGACATTATGGAATACCTCAACAGAACGTTGGGATATCGGCTTGCCAGAAGGTCGGTGGAGTTGATCCGCCTGTCGCTTCTTTACGATGACTGCAGCGAAGACGAGCTCAAACTGTTGCTCACGGGGCTGAGCTGGCTGGTGACGGACGAGCAGCGAGAACTGTTCTGGTGGTCTGTTCTTTCCAGGACGCGGGATGATCTGATGGCGGCGGCCGGGGAGATGAGTGAAATCTCTGGAAAGTACCGGGACAAGGATCAGGCCGGCTTTTACGCCGGGGTAGCAGCCCTTTTTGATAAATATCCGGTATACAAGAAAATGCTGTCGGAAAGCCTGACGGAAGAGATTGAGCCTGCAGTAACCGCCGTTATGCAGGGAAAAATAAAGCTGGATGTTCCCCTCTACTCCGTACTGGGTGGGATTTACGCAACAATCTCCGGCCTTGTAGAAAGTTTAGAAGATCTGCTTTCACGCCGCAGGGTACCCCCTGTGCTGCTGCCGCTTCTCGAGGAGGCGCTCCTGGACGCCGGTGGGTACGAATTTTTCCTTCCGGAGGTCGTCAATTCTCTCAGTGAGAGGATGGACGAGGTCCAGGACGGCGACTTGAAAGAATCTCTTGGCAAACTGATGCTTTACCTTTCTTTTATGTATGACGACAACAGGTATGCGCTGCTCGAATACCTTTATCTGAGGCATGCCTGCATATTCCTGGTCGGGCTGCCTCTGGTTCTGCAGGAGGCAGGGGTGGAGTTTAAAGACGTCAAAGATCTGTGCGACGAGAACCTGGTTGAAAAGTACGCCGCTTACCTGGAGTCCCGGAATCTGGTGGAAGAAGCCGGATATGTGCGGGATGTCTACCGGTCCTTTGGTGCACAGGCGAGGGAAAAGGCGGCAGACGGTCAGAAAGATCTGGTTAGCATCGCCCGGTCGCTAGTGGAAGAAGAGACACGGACAAGTCACAGTATATAAAGCAACTTTCCCGTTGAAGAAAAGCAAGATATTGCTTAACGTTGTTTGAGGATAAAACGGAGGCGGCCCACGGGAGAGCATCGTCGGCGTTGCTGGCGAAAGGCGAATTCTGGAAGGAAGGAGACAGTTCCAGTGAAGATACTTAGATACTTTTAACAGGGGGAGCCGGGTTTATCAGCTCCAATATTGTTGACGCCCTTGTTGACGAGGGGCACCACGTTGTGGTGGTGGACAACCTGAGCAGCGGGAAAAGGGAGAACCTGAACCCGGCTGCCAGGTTTTACGAGCTTGATATCTGCGATCCCATGCTGGAGGAGGTTTTCCGGCAGGAGAAGATCTACCTTGAAGCCGATAAAGCCGCACGGGAGCTGAACTGGGACTCGCAGGTGGATCTCCGGGAAGGCCTGCGCCGCACTGTGGAATACCTGGCCAATGATAAGAGATGAAGAGTTAGGTATGATCGTTCAGTGCCCGTACCAGTGAGTCAGGTGAGTCGTGCCGGTTTAAGATCATACCGCTGTTGCCCGGAGAGTAGCCGGGCAACGTTCAGGTCCCCCTCCGCACTTTCAGGTTCTCACCCAGCGAGTTGAAGCGGGAAATCCACGCACGGGCGTCCTCTTCCCCCTTTTCGGCCTGCCTCCGGAATTCCGGGTAAACCTCTTGCAGCAGCCTGTAATAGCTGTTTTGCACCTTCCACAGGTCCACCTCGAAAGGGACGGCGCAGGCAAGGCCGGTTGCCTTCTCTAAATTTTCGAGCAGGGAAAGGTCTTCCGGCCGGGTGCGCAGCCGCTCCGCCATTCTTTCAACGGTCTGCCGGAGGGCGTACCCGAGGTCTTCTTTGACGAACGGGATATCGAGGTTTCTGGCTTCGTTGAGGAGGGCGGTGATCTGCTCGAGGTCGAACTCCTTTTCTGAAAGGGCGCGGCGCAGGCCTGTGTTAAGGACGAACTCGGCGGCACAGTTGAGGGCGCGCGGCCGGGGAATGTCCAGTTCTTTGAGGAAGCGCATCAGGGAGACATGGTTGTCGTAAATCCGCCTGTAATCCGCCTCCACCTCTGCCAGCGTGGAGTCGAGGATCGTGTCGAGGATCCTGCGCTGCCGGTCCCGGAAGAGCTGCCTGAGGGAGTAGATCCTTCCGCTGAGATACCGGTCCAGCAGCCGGATTACCCCGGGGAGGTCCCCTCTCTCAAAACTTTCGGAAATTTCCCGCACCATCTCCTTGTAGTCCTCCTTCCCCCGGTAAACCCGAACCCCGCCGCTCACATTGATGGTGCCGAAATAAACCACTCCGTAGTCCAGCACCATCGATTCCCGGGTGATCTCCGAGGTAATCCGCGCCCGCCCGCACATGAGCTTGGCCTTGCCTGTTTCCAGCCTCCGGTGGTCCTGCCGGTCGACGGTGTAGCAGTAGATGCGAGACTGCTCATCGTATGATTCAAAGAGGGAACTGATGGCGTAATGGGCTCCGACCTTTGGAAGATTCACCATGGCGGGCTTCACAAACTTTTCGTAGATATGGGCGCCGTTGCGGTGCTCGGGGATATTGCTCCGGGCCTGTTCCAGGATCTCGAGGAAGCGGGGCTCGAGGGAACAGCCGAACACCTCCTGGCCCAGCTGGATGACGCGGGCGGCGTAGCGGAGCACCTGGATATTCTCGATCCCCGAGATGTCGTCGAAGAACCAGCCGCAGCTTGTAAACATCAGCATGGCGTGGCGCTGCATTTCCATAAGCTTGAGGGCCGTGACCTGCTCTACCGGGTCGAGCGCCCTCGCTGCGTGCTTCTCCAAAAACTTCCGGAGGTTTTCCGCCGAGCGGTCGAGCACGACGGATATATAGTCGTCCCGTGCCGCCCAGGGGTCCTTTAGATAGCGGCGCCCCTCCTCCTCGTACCGGGAGGCGATGGTGTTGCGGAGCCAGTTTAAGGCGTTGCGCAGGGGGGCGCGCCAGGCCTGGCTCCACCCCGGGTGCATACCGGAATTGCAGCCGCAGTTGTTCCGCCACCGCTCGACGCCGTGGGCGCAGCTCCAGGAGGTGTTTTCAGCAATCTCGACTTCATGGCTGGGCGGATGCATTTCCAGGTACTCGGAGTAGTTGGTGATCCGCGCCAGCTTGTTGGACTCGATGTAGTCCAGGGCATAGGCGAGCGCCATGTCCCCGTACCGGTGGTGGTGGCCGTAGGTTTCTCCGTCGGTGGCGATGTGGACGAGTTGCGCCCAGGTGCGCGACTCCACGAAGCCGCCTAGCAGCCGGTGGGCGAAGTACTCTCCGTTGTTGAGGAGATCCTCGAAGGCCACGGCGCGGGCGATGGGGGCATCGTAGAAAAAGATGTTGATGATGCGGTCCTGGTTTTTCAGGCGGAGCCGGTAGGGCATGGAGGGGTCGATTCCCCCCGGGCCGACCTCCTGCCAGCCGCTGCTGCCGATCTTCCGCACCCGCCGGGCCTGGTGCGGGGCGAGGATGGTGAAGCGGATCCCCTGCTCTGCCATGATCTCGAGGGTTTCCAGGTCCACGGCGGTTTCCGGCAGCCACATGCCCTCCGGCTTCCGGCCGAAGCGGTGCTCAAAGTCCCTGATCCCCCAGATTACCTGGGTGTACTTGTCGCGCCGGTTTGCCAGCGGCATGATCATGTGGTTGTAGGCCTGGGCGAGGGCGGAGCCGTGCCCGGAAAAGTTCTGCATGCTCTCCCGGTCGGAGTCGATGACCGCCCGGTAGACCTCCGGCGCCTGTGCCTCCATCCAGTGGAGCAGGGTGGGGCCGAAATTGAAGCTGATCCTGGCATAGTTGTTGACGATTTTCCTGATCTGGCCCCTCTCGTTCAGGATGCGGGAGGCGGCATTCGGAGCGTAGCACTCGGAGGTGATCCGTTCGTTCCAGTCGTGGTAAGGATAGGCCTGATCCTGAAGCTCGACGGCCTCAAGCCAGGGATTTTCGCGAGGCGGCTGGTAAAAGTGGCCGTGAATGCAGATATAGCGGGTCATTTGCCGTAACTCCTTCCTCCTGCCGGCGTATTCGCCCCGGGATTTATTATCTACCATTTCGCCGCATTATATGAAGCAAAAAGGGGCCGCCATCCCCCTACGTCCTGGCGCTATCCACCGTCCACTATGAAGTAAAAGGGGTGGCGCCGCACCGGATGCGGCAGCAACCCCGCTTGAAGCTGTAAAAATCACTTCTCGGCCTTCCATAGCTTGCCCGGCACTCACTCCGCCTTCGTAAGTCGAAGAAGAACAATAACGGAATTATTGGATAAGGACCGGTTATGCAACAGGGTTTCGGTGAGTGCCGGGTCGCGGCGCCGGCAAGGAAAAACGCTCTTTTCGATTCTTATAGACAAGAGAACCGTCCCCTTGTCTGGAGAACCGTCCCCTTGTCTTTCTTGTCTTGCTTGTCTTTACAGCAGGCGCATCCCGGCCTCCAGGGCGATCAGGTTCACCTCCCGGTACTGCGGCCGCACCGCCCCAGCCACAACCTCCTTCCAGTCGACGAGGCCGTCGAGCCCGGCCAGCCGCAGCATGGCACCAAGCAGCACCACGTTCATCACCCGGGGATTCCCAAGCCTTTCCGCCTCCCGGTCGGCATCGATTAAATAGAGGGAGACGGGGAAAGAGGCCAGCCGCTCCTCGATGTCCCGGGGGTAGGGAACCGCCCCGGTGAGGACGGGGAGTGAGGGGATCTCCCTCATGTTTGCCAGGAGGGTGCCGCTCCTCTTCAGGAAGTGCACGTAGCGCAGGGCTTCCAGCTTCTCCAGGGTCACCAGGATGTCGATCGCCCCCGGGCCCGCCAGCGGGGAGTAAACCCGTTCCCCGAAGCAGACCTGGGTGACCACGCTTCCACCGCGCTGGGCCATCCCGTGCACCTCCGTGCTCTTGACATCCAGCCCCGCCCGGAGCAGGCCTTCCGCCAGCACCCGGGAGGCGAGGAGGATCCCCTGGCCGCCGACCCCGGCGAACATCACCCGTTTCGTCCCTTCTGCCATCATGACGTCACCCCTTTCTCCTGCACCCGCACCGCCTGGTGCCGGCAGACCTGCTCACAGAGCCCGCACCCGGCGCAGGCAAGCGGGTCGACAGCCGGGTATCCCTCCCCGTCCAGGGAAAGGGCCGGGCACCCCAGGCGGAGGCAGTTCTTGCATTTCGTGCAGTTGTCCCTTGCGACCTCCCGGGCGGGGCCGCGGCGCGACTCCTTGAGGAGGCGGCAGGGCGCCTTGACGACGATGGCCACCCGGTCGCGGGATGTTTTCGCCTCCCGGATGGCATTCCTGATCCCCTCCAGGTCGTAGGCGTTGACCACCAGCACCCGGTCGAACCCCACCGCCCGGAAGATGCGCTCCGGGTCCTGCATGACCGTCGGCTCCCCGTCCAGAGTCCGCCCCGTTCCCGGGTTCTCCTGGTGGCCGGTCATGGCCGTGCTCCTGTTGTCGAGCACCACGGGGACGATGGGGCGCCTGTTGAATACGGCGTCAACCGCCCCGGTGATCCCCGAGTGGTAGAAGGTGGAATCTCCCAGCACCCCGAAGACCTTCTCCCCTTCCGGGAGGTTGGTGCCGATCCCCAGGGCGATGGAAAAGCCTCCCCCCATGCAGGCGGAAACGTCGATCCCGTCGAGCGGCGGCATGGCACCCAGGGTGTAGCATCCGATATCGCCCACCACCATGATCTTTTCCCGCCTGGCCAGGTAGAAGAAGGCCCGGTGCGGGCACCCGGCGCACAGCATGGGCGGCCGGGCGGGGATGCCGGCCACCGGCTCTGGGGTCGCCGGCTCCAGTTGCTCCAGGGGCTCCAGGCCCGCCCCGGCCAGAGATGTGGCTACCGCCTGCGGGTTCAGCTCGAAGAAGGGGGAGATGTACTTCTTACCCTCGCAGGCAACCCCCAGGGCCCGGACATGGGTCTCCAGGTAGGGGTCGAGCTCCTCCACCACGTATACCCGCCGTACCTTTGCCGCAAACTCCCGGATGAGTTCCCCGTCCACCGGGTAGACAAGGCCCAGCTTGAGGACGGAGTACCTGTCCCCGAAGGCTTCCTTGACATAGTTGTAAGAGGCGCCGGAGGTGATGATCCCCACCTCGCTGCCGGTGATCTCCATCGTGTTTACCGCCCGTGCATCCGGGTCGGCGAGCAGCCTCTTCAGGTTTTCCTCCAGCACCACGCGGCGAGCCCTGGCGTGGGCCGGCAGGACGACGTACTTCGGCACATTGCGCTCATAGCTGCGGCTCCGCCGGCGGTACTCCGCCGCCGGGTCGATCTCCACCACGCCGCGGGAGTGGCTCACCCGGGTCACCAGGCGCAAAAGAAAAGGAACGTCGTGGCGCTCGCTCAACTCGAATGCCAGCCTGGTGAAGTCCCGGCACTCCCGGCTGTCCGACGGCTCCAGCATCGGGACCTTGGCATGGAGGGCGTACCACCTGTTGTCCTGTTCGTTCTGTGAGCTGTGCATGCCCGGGTCATCGGCCACGGCGATGACCAGCCCTCCGTTGACGCCCATGTAGGCGGTGGTGAACAGGGGATCGGCCGCCACGTTCAGCCCGACGTGCTTCATGGTCACCAGGCTGCGCAGACCCGTTACGCACGCCCCGTAGGCCTGTTCCAGAGCGACCTTCTCATTAACCGCCCAGGCGACCATGGGGCCCTCCATCTTCGCCAGGGCCTCCACGATCTCGGTGCTCGGTGTGCCCGGGTACCCGATCCCCATGCCGACCCCGGCCTCCCAGGCGCCCCTGGCGACACCCTCATTCCCGGACAAAATCATCTTATGCTGCAATTTCCCGTTTCCCCTCCTTCAGTCATCTCCAGATAATCATTCCCCATGCAATTCGCCATCCCCGGCGGGGAATCCTTTTTTCGCCCGCCGGAAAGTGCCCGCGCCGTTGGGCGGCTGCGGCGAGTCTAGGCAAGCGCAAGGAAAAGCCGGATCATGTTTTCAGGTGAGGGGGATTTTTTTCGGCACATCGGTTCGGCGAAGATGGCGGGGAAGAGAAAACCCGGGCCTGGCGCCCGGGTCGCTTTTTTATACGTTCCGCTGATCGAAGATCCGTCTGGTTTTCTTTTCGCTGCGGGGGAGGCTGCCGTGCGGGACGACTTCCACATCGGCCTGGATCCCGATGATGCGCTTGATGTTCTGCCGGCAGGCTCCGGCGGTCTGGCCGGCGTCGGCCCCCGGCTCTCCCTCCACCCGGATCAGGATCCGGTCCTTCCCGTCCTGCCTGGTAAGGATCACCTGGTACTCGCTGCCGGCACCCGGCGTGAGCCTCAGAGCGGCGTCGATCTGCCCAGGGAAAACCAGCACGCCCTTCACCTTGAAGGATTCGTCGCTGCGCCCCAGGATCCGGTCGATCATCGGATAGGGGCTGCCGCAGGGACAGGCCTCCGGGAGAAGGCGGGTAATGTCCCGGGTGCGGTAGCGGAGCAGCGGCATCCCTTCCTTGGTGAGGGTGGTGATGACCAGTTCGCCCTTTTCCCCTGCCGGCAGCACTTTTCCGGTGTCCGGGTCGATGACTTCGAAGTACAGGTAGTCGCTCCAGTAGTGGATGCCGCAGTGGCGCGGGCAGTCGATCCCGATCCCGGGGCCGTAGATCTCGGTCAGGCCGTAGATATCAAAGGTGTCGATGTGCAGCAGGGAGGAGATGCGCTGCCGCATCTTTTCCCCCCACCGCTCGGAGCCGAAGACCCCGAGGCGCAGGGAGACCCGGTCCTGCAGGCCGCGCCGGGCGATCTCCTCGGCCAGCAGCAGCCCGTAGGAGGCGGTGGCGATGAAGACTGTGGCCTTGAGGTCGAGCATCATCTCCAACTGCTTTTCGGTGTTGCCCGGGCCCATGGGGATGGCCATCGCCCCGATCCTCTCCGTTCCTGCCTGGAACCCGATCCCCGCCGTCCAGAGGCCGTAACCGGGGGTGATCTGGACGCGGTCGCGGTTCGTCACCCCGGCGAAGCGCAGGCAGCGCGCCATCATCTCGGCAAATGCGTCCACATCGTTCCTGGTGTAGGGTATGATGATGGGTTTCCCTGTGGTCCCCGAGGAGGAGTGGATGCGAACGATCTCTTCTTCCCCTGCCGCCCGCATGTACTCGATGGGGTGGGCCCGCAGTTCCTCCTTGGTGGTGAAGGGAAGGTGGGCAAAGTCATCCGGGGTCCGGATGTCCTCCGGCCTGATCCCCGCAGCGTCCAGCTTGTCGCGGTAGAACCTGCTGCGGCTGTAAAGACGCCGCAGCAGGCTCTGCAGGGCCGGAAACTGGGATCGAGAGACTTGATCGAAATCCATTAATGCATATTCAGGCATGCTCTTAGCCATCTGCTAAAGAGGCCCGGCCCCGGTGCCGAACCGGGTGCCGGGCAGGCACCTCCTCTCCCGGATAGAAACGGATAAAAAACAAACCAGGCCTCCAAAGCCTGGTTGATTCCTCAACAACACCTCGGCTTTGCTCAGCTCACCATTGAGTAAACCCTTTTCTCTTCTATGCTCGTCATATTTTACTTTCCGGTTTGTTTCTTTATATCACATGGAAAACGGCGGTGTCAAGGCTTTCATTGGGTAAGATTTTTTCATGAGTTGACACGGGCTTTTCCACAGGTTGTTGCTTCTTATCCTGCTTCTGCCGGAGGGGGAGGAGGTGCGCCGTGATCAAGTTGCCATCTTAGGCAGACACCCCTGAAATCCTGCTTCTGCCGGACGGTGAGGCGGAGGTGCGCCTCCGCCTGCAAATTTATGGTATAATAGCGAAGGGTGTTCCGGGCTCCTGTGGTGGGCAGGATGTCGATGAGAAAAAGGGGCTGCCCGGCACCGGGTCCCACCGGAGTAAGCGTGGATCATGAAGCCTGAGATTGACAGTGAGGGGGAAGTTCAGTGCGCATCCTTGTTACCGGGGGAGCCGGTTTTATCGGCTCCAACATTGTTGATGCTCTTGTGGACGAGGGGCATGAGGTTGTGGTGGTCGACAACCTGAGCAGCGGGAAGCGGGAGAACCTGAACCCGGCGGTGAAGTTTTACGAAATGGACGTCTGCGATCCGGCGCTGGAGGAGGTTTTCCGGGAGGGAAAGTTCGATTACGTGAACCACCACGCCGCCCAGATCGACGTGCGGCATTCGGTGGCGGACCCGGTCGACGACGCCAGGACCAACATCCTGGGGCTGCTCAATATCCTGGAGAACTGCCGGAAATACGGGGTCGGGGGAGTTATCTTCGCCTCCTCCGGGGGCGTGGTTTACGGGGAGCCGTCCAGACTGCCGGCCACCGAGAAGTTCCCGAAGGGGCCGCAGTCCCCTTACGGCGTCAGCAAGCTCGCCTCCGAATTCTACCTGGCCTACTACGCCCAGGTGATGAACCTTCCCTGCATTGCCCTGCGCTACGCCAATGTCTACGGCCCCAGGCAGGACCCGCACGGGGAGGCCGGGGTTGTGGCCATCTTTGGCCTAAAGATGCTCAAAGGAGAGACGCCGGTCATCTACGGTGACGGGGAGCAGGTCCGGGACTACGTCTACGTGGGAGACGTGGTGCGGGCGAACCTGCTGGCCCTGAAGCACCTGCAGGAGGGGGGAATCTCTTGCGGGACGGGCGGCTGCGCCATCAACGATTTCGCCTACAACATCGGCACCGGGGAGGGAACCTCCGTCAACCGGCTGTTTGAATTGTTAAAGGAGATCACCGGCTTTGCCGGGGAGCCGGAGTACGGCCCGGAGCGCAAGGGGGAGTTGCGGAAGATCTACCTTGATGCCGGTAAGGCGAAGGCGGAGCTGGGCTGGGAGCCGCAGGTGGAGCTCCGGGAGGGCCTGCGCCGCACCGTGGAATACCTGGCCGGCAAACAAGGGTGAGACATGGGCAGACATAGACAAGGGGACGGTTCTTTTGTCTTGATCCTGCATTTTTCATAGGCAAAAGAACCGTCCTTTTTCAATTTTCAGCTATCTCCTCAGGATTTTATTCACCTTATCCTTGTTTATACCGGTAATAAGCAGTAATCTTTCTGATCGGCGGGTTGGTCTTTGCTCTAAAATCCTTTACCAAGCTATCCGGAGGCTGCATTTTAACTTTATTACTTTCAATTCCCCGTTCTCTAAACATCTTTTTGAAAAGCTCGCTTGCTGCTTCTTCACCCATACCGCCTTTCATCCCCGCCCTTACGGGACTTCCCGGCGGGGTAGTTAAACCAGGATTGTATAATGGGCGGCGGCCTCGGCCAGATCTTTTGCGATCTGGTGCCGGAGCTTGAGCATATCCCGCCGTGCGATAGCCTTTACCTGGACTGACATCCTGGGGCTGCCGGATTTAACGGAAAAGGATTCGTCCCGTAAGGAATGAAGCCATACTGGGAAAAATGCTGGTCGAAAGCAAGGACTGCACTTATACCCAGCCTTTCCATGACCGCGAAGGTTGTGGCATCAGTATAAGAAAAGGTTTTGTCAACATAGGTCAGGATGATCTCTTGAGCACGCTGTTCATCCTCTTCTGTCACCCGTTCGACAGGCCAACATAATCCTTTTAGCCAGTTGCGGGCTATTTCCGGCCCTAACCTGTTGGAGAGCAGGGCATGACACTCGGCCACAATGAAGTTGGTTATTACCACCGCCAACTGTTTTGTGCTTATCTCTTGAAAAATGCTCACCGCTTTTTGGTGAAGGCTGTCTGATCTATCCAGGAGTGCATAAATGGCGCTGGTATCTACCATTATTTTTTCCACCGGTTGATTTCTCCTTCGGCGAGGTAACGGTCATGATTCACGGAAACATCCTCCAGTCCGCTTGCCCCTGCACCAACCAGCTGCCATATAGGGTCCTCTGCGCTCAGTGGACGGACGGGCTCGATCTTTTTTAAGCGAATTTCATTATTTTCAAGATATACTTTTAGGTAGTCACCTTCACGGATATTTAACTTTTTTCTTATTGCCACAGGGATCGTCAGCTGGCCCTTTGCAGTTACCCGCATAACCTCATAACCCATGAACAGCACCACCTTACTGTAAGATATTCTTACCAAGAGTATACCAGTGGTAATACCGTAAATCAAGGCTTACTGCCGGCGAAGATCTATCATGACCCTGACAGGAACGGGTTTTAATCGATTAGTTGCCGGCCTCTCCGACCCGTCAGCGGTATTGAAGCTTGATGAAATCGCCGCTTTACAGGATCAATGCCTGGGCAGCATTGCTTCGGCAAATCGCTTACGGGGACGGAGACACCGGCGGTGTGCAGCGTCAACTCTTTATCGTCAGTCACCATGAGGGATTAACCCACCGGTTAATGGATTTCCTTATCCCGCCACAGGGTAAAAAAATGCACGTTTTAAATTTTGTCAACTGGAATCCCGACAGTGGGCCGGAAATTGAACAATACCAGGTGGAACCCGTCAAATCATCCCGGACAGGCCGGGAAAGCCGTATTCCCCTTTCCCACCCTCGCCGTGATTTTGCTGCCGGCACACGGTTATACGCACTACCCGCTGCCCGTTGCCCTTGTAAGCAATACCCCTTGCACCTTCACCGGCATTGCACCTGGGGTTCCACGCCCAAGTACCGTTGACGGAGCGCGCCTCGCGGCGCGTTACGGCCGGATATCGCACCTCCGGCGGGGAGATGCCCTCAGCAGCAAAACCTCCGGCTACACCTGATTGATGTTTCTACTCCTCGATCAGATCGATTGTCCAGTTTGCGGCCTGGATGGCCGCGTCCAGCTCACGGTAGGCCTTGGCCAGGGCGTCGGCTTCCCTTCTCCACCGGGCGATGTCGATGGTGGGCTGGAACTTCACCTCGGAGCGGGTGAGCCGCCACCCGCCGCGCTCCGGGACTGCGGCCTCGGCCAGATCTTTTGCGACCTGGTGGCGGAGCTTCAGCATGTCCCGCCGGGCGATGGCCTCCATGATTGAACTTCCGTCCGGGAGTTTGGCGCGAGCGTTCGTCCGGTTGATGTCGATCACCAGCTTCTCCAGTCGCCCGGCCAGCTTATTGATTTCGGCAACCAGGTCCTCCGGCTTTTCTGCCGGCTCGTCCCCCTCCTGCACCCGGGCGTCATTGATCGCCCGTTCTTTCAGTGCGCTGATCTGATCCTTCAGACTCTTGCGCTCCAGGAGCGCTTCCGCCAGCTTCATTTTCCTCACCTCCCGTCGGCCAGTAAGTTAGACACAGAAAAAAGGGAAAAAGTTCCCGTATGTCTTCAAAATTACATCATGGGTGGGGCTATTCGGTGGAATTTTTTCTTGCAGATATAGTTGCCAGTGAATATAATTGATAATAACAAGGACATCGCAGTGAACTTAATCCGGCATCAGCATATTACCATCCATCCGGGGTAAGCCTAAAATTGAGTACATTTTCCCATCAAGGAGGCTGTTACATGGGCAGAAAGGTGTGTATTGTGGGCGGTGTTGCCGGGGGTGCCAGCTGCGCCACCAGGCTGCGGCGGCTGGATGAGAGGGCGGAGATCCTCCTCTTCGAGAGGGGGGATTACGTCTCCTTTGCCAACTGCGGCCTTCCCTACCACATCGGAGGGGTAATCCCCAAACGGGAGGCCCTGCTGGTGGCCACCCCCGCGCTTCTAAAGCGGCGCTTCCGCATCGACCTCCGCATCGGGCACGAGGTGGTGCGGATCGACCGCGACCGGAAAGAGATCGAGGTGAAGGATCTCACCTCCGGCCGGACCTACCGGGAGAGGTACGACGCCCTGGTGCTGTCGCCGGGGGCGGAGCCGGTTAAACCCGCTTTTCCGGGTGCCGACCTTCCTGGAGTTTTCACCTTGAGGACGATCCCCGACATGGATGCCATCAGCCACTGGATCGATGAAAGAAAGGCGCGGCAGGCCGTGGTGATCGGCGGCGGCTACATCGGCCTGGAAACGGCGGAAAACCTGCGGCGCCGCGGCCTGGAGGTCTCCGTCGTGGAGCAGATGAACCAGGTCATGGCCACCCTCGACTACGAGATGGCCGCCCTGGTGCAGGCCCACCTGCGGGAAAAGGGCGTCGGGCTTTACCTGGGCGAGCAGGTGCGGTCGATCGGGCAGAAAGAGGGCGGGCTGGTGGTGCAGACGGCCGGGCGGGAGCTGCCGGCGGATCTGGTGCTGGTGGCGGTGGGGGTGCGCCCCGAGACAAAACTCGCCTCCGAAGCCGGGCTGGAACTGGGGCCCACCGGCGGGATCAGAGTCGACGAATACCTGCGCACCTCCGATCCCGACATCTATGCCGTCGGCGACGCCATCGAGGTGACCCACTTCGTCAGCGGGACGCCGGTGGTGGTTCCCCTGGCAGGACCCGCCAACCGCCAGGGGCGCCTGGTGGCGGACAACATCTGCGGGCGGGGGATCGCCTACCGGAATACCCAGGGGACTTCGGTGTTCAAGGTCTTTGACCTGACCGCCGGGTCCACAGGCCTGAACGAGCGCGTCCTGGCCCGGCATGGGCGGCCGTTTCGGAGGGTGGTCGTCCACCCCTTTTCCCACGCCACCTACTACCCCGGTGCGGCGCAGATGAGCATCAAGCTGCTCTTCGACCCGGCGGACGGCAAGATCCTGGGGGCGCAGGCCGTCGGACAGGAGGGTGTCGACAAGCGGATTGATGTGCTGGCGACGGCCCTCCGGGCGGGGATGACGGTGTTCGACCTGGAGCACCTGGAGCTGGCCTACGCCCCGCCCTATTCCTCGGCCAAGGACCCCGTGAACATTGCGGGTTTCGCAGCCTCAAACATCCTGAGAGGGGATGTGGAGGTGGCTGCCTGGGATGAGGTACCGCCCCTGCAGCAGGAGGGCGCTTTAGTGCTCGATGTCCGCACTGCGGCCGAGGTGGGACAGGGGATGATTCCGGGGGCCGTGCACATCCCCCTGGACGACCTGAGGGAGCGGCTGGGGGAGATGCCCCGGGACCGCAAGATCGTGGTTTACTGCGGGGTCGGGCTGAGGTCCTACATCGCCTGCCGGATCCTGAAGGTGGCGGGGTTCGCCGAAGTCTACAACCTGAGCGGCGGGTGGAGGACCTGGCGGGCGGCCACCGCTAATTCACAGGAAGCGGCTCCGGGGACTCCGGTCACCGTGCAGCGGCCGGGGGCGGACAACATCAGGCTGGAATCCGGGGAGAGCCCGGCGGGGGCCGGGTCGAAGGGATGCTGCTGCTAGCTTTGCCCTTGCTGCAAGCCGGACTTATGCTATCCGAATCTTTTTAGATTTCTTTTGAGGGTCCCCCCGGCCGCAGATATAGATAGAGGGGGATTGACTGTCCGGACCCGGTCTTATATGGGTTTCCCCCGTATAAACGGTGGTGGTCCTGGGGACGGGAGGCGTCGTAGGCGAAAAAATTCCGCCGTTGCACCCGTAAAAAACGGCGGTTGTCTTGTCGTTTTACCGGTATTGCCGGGATTATGAGGATCTGATTGATCCGGCCGGATAACAGGCCGGCTGCCGTTAATGAGATTGTGAGGCGGGGGAGTAGACGTTAGAGACCTGGAGGAGGGAAACCATGGCTGTTACCCAGAGTGAAGTTAATGCAAGCGAGGTTCAGAGCGTTGCCGGAGGTAAAGGGGACTGGCAGGTGGAGCTGGCCGCAAGGTTCGGCCCCCGGGTGGCCTTCGGCAGGATCGAGAGGCTGCTCTATTCCCACGACGTTGGGGCGCTGCCGGGCATGGTCAAGAAGCTCTTCAACGCCGTACCGGACGCGGTGGTGCAGCCCGAGACGGTTGACGACCTGGTGTTTCTGACCGAGTTGGCCAGGCGCCACCGCATCCCGCTGGTGCCCAGAGGCAGCGGCACCGGAGGGTACGGGGGGAGCGTTCCCTCCCGGGGCGGGATCACCGTTGAGTTCAACCGGATGAACCGCATCCTGGGGGTCGACCCGGAGCGGCAGACCGTCACCGTGGAGCCCGGTGTCATCATCAAGGAACTGGACGACTACCTGCGCAGGCACCACGGCCTGGCCCTGCGGGCCGTTCCCACCAGCGCTCCGGGAGCAACCCTGGGGGGCTGGGTGGCGTCTGGGGGCGCCGGCATCGGCAGCAACACCGGCGGCTACGTGGGCGAGAGTGTGGTGGCGGTGGAGATGATCGACCCCACCGGTGCCAAAAGAGCATTGTCGGGGGAGGAACTCGGACGGGTTGTCGGGCTGGAGGGGATCACCGGGTTTATCACCGGCATCACCGTCAGGCTGTGGCCCGCGGAGGAGGAAGTCCCCTTCCTGGTGGGCTTCAGGCGGATGTCCGACCTGTTGGACGCCCTCGAGGCGGTGATCGGCGGCGGGCCTCCCGTCTGGCACATCAGCTTCGGAAGCGGCCGCTTCCACCGGTTGAACGAAGAGGCGGCGGGTGAACGCCCCGGCCTGAAGGGCCCCGCCCTGCTCCTGGTGCCCCGGAAATCCCAGGCGGGTGCCCTGGCCGGCTGGCTGACAGAGAATGTTGCCTCCTTCGGCGGGGAGATCCTGCCGGAGAAACAGGCCCGGCGTGTCTGGGACGACCGCTACTACCCGATGCGGCTGAAGCGCCTGGGGCCGTCCCTGATCCCGAGCGAGAGCACCATTCCCCTGGCAAACCTGAAGGAAGCTTTGGAAGAGTTCACGAGGACCTTCGGGGAGATCGCCCTGGAGGCGACCCTGATCAACGGCAGGGAGGCCGCCATCCTGAGCTTCGCCCTCGGTGACGAGCGGGTTCCCCTTGCTTACGCACTGGACTTTACAAAGTCTCTGCACGCCATGGACATCGCCATGAAGCACGGGGGCTCCCCCTACGCCCTGGGGCTGTTCTTCACCGATCTTGCCCCGAAGCGGTTCGGGGAGAAGCGCCTGGCCGAGCTGCAGGCTTATAAAAAGGAGATCGACCCGGAGGGGATCTTCAACCCCGACAAGGCCATCCACTGCGGGATCAAGGCTCTGACCGCCGCCATGGCGGCCGCCCGTTTGTCCCGTCCCCTTGCCGGGGCGGCACGGGCGGTGATGCCGGAGATCAGGAAGGGGGAGCGGCCGCTGCCGGAGCGCCTGGCACAAGACGCCTTCATCTGCACCCGGTGCGGCTACTGCCGGACGGTCTGCACCCTCTATTCCGGCCGGGGCTGGGAAAGCGCCAGCCCGCGGGGCAAGTTCTACTTCCTCCGGGAGTACGCTCTGGGGAACGTGGACTTCGACCAGGATGAGGTGGACACTTTCCTGATGTGCACCACCTGCAAGCGCTGCAACGACGTCTGCCAGGTGAAGATCCCCATCCAGGAGGACTTCGACAAGATGCGGGGCTTCCTGGTAATGGAGAAGGACTTCGCCACCTACCCGGCCTTCTACCTGATGAAAGCCGCCTGGCGCTCCCAGAACAACATCTGGGCAGCATTGAAGGAGAACCGGACCGACTGGGTGCCGGTTGATGTCACCTACAGTGACTCCGGGGAACTGGCCTACTGGGCGGGCTGCACCGCCTCCTTCATCATTCCGGACATCGCCCAGAACGCCATGCACATCTTCAAAGAGGCGGGCGTGGACATCGCCTACATGGGCAGGGACGAGGGGTGCTGCGGCGCTCCCATGTTCATGTCCGGCCGGTGGGACGCCTATGCCGACGTGGTCAGGAGAAACGTGGAGCAGATCAACAAGCGGGGGATCAAGACCCTGGTCGCCTCCTGCCCGGGCTGCTGGGTGAACCTGAACCATTACTACCGGGAGTGGGCGAAAAAGCTCGGCCTGGAGTACAACGTGGAGGTCCGGCACATCTCCGAGGTGATCACGGAGTACATCAGGGAGGGGCGGCTGAAGTTCAAAAAGCCTCTCAACCACAAGGCCACCTGGCACGACCCCTGCCACATCGGGCGCCACGGCGGTATCTACGACCCGCCCCGGGAGGTGCTGCAGGCGATCCCCGGCCTGGAGTATGTGGAGATGGAGCACAGCCGGGAGAACGGCTTCTGCTGCGGCAGCGTCTTGACCAGGATCAAGGAGCCCACACCGACCTCGGATGCCATCGGTGCGCTCCGCCTGAAGGAGGCCAGGGAGGCCGGCACGGACATGATCTACACCACCTGTCCCTGCTGCGAGTTCCAGCTGCGGGTGGCGGGGAACAGCATCGGCTCCCCGGTGCAGGTACGGGACTTCACCAATGCCGTGGCGGAGGCGCTGGGTTACGAGACCACGGACTCCAACCGGAACGTCAGGGAGATTTGGACGGTGTTTGACAAGGTCCTGAAGCAGATGTGCGTGGAAGGGATGGCCGGGATGATGCGGGACCTGATGCCGGAGATGATGGACGGGATGCCGGAATTGATGAAAAAGCCCATGGGTGCCATGAAGGCGCTGCCGGAAGGGGTTAAGGATGCCATGCTGGCAGTGATGAAGCCGATGATCCTGAAGCTGATGCCGAAAATGATGGATCAGATCATGCCGAAGGTGCTCCCGGATATCCTGAGGTACATGGAGGAGAAGATCCCGGAGATGCCGCCGTCGATGAAAAAGCTGCTGCCGGAGCTGCTGCCGGCGGTGATGGCGGAGATGATGCCGAAAATGCTGCCCCACGTACTGCCCCTGGTGGTGGACGACATGATGAAGGCCATGCGCTAGACAAGCTAGACAAGGGGACGGTTCTCTTGTCTGCAAAGACAAGGGGACGGTTCTTATGTCTTGATCCTCCATTTTTCATAGGCAAAAGAACCGTCCCTTTTCAATTTTCAACTATCTCTTCAGGATTTTATTTACCTTATCCTTGTTGATACCGGTAATAGCAGCGATCTTCCTGATCGGCAGGTTGGTCTTTGATCTAAACTCTTTTATCAGGTTATCCGGAAGCTGCATCTTCACTTTATTACTTTCGATCCCATGCTCTCTAAGCATCTTTTCGAAAAGCTCGCTTGCTGCTTCTTCATCCATAACCTCTTCTTCTTCCATCAAGTCAAGAAATGATTCAGCCGAATCTTCATTCATATATTCTTCAAATTTCTTCACTGCGGCTTTTCTATCTTCCGAAAAAAGACCTAAAACCACATCGATATCCAGCATTTTCGCAAAGTAATTATTCTCATCAAGGTAGCAATTGTAGCTGCTCCATCTGTAATCAGATGGTTTCTCAACTATGCCTGCCTTCACCGGATTTTGATGGATGTATCTAACTAACGACAGTATGTAACTCTCCTGATCTACTACCTCACTCCTAAACCTGTCCTGAAATAGGTGGCCAACTCTTTTGTACTTCTTGTTGAAATGATGGACGTAGCTGACGGTGATCCGTTTCATTACTCGGGATACGTCTTCGATTCCTTCACTTAACATTAAATGGATATGGTTATTCATCAGGCAAAAGGCGTGCAAGAAAAATCTATTCCCCTGTTTCTTTTCATACATTGTCTCAAGGAAGCGTAGTTTATCTGCATCACTGTAAAAAATGTCCTTTTTCTCGTTTCCACGAAGCATGATATGATAATACCCGCTGTTGCTTCTAATTCTTTGCTTTCTCGGCATATTTTATCACCCGGGAATATCGCATCATAACATGAAAGCGGATAAGACAGAAGAACCGTCCCCTTGTCTGTCCTTGTCTGTTAAAATAATTTTTCAATGTCAATGGCGAGTTCCGGGAAGAGCGGGGAAGTAATTTTGCCTGCATCTTCGTATTCGGCTGCTTTCACCAGTTTGTTTGCTTCATTGCGCCGGTAGATCTCGACGATGCCCAGTTCCGGGTCGGCCAGCCAGTACTCGATGACATCAAAACGCTCGTAGAGGGCCTTCTTTGTTTTCTTGTCCAGGCGGCGGGAGGATTCGGAGATCACTTCGACCACCAGGTCGGGCGCGCCCTGGATGTTTTTTTCGGTGAGGCGGTCGATCCGCTCGTTGCTGATGAAGATCAGGTCTGGTTCCACCACGTCGTGGGGGGACAGGACCACATCAAGGGGTGCAAAGAAGACCTCCCCCAGTTTCTTTTCAGATACGTAATCATCAAGTATACGAAACAGTTTTCTTAAAAACCTTTGATGCGCGATGCTTGGTGATGGCGTCACGAAGTGCTCCCCTCCAATCAACTCGTGCCGCCGCCCGTCGTCGGGAAAGAGCAGGAAGTCCTCGTAGGTCAGCCCGCCGGCAGCCGCCTCCATCCTCGCCATTTCCATGCGCTGCACCTCCTTCAGGGATACCATCCCTATGGTAACATTTTAACATAGCAAAAATTTGCCAGCAAGTATGGTAGGGCCTGCCTGTTCGTGTACCATAGCCGTTGCCCCGCCTATCCTGGGCTGGTTTTTCTATCCATGCCTGATTGTACAGTCAGGGCGTTTCCGGGTGGAGGAACTCCAAACCACTTCTCCCCTTTCCAGACGCACCACCCGGTCCCCCAGGGCGAATGCCTCCTCCAGGTCGTGGGTGACCAGAATGAAGGGGATGCCCCAGCGCCGCTGGAGGGTCTTTAGCTCCCCCCGCAGCTTGAGCCTGGTTTCGTAATCCAGGGCGGAGAGAGGCTCGTCCAGGAGCAGGAGTTCCGGGCCGGCCAGGAGCGCCCGGGCCAGGGCGGTACGCTGCCGCTCGCCACCGGAGATCTGGCCGGGGTAGCGCCGGGCGAGGTGGCTGATCTGCAGCATTTCCAGCATCTCCTGTACCTCCAGACCGTTCCGCCGGTTTTTCATCCCGTAGGCGGCGTTCTGCTCCACGGTCAGGTGGGGGAACAGGGCGTAGTCCTGGAAGACGTACCCCACCCGCCGGAGCCGGGGAGGGATGTTGACCCGGCCGGTGCTGGAGTAGAGCACCCGGCCCTTCAACACGATTTCCCCCTCTTCCGGTCGCTGCAGCCCCGCCAGGCACTGCAGGAGGGTGGTCTTTCCCGCTCCGGAGGGCCCCACCACTACCAGGAACTCGTTCAGGACCCGGAGGTTCACCCGGAGTCGGAAGGAGGGGAGCTCCTTTTCAATGTTTAACATCAGGAGATTTTCCATGGTCGGTCACCCAATCCCATCATTCAGAATAGATATCAGGCGTTGAAAATCCGGTAATATAAGCCGGACTGGAGAACAGCCCGGGAGTAAACGGAACTTAATTACCCCGTCAGCGATTTTATGGGGATTGCTCAGCTCTGGGGCGGTTCCCCTCTGTTGTCCAGCGTTTCAACCGGCACCTGCTCAACAGGTTGACCCCCAGGATAAAAGCGAAGCTGAGGAGGGTCATAATCCCCACCAGGACCAGGGCGGTGCGGTTTTCACCGGACTCGGTGGCGGCGTAGATGGCCAGGGGCACCGTCTGGGTGCGTCCGGGAATGTTGCCGGCGATCATCAGGGTCGCCCCGAATTCCCCCAGGGCGCGGGCGAAGGCCATCACCGTCCCTGCCACCAGCCCCGGCCAGGCCAGGGGTAGGCTGATGGTCCAGAAGACCCGCCATTCCCCGGCCCCCAGGGTGCGGGCGGCGTTTTCCAGGTTCCGGTCCACCGACTGGAAGGACGCCCGGACAGTCTGGTAGAGGAGGGGGAAGGCCACCACCGTGGAGGCAACCACCGCCCCCCACCAGTTGAAGATCACCGATACTCCCCATAACTTTTCCAGCAGCAGGCCTAGGGGGCCGTGCTTGCCGAAGAGGAAGAGGAGACCGAACCCCACCACCGTGGGCGGCAGCACCAGGGGGAGGGTGAGGACGGCCTCCGCCACCTCCTTGCCGGGAAAGTCCCGGCCGGCCATGAGCCGGGCCACGGGGACCCCGGCGATGAAGGCCAGCACCACTGCCAGCACGGCCACCCGGAGGGATAAAAGTGCCGGCATCAGGATTTTTTCATCAACCATGGTTTAACTGCCACCCCCGGCTGCGGAAACCGTCCGTGAGGACGGCGGATACCGGCGTCCTCAATGTTTTCCCGGCTTAAAGCCGTACTCCTCGAAGACCCGCATCCCCTCCGGTGAGGCCAGGTAGTTTAAGAACTTCCTGGCCGCCTCCTTCTGGCGGGCGTTCTTCAGCACCGCCGCCGGGTAGACGATGGGCTTGTGCAGGTTGTCCGGCACTGTCAGGGCAACCCGGATGTTTTTGCCCACCAGGGCATCGGAGCGGTAGACAAAGCCGGCATCCACATTCCCGGTTTCCACATAGGTGAGCACCTGGCGCACGTTGTTGCCCATGACCAGCTTGGGCTGCAACCTGTCCCACAGCTTCAGGTTGACCAGGGTTTCCTGGCTGTACTTGCCGGCCGGCACGGTATCCGGAAGGCCGAGGGCGATCTTTTTCACCGCCGGTCCGGCCAGATCACTGAAATCCCTGATTTCAGGGCCGTTTTTGGGAGTTATCAGTACCAGTTCGTTGCCCAGCAGGGTAATCCTGCTGGCGTTATCGATCAGCCCTTTGGCGGCCAGCTGGTCCATCTGGCTGGCTCCGGCGGAAATGAACAGATCGGCCGGGGCTCCCTGCTCGATCTGTTTCTGCAGGGTGCCGGAGGAGCCCAGGTTGCAGGTCAGCTTCACCTCCGGGTGTTTCCTGGCGTAATCCTTTTTGATTTGCTCCAGTGCGTCCTTCAGGCTGATGGCCGCTGAGACGCTAACTTCTATCTGCTTCTGTGGCACCCCGGTGCTCGGCTTGCCGCTCTGGGGGCCGCATCCCGCGGCCGGCAATACCATCAGCAGCGCCAACAGCGCTCCTGCAGCAAGCTTTTTCAAAAAATGACCTTTCATAAAGTTCACGCTCCTTTGTTATTTAAGTTATCATACTACCCCATGGGAAACGACAGAGAAACCGGTCCTTCCCCCCTTTCCCCTGATGCGCCGGCAGTGTTCGACCCCATTGATCTCCATTAATCTCTGTTGGCATAATTCTGCTCTGAACCGGCCAGAGAGGTGCGGGGACCGGAGGTACCGTCCTTCCGTCCGCTCATGTGGACCGGGAGTGGGCGAGCAGGTCCCTGGCCTCCTGGTCGGTGAGGTTGTAGTGGTAGAATTTGGCGTAATACTGTCAGGATCCCCAGGGGGCTCTCGGCCGAGGCCAGCCCCCTGGCCAGGTCATCCACCAGCAGGAGATAGGCGC
The DNA here is from genome assembly GCA_012840385.1 of Syntrophomonadaceae bacterium. Taxonomy (GTDB): domain Bacteria; phylum Bacillota; class DSM-12270; order Thermacetogeniales; family Thermacetogeniaceae; genus DULK01. The sequence continues at coordinate 33,790 of DULK01000013.1, forward strand.
TCCCGATCAGGATGGATACGGGGAGCAGCTCCCGGTAGTTGGGTCCCACGATCACTCGCGCCAGGTGGGGGACGATCAGCCCCACCCAGCCGATCATTCCGCTGACCGAGACGGGGGCGGCGGTCATCAGGGTGGCACAGAGGATCACCACGATCCGCAGCCGGCCGGTATCCAGCCCCAGGGTACGGGCCTCCTCCTCCCCCAGGGAGAGGACGTTGAGCCGCCAGCGGAGCAGGTGGAGGGGGATGAGCCCGACCACCACGGGTGCCACCACACCCAGGACATCCCGGGGGGAGATGGCCGCCAGGCTCCCCATCTGCCAGAAGGTGATGGCCGGCCGCTTTTCATAGGGGTCGGCCAGATACTTGATTAAGGATGTCCCGGAGGTGAAGAGGGTTCCGAGGCAGCCGGTTGCTGTCCGAACTTGTCCCCGGAATTGACCCCCTCCGCTGCAGAATGCGTTTTGGATGTATTGGCTGGCTCGCCTCGGTTGGAGGGAACGGAGAAGTGGATGAGGGAATGTTCGGGGAACTGCAAATGAGCAACGGAAACCGTTTCCTTGATTCATGGCGAGGGCAAAATAAAAGACCAGCCGCACTGTCGGGGCAAGAGCTGCTCCTGCGACAGCAGTGCCGTACTGGTCAGAGAAAAACATGCTGCATTGTCCTTCACTCCTTTCCAAACGGGAGGCGCAGCCGTTTCCAGCTACACCCTGGCGGCCGGCCGCCATGCCCGCCGGTTTAGGCGGCCCGGCTCGGAGTGTCTGAATGAGTCACAGGGGATGGCCCCTTGACTCGTTTAACTTCCATCCCTTGTCAACGTTACCCGCTGCCACCCCCGCCTGGTGCCCGCCTTCCGGCTCTACCAGCCGGGCGGCTGACGGGGGGAGGAAGCTGGGGAACAACATCTCCTCCACCAAACATAAACAAACGCAGACAAACATAAACCAACGTAACCATTATTAGATGTTATTATAATATCTGATATAATAAAAATCAATCATAAAATACACGTAAACGGGGTAACGAAAATGCCGGGTGATATTTCCTATACCCCCAGAGAGGTGGCCGAGCTCCTCAAGATCTCCCGCTACACCGTCTACGAACTGATCAAGCGGGGAGAACTGAAAGCTTACCGGGTGGGGCGCAAGGTGCGGGTGGAGGCCTCCGACCTGGAGGCCTTTAAACGGAGGGCGCGGGAGGATTCCCCAGGGGTACAGCCTGCTCCCGGAGTGGCGCCACCAACCGGCGGGGGACCGGCCGCCGCGGGTGCACCCTCTCCCCTGGTCCGGTCCCATGAGCCGGTAATCATCTGCGGCCAGGATGCCGTCCTGGACATTCTGGAAAGGCACCTGGAGAGGGTGCTCCCCGGGTGCAGCTGCCTGCGCAACCACAGCGGGAGCAGTAACGGCCTGCTCGCCCTCTATCACCGCAGGGCGAATGTGGCCACCTGCCACCTCTGGGACGGTGACACGGACGAATACAATATTCCTTACATCAGGCGCATTCTCCCCGGCCAGCCGGTTGCCGTCTACAACCTGGTTTACCGCACCGCAGGGTTTTACGTGGCCGGGGGGAACCCCCTGGGGATCACCGGCTGGACCGACCTGGTCAAACCCGGTGTCCGGTTTGTCAACCGGGAACCCGGTTCCGGGAGCCGGGTCTTGCTGGATGAAAAGCTGCGCAGGCTGGGCCTCGACCGGCACCTGGTGCGGGGCTACGACCGGGTGGAAACGACCCATCTGGCGGTGGCCAGTTGTGTCGCCCGTGGAGAGGCCGATGTGGGACTCGGTGCCGAGGCGGTGGCCGGGCAGGTGAAGGGGATCGACTTTATCCCCCTGCAGAAGGAGCGCTACGACCTGGTGATCCGCCGGGAGGACCTGACTAAGCCCTTCGCCCGGGCGATTCTGTCCATCCTCCATTCCCCGGATTTCCGCAGGGAGGTGGAGGGGATGGGTACCTACGACATTTCCCGGATGGGCGACCTCATGGCAGAACTCTAGTGCATTCTAACACAGCAAAAATCGCCAGCAAACAACTGATAAATAGTGGTTTCAAATCCGGGCACGCTCCGGCATCAATTTCCTTCCAAAGGAACATTGTTCAAGACAAAATCAAGACAAAAGCAAGACAAAAGAACCGTCCCCTTGTCTGTCTGGGCCGGATGTTCTTCTCTTCGTTGAAAACCGGGACGATAATCGAATAGGTTGCTTCCGGCACGGCACTCCCCCCTTCCGGCTAGATGTTGTTCCTGAATATCAGAAGGACCCCGATCAGGATCAGGACGGCTCCGACAAGCTTGGGGGCGTTGAACTTTTCGGCGAGCATGAAGTAGGAGACGGCCAGCACTCCAACGTAGGAGAGGCCGGTGATGATCGGAAAGATGTAGCTGAGGTTGAACCTCTTCAGCAGGTACAGCCAGGTGAGGAAGCTCAGGGCATAGAGGGTGATGCCGATGACAGCCCTGAGGTCGAGCTGCGAGCCGATGGTGAAGAAGGGGGCGTCCTTGGCGACGTTCACTGAGGTGTTGTTCAGCCCCTGTTTCATGAAGAGCAGCCCGAAGATGCTGCAGGCCAGGTAAAAGATAACCGCTATCCACATGCTGTTTTCCGCCTCATTTCAATACGGCAGAATGGCCGGCTTTATGCCTCAACCCATTATAACCTAAAGTGCAGCATTATAAAACCGCCCGGGTGCCCTGTCAGGTGAGCGGCTCGCATGTGAAGGCTCTCCTGCGATCCGGGCCGTAGCGGTAAACCAGAAAGTGTCTGTCAAAAGTAAACACCCTGTCAATGTGCAGCCTTTCCATTACTGCGAAAGTGGTGCAGTCCGTAAAGCTGAAACTCTGGTCGGTAAAAGTGTTGAGTATCCGCCAGGCTGCCTCCAGATCGCTCTGGTCAAGGGTTAATATCGGAATGCCCGCATCCCGCAGGGTCTGCCAGAAGGTAACAGCAGCGGGACGGCCCAACCGTGCGGATAAAAGCGTCCACGTTTCGACAAGTATGGCATCGGTCGTATACAACTCCACTTTTCCGGCCGTTTTTTCGTAATACTTTTTTGCCTTTGCGTGGTTTCTATCGGATTTATCGCAAACGGCATACCAGGCTCCTGTGTCAACCATTATGCTCATCATCCAACGCCTCCGTCAGGTAATCGTCGTGCCGTTCGGAAACGTCCGTTTTTCCGCTGGTTCCAATTCCGACTATCCGCAGGTATGTCTCCCGGGAAACCTCTTTTGTGATGTTTCGCTGTGCCAGGTGTTTCTCTACTATCCGCCTGATCAGTTCCGCCAGGGAGATGCCTTGCCTTCCTGCTTCTTCCAGCAACGCCCGGTGCTGCTCGGGCCTCAGGTAAATTTGAGTTCTCTGCATTTGGTATCACCTCTCCCAGCATTATAATGTTGGTGTTAATGTGGCGCAAGGGGTAAGCCCGATTCCGGGCGGCTTCCGTCCTTCCGGCAACGGGTATTGCCAGAATGCTGCGCCTGCTATACACTCAAACAGGGGGGTTCTATATTTCTATAATATGAAGACAAAAGGAAGACAAGAGAAAGACAAGAGAACCGTCCCCTTGTCTGTCCTTGTCTGCCTTAGGAGGTGTTGCCGTGAGACTGTTCCTGGTACGGCACGGGGAAACGAAGTGGAACCGGGAGGAGGTTTTCCGGGGTCAGATTGACGTGGAACTGAACGAGCGGGGGAGGGAGCAGGCCCGGCTGACGGCGCAGGCCCTTGCCGGGCTGAAGCTTGCAGCGATTTATGCCAGCCCCCTCTCCAGGGCGCAGGAGACGGCGCGCATCATCGCGGAGCCGCACGGCCTGCCGGTCGGCATCCTTGAGGGTCTGAACGACCTGGATTACGGGAACTGGCAGGGGCTCAGCCATCAGGAGGTCAGGGAGCGCTACCCGGAGCTCTACCGGGAGTGGGCCTCCCGGCCGCATACCGTCCGCTTTGAGGGTGGAGAGGGCCTGGACGACGCCCGCCGGCGCGCCGTGGCCGCCCTGGAGGAGATCGCCGGCCGCCACAGGGGACAGAACGTGGTGGCGGTCAGCCACCGGGTCATCAACAAGGTCCTGCTGCTGGCCTTCCTCGGCCTGGACAACTCCCACTTCTGGGAGATCAAGCAGGACACCTGCGCCGTCAACGTGATCGAGTTCCATCCCGACCGCTACGTCATCTGCCGCATCAACGACACCTGCCACATCAATCCCATCCACAAGGGAATGGAAACGCTGGATTTTTGACCGGTGGTGAAGGGAGTCAAACCCGCTGCGTGCCTCAAGGCCGGGGCTGATTTCGGCCAGGACTGCGCGGGGCTGTTTCCGCCGGGACTGCAATTTAATACGCGTCTTAAACGGTAAGCTGGATGATTTTAAGGAGCGCCGGCAGGATAACGCCGCTGCTCACTGGTTGTGCTCATGATGAAGCCGGCGATGTTTTGGGGAAGCAGCCCCTTGTTCACGTCATTCTGAAAATCCCCGGGTGAAAGGTTGTAAGTTTCTACAATTCTTTCTGCGAGTTGAAGTATTTTAATAAGTGTTTGCAGATGCTGGGGGACATCCGGAACATCCGGGAAGTCGTGGTGGTGCCTTACCAGCAGCGCCACCTTTTCCAAATAACCGCCGGCGGAGATCATTTCGGCTCCTGTCTCCCAGTGCGGCCTTCCGGAAGCCTCGCCGATTTTTCCCAGATCGTGGAGGATGGCTGCCTGTTGCAGCAGGAAGAGGCCGTCTCCCGACACATCGAAAAAACCTGCCAGTGCCGTGGAGATTTCCCTTACCCTTTCGCCGTGTCCGCCGATCTGCCGGTGTTGTTCCATTACGTCATTGAGGTGCTGAAGTGTTGTGAAACGGTGCTGCAGGCAACTGTGCGCCGAAAGGTTGCCTGTCACCAGCAGCAGTTCCTGCAGGTCAACGGGTTTGCTGAAGAAGGCGTCGGCACCGGCCTCAAATGCCCTTATGCGGTTTTGCTTGTCGGCAAATGCACTGACGATGATGACAGGAACGGGCATGCCGGTTCTTTGTTTGACATGCTCCGTCACCACGAAACCGTTTTCCTCCGGCAGCCTCAGATCGAGGATTACCAGGTCGAAGATGCCGTCATCGATGCGGCGTATGGCATCGATCCCGTTGTTTTCGCAGACAATGACGGCACCCTTGGCGTGCAGAAAGTCTGCCAGCAGCCGTGAGCTGTTCCGGTCATCATCGACAATAAGAATCTTTCTACCGTCAAGCGGCCTGACATGGTCGGGCATGGTCTAACCCCCTTAATTATCCTGATGACCTAGGTTATCCGCGATTTGTCTGGGAAAAAGTCTCGTGTTGACCGGCTTTACGATAAAGTCATCGCATCCTGCTGCCCGGGCGTTTTCCTCATCCTTTTTTGTTGCGTAGGCGGAAAGGGCGACGATCGGGATATGGGAGAGGAGCGGATTTCCCTTGATTTTGCGGGCAATATCCAGGCCGTTTGCTTCTTTCAGCGAGATATCTATGAGAATGAGATCCGGCCTTGAGTTTTCGATCTGGGTGACCGCCTCCTGGGGATTTGACGTGTGGAGCACTTGCATACCATGTGCCACCAACAGGTCGCGCGCCAGGCGCAGGTGAAATTCGTTGTCCTCGATGATAAAAATAAGCGGCTTGCTTTTCCTGCTATGCATCGTTATCCTGCTTCCTTTCGTTTTTCGTACGGCTCCCGGAGCAAAGGCAGGAAGAAGGTGATTTTGGTTCCTGCCCCGTAAGTGCTCTCCATTTCGATTCTTCCGTGGTGGAGCTCCACCAGCTTTTTCGACAGGGGGAGCCCCAGTCCGACCCCTTCGAAGCGGCGCCTGTAGGGGTCCTCGCACTGGTAAAATTCGTTAAAGACGTTTTTCTGGTGCTCTTCTTTGATCCCGATTCCGGTGTCGCTGACGGCAACGCCGATCTCGTCACCCTGCTGAAAGGCCTCGACCGTTATCAAGCCACCCTCCGGTGTGAACTTGATGGAGTTCGACAGGAGATTGGAGAGCACCTGCTTGATGCGGCTGGGGTCGAGGTAAATGCGGGGAAGCCCTCCCGCTGTTTTTGTGATCAGGCTGAGCCCTTTTTCTTCTGCCTGCGGCCTCATGATGGTGACAACGGATTTGATCAGGTCTTCCATGGCCACTTCTTCCTTGTACAGAGTGATTTTATCGCTTTCGATGCAGGAGATGTCCAGGATGTCGCTGATGATCTGGAGGAGGTGTCTGGCGCTGTTCAAAACAATGGCGATGTAGTCCTTCTGCGTCGGGTTTAGCTCCCCGTACAACTCGTCGTGGAGCATTTCCGAAAAACCGATGATGGAGTGCAGGGGTGTGCGGAGTTCGTGGCTCATGTTCGCCAGGAACTGCGTCTTGAGGTGGTTCAGGGTCTTAAGCTCCCGGACGGCCCTCTCGAGGTCTTGTGTCCTTTCCTCCACCCGCTTCTCCAGCCGGGTGTTGGCTTCCTGCAGTTCCTCGGTGAGGAGATGCAGCTTGATCCTGTCCTGCTCCAGTTCTTCCATGTAGGCATCGTTCTCTTTGCATTTTTCAAAGAGGGTAATGGTCATGTTTTTGAAACAGTTCTGGAGATGGTCGATCTCTTTGATATTGGATGCCTCACAGTTTATCAGGTGGTTGACATGCCCCTCTGTGATCCACTCATTGTCGGAGATCTCGTCGGCAAGCCGGCTCAGGCTGGCTATCGGCCTGGACAGCCTCCTTGATATGAATGATGCCGCCGTCAGGGAGATACTGAAGCAGACCAGCAAGGCGATGAGCATGGTGATAAAGGTGTCCCGCTTGAGGGTGGTCACCCCGTTGGGCGGGATGCCCACGCTCAGGGCACCGATTACCCTGCCGCCGGAGGTGGAGATCGGTTCGGTGGTGACCAGGTGTACCTCGTTGTGCTCGATCTGGGACGTCCCTACGTAGCGCTTTCCGCTTTTAATCGCCTTCACCAGTTCGTCGGGCTGCTTCATTCCGACGAAATCGGTCTTGTGTGTTCCCCTGATATTGGCTGCAACTCGCACCCCCTCGACACCGATGGAAAGGAAGGAACCCGGCACGTGGCTCGTATAGGCCTGGGCGATGGAGGTGTCGTTGTTCAGGATCCGCCCTGCTATCAGGCAGCCGACCGTCACACCCGATTCGTCCCTGACGGGCGCACCTGCCAGCTGCACGAGCACATAGGGAAGATAACCGGCCTTATGCGTTCCGTCGTCCCTGACTTTCACCAGGGACTTCCGCACCAGATTTTGAGGAAAAGCCGCCATTTCGGACAGGGAAAAGACATCCGATCTCGCCAGGGCGGCACCGTTTTTCATGACATCCCGGGCGAGCACCTGCAAAGGTGCAGGCAGGTGTTCCCGGTCTGCAAGGTTTGTGGCCAGAACCTCACCGTTTCTGTCGACGATCAGCCAGAAATCGTGGCCGCTTTCGGCCTGCATGGCCTGCACGGTATCAGACCTTTTGCCCGGGGAATGGAAAAAGGATCTCGTATCCTTCATGGCGGCAAGCGTCGTCAGAAAGGTTTTTTCCTGTTCGAAAAAGCGGTTGTATTCCTCCCAGGCAATGGTCATCGAGCGGTTGAGCAGGTTCTGGGTGCTGGACTGGATGCGCCTGAAGAGGACGCTTATGGCAAATACCATGAACAGGCACATGGCGATCAACAAGACATTCATAAATGAAGAGAGAAGCACCCTCTGCAGTGAAGTCTGGGTTTTAGTTCTGAACAATTTGATCCCTCTTTACAAGGCCGTTTTCTACAGCGAACAGGGCTGCATCGGTTCTGTTTGACAGCCGCAGTTTTTGCAGGATTCGAGATACGTGCGCCTTTACGGTGTTCGGGCTGATGTACAGCCTGGAAGCGATCATCTTGTTGGAGAATCCCGATCCGAGCAGGTAAAGGATCTTGATTTCCTGAGGCGTCAGGAGCCGCAGGGTGTCAGGTATCAGGGTATCTTTTCCCGTTTGCTTTTCCTTCACCTTGTCCGGGGATGCCGCATTCAAGGGGAGCCTGTAAACGGCAGAAATCAACGGCAGTTCCCGGTTGATCCTCTCCAGGTCCGTCGTTCTCCCGCCGATCAGAAAGACATCCCCCTCTGCCGTTTTGATGGAGGTTTTCAGGCCAAAAACGTATAAGCCGTGGGAACACTGCTGGATCACGGCACCATCCCGGTTACGGGCTTTTCTGGTCAGTTGTCTGATTTCGGAGAAACAGGTTAACTGGTGGCTTTCGTTGATGCAGGTGAGCGGCAGCCGTGAAGGTATGGTGATTTCTTCCCCCCGGCTGTCCACCAGGACGAGGCAGAGGCCGCTTCTGTCGGCCAGCAGGTCCTGGATTTGCTGCAGTCGCGCCAGGAGATCGGAAGACAGCCCATCGTTCATGTTTCCCCCACCTTTTCTCCCAAAAATTCGCGCTATTTACGCTCTGTTTACAACCTTAATTATATACTCCTTGTACATTCTCCTCCCGGATTTTTCTGTGATTTTGCTGGAGGCGGGGGTTATTTTTTCCCATTTTTAATACTTTTGGGTTAATTCTTTTTCCATATTTAGCTATCGGGCTAATACATCCGGCGCAGGCACCGTGAGGCATTACCCCTTTTTGTGTCGACCGGGTGATGGGCTGTGGAATCAGGAGGCGGTACGCTTAAGACAGCACAGGTGAGGGGAGGGGCAACCGGACCCGGTAGAAATGGAGGAATGGGGGTGAAAGGCGCGGAGCAGTTCCTGTAGGGTGTTATTGGTTTCTGGGATTTTAGCAAGTAAGGAGGTTATGGTGAATGCCGAAGAAGATCGCTGATATTTTGAAGGAAAAGGGTATTCCGATCAATTTTCAGTATGGTGGAACAGCACCGGAAGAACTGGTTGAACGTGAAGTGAAAAAGGAGCCGGATCCCCGGCCGAAAAAGCTGTTGAACCTTTACTTTGATACTCTCTCCTCGGCGACGGTTGAATTTCCTTACTGGTATACCCGGAAGTGGAAGGAACTCGAGGGGGACATTCCTGTCATAAGGCGTGCCACCGCCATGAAGTACGCCTTCTCCCACCTGACGCCGACCATCTTCCCCGGTGAAAAACTGGTGATGGGCAAGGCCCGCTACTACAGGGGATCCTTCCCGATGCCCTGGGAGTCTGAGGGTTACTTCCTGGCCAAGGAGGACGAGCTCTACCAGGCCGCTCTTAAGAAAGGTAGCGCCAGCGCCGATGAGGTAAGCAAGTTTGGAAGCGGCGGCGGCAATGTGACCAAGAGCTTCGGAAGCGTTGTCTCCATTGCCGGTAAATTCGGAATCCGGGAGGAAGAGGTTCCTGCTCTGATCCGGCTCTCCCGCGAGTGGGTGGGGAAATCAGTTGACGACCTGCGCAGCAAGTACGAGCAGATGATGCCGGATTATGACTTCAAAGAAAAGATCATGCGCAGCGTCATCTGCATGTTCGAGTCCGGTTTCACCCTGCCGCTCGGCCGTGAGGTGATCAACTACTACTATCCGTTGCAGTACGGCTTTGACGGCCTGATCGAGATGGCGAAGGAGCGCAAGGCGGAGGTTGCCGGAAACGCCGGCGGCGACGGTGTTATCGGGATGGACCGCCTGTACTTCTACGAGGCGGTTATCCTGGTGCTGGAAGGCATCCAGACCTGGATTCTCAACTACGCCAAAGAAGCCCGCAGGCTGGCAGCGGAGGAAACCGATCCGACACAGAAGGCGGAGTACGAAGAGATCGCCGAATGCCTAGAGTGGATTGCCCACAAGCAGCCGCGCACCTTCCGGGAGGCCCTGCAGCTGATCTACACGATTCACATTGCCGTACTTAACGAAGACGCCATTTCCGGCATGTCTCCGGGACGCGTGGGACAGATCCTGTGGCCCTGGTTCGAACAGGACATTGAGGCAGGCCGCACCACCGAGGAAGAAGTCATCGAACTCCTTGAACTGCACCGGGTCAAGATGACCTGCATCGACTGCTTTGCCTCCGCCGGTGTGGTGGGCGGCGTTCTTTCGGGCAATACCTTTAACAACCTGTGCCTGGGAGGGCTCACCAGGGACGGGAGGCCCGCCACGAACAGGCTGGAGTTCTTGATTCTGGAAGCAGGAATCAGGTGTGCCTGCCCGCAGCCGACGCTGTCGGTATTGTATGACGAAAAGCTGCCGGAGGACTTCCTCCTCAAAGCCATTGAATGCGTTAAGACCGGTACCGGTTATCCCGCCTGGATGAACAACCGGAACGCCATCGAGTTTCTGCTCTGGCAGTACGGGAGGGAAGGAATGACCCTGGAAGAGGCCCGGGCGTTCTCCATCGGCGGCTGTCTGGAAACATCCCCTGGTGCCTGGCATGAACTCACTTTGAACGGAAAAACCTACGAGATTCCGGGAGGTGCCGGGCAGCCGACATCGGTCGGTGTTCATTTCCTGGCAAATCCGAAGATTCTTGAGTGCGTGCTCTTCAACGGCCGTGACAACAGAACAGGGGAGCAGGTTTACCCCGCCCACAACAGGAAACTGGAGACCTACGAAGAACTGTGGGAAGTCTACAAGCAGTATTACGAGATGACGGTGGACGTGCTCTGCCGTGCCAATAACATCCAGCATGACATCTGGCGCAAAAACAACATGTCGATCTTCCACTCCTTGCTGAAGCCTGACTGCCTGACGAAGGGACATCACATCGGCAACTTGGGCATCCGCTACAACGGAACATTCAACGTGGAGAGCTGCGGAACGGTCAACCTCATCAACTCACTCGCCGCATTGAAGAAGCTGGTTTACGACGAAAAGAAATATACCCTCGACCAGATACGCGAGGCGATCCTGGCCAACTTCGGATTCAAGACTGCGGAAGAGGTAGGAAACTACTCACTGGTCACGCAGGAGAAGAAGGAAGGCGGCGAGGTCTGGGACGACATCCACACCGACTGCCTGCTGGCGCCGAAGCATGGAAACGCGGATCCCTATGTGGACGCCATTCTCAAGGAATACGAAGACTGGTTCTGCGATATGTGCACCAAATACGAATCGCTTTACGCAAAACCGCTTTACGCCTGCCAGATCTCCGTTTCAACCCACGGCCCGCAGGGGGCGGTCACCCTGGCAACGCCGGACGGACGCCTTGCCGGAACCACCTACGCCGACGCCTCCATGTCGCCTTATCCGGGCACGGACAGGAACGGCCCATATGCCATCTTTACATCTGCAACCTGCTGGGATCAGACCAAGTCGCAGAACTCGCAGCTTAACATCAAGGTTCACCCAAGCGCCATCAAAGGGATGGAGGGTGCCCGCAAGCTGCTCGAGATGACAAGAGCGTATATGAGAGCCGGCGGATTCCATATCCAGTACAACGTTGTCGACTCCAAGGTGCTGCGCGATGCCCAGGAGCATCCTGAGAACTACAGGGAACTGATGGTGCGTGTCGCCGGATTTACACAGTACTGGGTCGAACTGGGCAAGCACATCCAGGACGAGGTCATTGCCAGGACGGAATACGAGGCTGTTTAACAGCAGCTGTTTAAAGGAGGGACACCCATGAACGGCAAAGAGCTGAAACACCATGACTGCAGGAATTTCATACCGGTTGATGTTGCCAAGGGTATTTGCAATGTCCACAAGCAAATGGTCCTGATCGACACACCTGTATGCGAAAAATTCAGGACACTTCCCAAGTGCAAAAACTGCGCTCATTTCACAGCCGATCCCGGCCAGGATACGATGGGAACCTGTGAAGCAGAGAAGACCAAGCCCTGGACCTTTGCTGATCTGATCACCGTAACCTGCGAGAATTACAGCGCAAAATAGCTTGAGTCATCCCCCGCGGCGGCCGCCGCGGGGGAACCCAAAAGCAGTTATTCAATTGTTAATTTCGTTTGCAAAGTTCGTTTTACCAATGCCAGAACGACCAAAGGAGGTTGGCGCAAAGATGGAGGATAATGCAAAGGCGAAACAGACGGGTTATTGCGTAGTGGCCGCTGCCTGGCTTGCCGTCTTTTGCCTCTTCGGTTACAGGTCTACCTTTTCCGTCATGCTGGGACCGATGCGGGACAGCATGCACTGGAGCGTCGGCCAGACCTCTCTCGGCTACTCTCTGATGATGACTCTGTACGCCATCACCGCTTTCTTCAGCGGGATGATTATCGACCGCTACGGGACGAAGCCGGCTTACTTCCTGGGAGCAATTTTCGGCGCCCTCGGTTTTTATTTAACAAGCCTTGTGCACAGCTACGCCGCCTATCTGGCCTCATATGCGATATTTGCCGGGATCGGCACGGGTATGCTGTGGGTTTCCTCGACGGTGTCGGTCAGGAAGTGGTATGTGGGTAAGGCGTACGCCACCATGTGGGGACTGGCGTTTATGGGGGCTCCCATGGCGCAGGTTCTCCTCAGCCTCGGAGTAAAAAGGATTCTCCTGACCACCGACTGGAGAGTCGCCATGCAGGGCCTGGCCGTGGTGGTCCTCATCGCTTTGATCATTGCCGCCCTGGTAGCCAAGAAGAATCCGGAGGCATATGGTTTCAAGCCTTTCGGCCTGCAGACCGGAGGCGGCGCTCCTGTCAAGGAGGAGCATATCTGGAGCCTCGGTGAGGCCTTCGGAAAGTACGCCATCTGGGGTGCCATCCTGGCTTTCCTGACGAGCATGGTGGCCGAATTCCTCATCTGGACCCAGGTGATCATGTACTGGGTGAAGGATGTCAAGCTTTCGCTCGGTACCGCCACCAACCTGTATGTTGCCATTGGTATCGCCGGGATATTTACAATGCCCTTGCTGGGATGGATATCGGACAAGGTTGTGGAAGCAGTTAAGAATGAAACAATGGGGCGGAAGATCATGCTCGTCTTTGCCCCGGCCGTGGGCGTGCTGGCGTGTATTCTGCTGATACTCACCAAGCAGTCCCTGGTATTCGGTGCTCTGGCCTGCATTCTGTTTGCAATCTACTGGGCGATCGAGCCGGGTGGAGTGGCCGGTTATGCGGGTTCGGTCTACGGGAGAGTTTCCCTGGGCAAGATCTGGGGGCTGGCCACCCTGATCGTCATGGGGATCGGGCCTGCCTTTGGAAGCTTCATGGGCGGCTATCTCTTCGACAAGTCGGGTACTTACAACAACTCGATCATCTTTGCTCTTTGCGCATTTGCAGCATCTGCCATTTTCGCCCTGACACTGCCCCTGGCTGCTGAGGCGAAGAGGGAAATGGTCAGGAAAGATGCCGAAACCGCAGCTTAAAGACGGTTTCAGACCAGTCCGGTGGAGGGGGAAGCGGCGTGTTGCTTTGAGATGCGCCGCCTTCCCTTTGAACCTGTGAAATAGAAATAGATGGTTCCGGTTAAGTCAAAGCCTTTTCAACCAACAAGAAGGAGTGGAGTGAGAAATGGTAGAAGAAAGAAAGGGACTGGTCTTCGATATCCAGGGATATTCCGTGCACGATGGGCCCGGCTGCCGGAGCCTGGTGTTCTTGAGCGGCTGCCCGTTGAGCTGCGACTGGTGCGCAAATCCGGAAGGGCAGGAACTCAAGCAGAGAGTCCTTTACAGGGTGTCGAAGTGTAAATACCATGAGCGCAACTGCAGGCGCTGCATCAGCGCCTGCCCGTACGAGGCGATAGCGGAGTCCGGGGACGCCGAACAGCCGGTTAACATAGACAGAAACATTTGCAGGGACTGCAAAACGTATGAGTGCACCAAGGCATGCATTTACGAGGCGCTGAACCTGTCCGGGAAATGGATGACCGTAGATGAACTGATGGCAGTGATAGAAAGGGACAGGAAATTCTGGGGCGATGGTGGAGGGGTTACTTTCACCGGTGGCGAGCCTTTATTGCAGAAGGATTTCCTCCTTGAGGCGCTGAAACGCTGTAAGGCGTCATTTATTCACACCTCGATAGAAACCTCCGGGTTCGCCAGCACAGAGACCTTTATGGAAGTGATTAACCTGCTGGATTTCGCCTTTGTGGACCTCAAGCACATGGACCCGGATAAGCATATGGAACATACCGGTGTCAGGAATGAACTGATTCTGAGCAATATCAAAACCCTGGCTGCCTCCGACTGGCCGGGACTGCTGGTGATCAGAATCCCGGTTATTGAGGGATTCAACGATTCAGATGAGAACATCAGAGCTACGGCGGAATTTCTGAAAGGGTGCGACCTGGAAATCGTCAACATTTTACCCTTTCACAGGTTGGGGGACTCCAAGTACAAGCAACTCGGCATGAAATATAAATACTCTGAATCCGAAGGGACGCCTGAAGACGTTTTGCTGCATATCCAGGAGATCTTCCTAAAATATGATATAGCGTGCTTTATCGGTTCAAACACCCCATTCTAACTCTGACGCCCCCTGAAGCCGCCTTTAGACCCCCCTTAAAAAATAAGGCGGCTTCCTTTTTTTATCGCACAGCATGACGGTATGATGAGCATGTCACATCAATCCCATTAGCAAGGGAATGGAAGCGCAAGATTTTTAATGAAACATTTCCAGATACCCTTAAAATCCCGGGGCTGCGGGATTAACAAGGGAATATTCCGGGGAAAATAAACCGTGTTCGGGTTTGTTTTCCCCATTAATATGCTATAATAATCAAAGAAAGTCAAAGTCAAGGATAGTCAAATCCCATTGTTGATCCGGGGTGGTTTCATGGAGTTCAGGTCTCTTGTTGCCGCGATAGAAGCCTACCTCAAACAACTCCTCAGAGAAAGCCCTGAGGGATGGATCGAAGTCCGGAGAAAGGAGATCGCCGAGCGCTTCGACTGCGTGCCCTCCCAGGTGACCTATGTGATCAATACCCGTTTCAACCCGAAACACGGCTACCTGGTGGAGAGCCGCCGGGGCGGCAGCGGTTACATCAGGATCTGGAAACTGGGTGTCGCCCCGGGACCGGCGCCGGGAAAGGATGTGTCCGGCGATTGCTTAGGAGGAGATTTCCAAAGGTGGCTCTATACCCTGGCCCAAAGGGGTATCCTGACGGAGCGGGAGTTCTTCCTGCTGAACACCGCCTTCCGAATGCTCGAAGAAAACGTGCCGAACGAGAGGCGGGATGCCTGCAAGCTGCAGCTGCTCAGGGAGATCCTGGCAGCGGGGGATTTCTTGTGAGACGCTCTTGCCGCCCAAGCAGCACCATCAAAAGGATGAAAGTAGTGGTTTATCCTTGCAGGCGCAGCGACCTTACGGAGGTTGTTATCTCGCCCTTAGCGAGGAGCAGCTAACGGCAGCCGAAGCGAAACAGGAATTTGATAGGCGACTATTCGCCATGGACGGCGTCATAGGAGCCGGTCGTCTGCCGTCTGCGACAAGTCTTAGGGCGAGTTAAACCGGAGTCCGGGAGCAAGCGCAAGGATAAACCGGAACATATTTTCAGGGCAGACCATCACGCCGCCTCCGGCGGCACCAGCAGAGCATGAAAATATCCGACAGGTCTACCGGCGAGCGACCTATGGAAGGCCGGGTAACAGGACAGGCGAAGCGAGGATGACAGGTCGGGATGCGAGTACAGACACCTCTTTATCTGCGATAGAATGGATTTGCAGCGAGGCCAAACGC
>DULK01000014.1 GCA_012840385.1 Syntrophomonadaceae bacterium
GTCTGTACTCGCATCCCGACCTGTCATCCTCGCTTCGCCTGTCCTGTTACCCGGCCTTCCATAGGTCGCTCGCCGGTAGACCCGGCGGGTATTTTCATCCTCTGTTGGTGCCGCCGGAGGCGGCGTGGTGGTCTGTCTGGAAAAAATGATCTGACATCAACAGCAGGATGAAAATGCAATGTACTACCAACGAGCTATTTATGGATGGGTTTGATACTTTGGCGGTGATCATCCCCCGGTTGTCAACGGCCATTAGCTTGTCCGGGGATAGGAATCTGTCGAAAAAAAGCGAATTAACAAATATCAAGAATACAGAGGACAACGGAACCACCAACTCAATTACCGGCAAAACTCAAACCCCTCAGGCAAATGGTGGTTTTATGTACCATTAGCATATTTAGTAAATAATCGGTTAATTCCGGAAAGGGGGAAGAGCATGTACCTGACTGTCAGACAGATTATGGACATTGGTCCGCTACAGAGATCCCGGATTATATCTGGGATGGGAGGACTCGACAACATCGTTAAAACTGTTACCGTAATGGATGTTCCCAATATCGAGAACTGGCTGAAGGGAAATGAATTTGTTTTAACAAATGTTTTTGCGATAAAGGATGATATTGTCGCTCAGAAACAACTCATTAAGGTGCTTAAGTTAAAGAATGTCGCCGCCCTTGGAATTAAGCTGAAAAGTTACATCGAAACTGTGCCTAACGAGATGATCCAACTCTCAAACGAATTGAACATACCGATTATTGAATTGCCTGCGGATTGTAGCTGGAGAGATATTATCGACCCGGTTTTACACAGGATAGTGAATGAGAATTATAAGGTTCTGGAAAAATCTTTGGCAGTACACAACCGGCTTATGAAGATCTTGCTTCAAGAAGGCGGGCTTGAAGTGCTCTGCAACAGCATAAAGGAATTGATCACGGCCCCTGTAGCCATCGTAGATTCCCTGTTTAAACCCATGGCAAAATCCCGGGATGATGAGTGGGAATTTGTTTTTAAGGAACTTCTAAACAACGGAAACATCATAAATCACCTCAAGAAGAAACAAGATGTTAAATCGAATTTTGTCTTTTACAGCTTTGCGAGCAATAAGTTGAATAAATTGGGTATAAAGGTCTGTCTTGTGCGAATAGAACATGACAACTTCCTGCTCGGTTACCTGGCGGTTTTGTTAAAAATCGATGTTGAAAGCTTGAAAGAAGATGATATCGTGACCCTGGAGAGGGCATGCATAATGGCTGCCCTAGAGATCATTAAGCAAAGGAATATACAAAAGGTATCGAGGAAATTTTTCAATGAATTCCTGGGAGAACTACTTGAAGGGAAATTAACCAGTTTGGAGGAAATTCACCAGAGAGCGCATTTTCTAGGTGTACGAATGTATGACAGGTACGCCGTTATATTAGTGAATACATCGATCTATAAAAACTACTACAAACAAATTGGAAGGCTCAAAAAGAATGAATTCACATTGGATTCTCTAAAGGACAGCGTCATTAGAGAAATTACTAACCGTATAAATATTTTAAAAGACGCATTAATATACGATCGAGGAGATTATATTGCCATATTGTTACCACAAATGGAAGCAATAACGTCTAGACTCTCTGGAATAATTACAGAACTCAAGAACATCTTAGTGTTTTATTTAAAAAATGTCAAAATAGGGATAGGCGAATGGAAAGATTTACTTAAGGTAAACGAGAGCTATATAGATGCATATTACGCATTAAAAGTAGCACTCAACGATCCAGATAATGACATTGTCTATTTTAATGACCTCGGCATTTTGAAATTTTTCATTAAAAACAGCGGAGATCTGGACACGAGACACATCAGGGAAATTTACGATAGGACGCTTAAACCACTGGCGGATTATGATACCAAAAATAAATCAGACCTAATCACTACGCTGGATACTTATTTTAAATCCAATTTTTGCTTTAATAAAACGGCTCAAAAGCTTTTTGTACATATCAATACCTTGCGATACAGATTGGAAAAAATCGAGTCCCTGACCGGGCTTAGCTTAAAAAAAAGTGAAGATTTATTTAACCTCTATTTGGGGTTAAAAATTCATTTTCTCCTAAAAAATCTTATTTAAGGATTCCAGCTTTTTTATCCGCACTGTTCCGCTGCTTGGTTAATAAAACTAAGAAAATAACTGCCCCCATAGTTTTTGGTATATACCTATAAAAATTTATACCAACATATGTGAAGATTAACAAAGAGATACTAACTGGCAATGAAGAATGAAACAATGAAGTACTTATATATTTGGTGCCTTAAATATCTATAACTTTTTCAAAGGGGGTAGACGCATGTTAAGTAAAATCGACGCAATATTGGTTGTTTTGTATTTTGGAGTAATGATTATTTGCGGTTTTATTGGTATGAGGTCAGCAAAAACCAAAGAGGATTTTCTTGTTGCTGGGCGCAGATTACCGACCTGGATGTTTCTAGCCTGCCTGTCAGCAGTCGTGCTGGGTGGAGCTTCGACTATTGGAAGCACCAAACTCGGCTACCAGTTTGGGATTTCCGGCGTTTGGCTGGTATTTATGATCGGTTTCGGCATCATTCTGCTGGGAATCTTAATATCCACTAACCTCTCCAAACTGCATGTTTACAGCATAAATGAAGTACTGGAAATGCATTATGGTCCTTCTACGCGCATTTTCAGTGCTATCTTAACTTTTATCTATTGTGCCATGGTCAGCACGGTTCAGGTCATCGGACTCAGTTCAATCCTTCACGTCATGATGGGATGGTCAAACAAGATATCAATGATCGTCAGCGGTGGAATAACAATCTTCTATACATTTTTTGGCGGTATGTGGTCTGTTACCTTAACCGATACTATACAATTCTTTTTAATGACGATTGGTGTTGTCATCCTGGCACCTTTCTTTGGACTAACGAAGGTTGGAGGGTTTAATGAGCTCTACCATTCCCTCCCGGCCAATTTCTTTAACCTAGGTAATCTGGGGTTTAAACAAATATTTAGCTACTTTTTGCTCTTTGTCCCAGGAATGATGATCGGACAAGATGTCTGGCAAAGGGTCTTTACAGCTAAAGATGAAAATGTTGCCAAGAAAGGAACTATTTTCAGCGGAATTTATTGCATTATCTATGGAATAGCTACAGTGCTGCTAGGGATGTGTGTTCTTGTAGTATTCCCCAAATTAAAAGACCCTCAACTTTCCTTTGCGACAGGTGTTATAAAATTCATGCCTGTGGGCGCAATAGGGATTACTCTCGCAGGTGTAATATCGGCGTTAATGTCGACTGCAAGCGGTACTTTACTGGCTTCATCCACGATACTTTTCAACGACATCTATATCCGTTTCATTAATCCAAAAATAGATGATAAGAAGACACTACGGTTAAACAGGGTATTGATATTGATTATTGGTTTAATTGTTCTAATGTGTGCTATATGGCTTCAAGACGTCCTGGTAGCTCTGGACATCGCATATGCCTTTCTATCCGCATGTATTTTTGTGCCTGTTTTTGCCGCCTTTTTTTACAGGAAGGCTGGGTACAAGGCAGCTATGTCATCTATCATTACTAGCGCCATTGCGGTGCTGTTTTTTTTCTTTAAAGAAGGCATAACTTCTACGACCCCGATCATTTATGGGATGGCCACGAGCCTGATTACCTTCATTGTTGTGAGCATATTCAACGCAATGGGCGAAACCAAAGAGCCTAAATTAATCAAAGAATGAAGCGACTTGATAAAAAATATAAGTCGTTTAGCTGCCCGATCACAGGGCAGTTTTTTTTACTTTGCATCTAAGTATTTATTATAAACAAACAAATATCTCTTCAGATGGTTGTAGGTATATATAAAGGTCATTAAAAGTGAGTAAGAGAATTGCTCAATTACTTAATGCAACAGTGCCCCAGGCACAAACATTGTTGCAAATAAAAATTATACCAAAAGGAGGATGTTTTACATGAGGGACAAGTTTCGCGGCAAAGACTTTCTGGCTCTCATGGATTTTACTAAGGAGGAGGTGGCGTATTTACTCGATGTGGCAGCTGATTTAAAGAAAAAATGGACAATGAGGGAACCGCACGAATATCTAAGGGGCAAGGCATATGCAATGATCTTTGAGAAAAAGTCGACAAGGACCAGGAACTCCTTTCATGCCGCTGCGGCGAGATTGGGAGCGCAGTCATTCTACCTGAGGCCGGACGAACTGCAGGTTAGCAGAGGAGAGCCGATCAAGGATACAGCAAGAATACTTGATCGGTATTTTGACGGTCTCTATATCAGGACTTTTGGACACGAGATAGTTGAAGAGTTCGCCTACTATATGAAAAACCCGGTTATCAACGCCCTAACAGCGTTAGCACACCCATGCCAGGGACTTGCAGACTTGCTCACAATTAAAGAAAAGAAGGGAGACTTTAAGGGCATCAAGATATGCTATGCCGGTGATATTTATAATGTTTGCCACTCATTGATGATCGGGGCGAGTATGTTCGGTATGGATATGTACATAGCTACTCCTAAGGGATATGGAGCCGATCCAAAGGTGGTAGAGGTGGCGAAAAAGCATGCCGAATTATCGGGTGCAAAAATTGTCTTTACAGAAGACTTTGATGCCTGTCTGAAGGATGCAGATGTGGTCTATGGAAACACCTGGCACAGTATGGGTGAGAACGAACTTCAGAAAGAGCAAAGGATCAAGGATTTCGGACCATACCAGATCAATATGGATGCCATGAGAAAAGCTAAGAAGGACGCGATTTTCATGCACTGCCTACCGGGCTTCCGTGGTGAAGACAT
Organism: Syntrophomonadaceae bacterium; assembly: GCA_012840385.1. Taxonomy (GTDB): domain Bacteria; phylum Bacillota; class DSM-12270; order Thermacetogeniales; family Thermacetogeniaceae; genus DULK01. The sequence continues at coordinate 4,808 of DULK01000014.1, forward strand.
GACAGACGAAGTGATAGAAAGCACGCAATCCGTTGTCTGGGATCAAGGCGAAAACAGGATGCATACCGTAGCGGCAGTAATGGTTGCTACCGCAATATAGAAAATAATTGAATAAATCCTGAGAATCTCCATCAAAAACAAAAAAGTTGACCATCTCCCATGTAAAGAGCTTCTTGCCTTTACATGGGATCTGGGTCAACAAAACAGATTAAAAATTCGTCAGTTTTTTATTAAACCTTAACCCTGTTAATTGTCAACAAAAAAGATAAGGAAAAACTAGAAATTGGACGGTGTCAAGATATGTCTAAAACAATTGTAATCGCACTTGGGGGAAATGCCCTGCAAAAGGACGGGTTTCCCGCAACAGCGGAAGCACAATTAGATATTGTTAAAAGCACTGCATCATATATAGCGGATATCATTGAAGAAGGTAACAAAGTGGTGATTACTCACGGCAACGGCCCACAGATAGGCAGAATTCTTCTTGCAAGTGAGTATGCAGCAAAGATTACACCACCAATGCCTTTAGATGTCTGTGGTGCCATGAGCCAGGGATACATCGGCTACCATATCCAACAGGCGCTCGGGAATACTCTTTTAAAACGCGGCATTAAAAAACCGGTTGTTACTGTAATAACACAGGTAGTTGTTGACAAGAACGATAGCGCTTTTGAAAATCCTACCAAACCCATTGGGCCGTTTTATTCTGAGGCAGAGGCCAGAGACTTGAGTAAAGAAAAGGGATACATAGTTAAAGAAGATGCCGGCAGAGGTTGGCGAAGAGTGGTAGCTTCCCCCGAACCGGTTAGAATAGTTGAGATTGAAGCAATTAAAATGCTGCTAAAAGCCGGTGCAATAGTTATTGCATTAGGGGGCGGTGGTATTCCAGTAACTGAAGATAAAAACGGTATGCTATCAGGAACAGCTGCAGTGATCGATAAGGATCTTGGGGCAGAGAAACTCGCCGAAGAAATCAATGCTGATACACTTTTAATACTGACAGCAGTAGATAAAGTAGCAATTAACTACAAGCAAAACAACCAAAGAAATCTAGATATGATGACTACACTTGAGGCAGAATCATATATGGCTGAAGGTCACTTTGCACCTGGTTCGATGCTTCCAAAGATTAAAGCAGCAGTAAGGTTTGCCAATTCTAATTCAAACCGTAAGGCCATCATCTCATCGCTCCATCTTGCAGAAAAAGCCTTAGCAGGGCTGGACGGAACAACAATCATAGGAGCCTTGCCGTCCGGAAATACTTACTTATCTCCCTCGTTCCCTGATTCAAAGCGTGATATTAAACAGTTAAACATTGCGAAGTAAACAATAACCTTTTGAAAGGAGAGTTATATCTTTATGGCAGTTTCTCAAGTAAGTATGGAGAAACAGCATTTAAACAAGGCCATAAGTTTTACAGGTTTTCTGGGGATGGGTATTGGCTGTGTGTTCGGTGCCTCGTGGTTAATCATGAGCGGTATCTGGCTGGACACAGCAGGCGGTCCGGTAAATGCTATTTTGGCGATGTTGCTTTGCCTCATTATTGAATTACCCCTAGCTCTGGCCTATCTAGAAGCAGTACCCATGATCCCGCTTGCTGGAGGGGAGATGGCATACTCTTATTTAGCCTTTGGTGGCTTGGCCGGAATGATAGCCGGGTGGTTTGGCGTACTGGTGAACATCATCCTATGTGCATGGGAATCAGTTGCCATGACAAGAATGCTCGGTTACCTCTTTCCGGGTTTAAAAACTATGGCGCCACTTTACAAGATAGGAGAATTTACGGTCACAGCACCGGCTGTCCTGATTGGGCTAGTCATAATAATTGGAATTGGGATATTGCAGTATAAGGGAGTCAAGCTATCATCAAAGTTCCAGACGGTAATTACCGCAACTGTTCTGGGACTGGTTATTATCTCTACTGTGGCTGCATTATTTAAATTTAATCCCGCCAACCTTCAACCAATTATGGCAAAGCCAGCATCTTCAGGTATCTTGGCTTTACTTGCCATGCTACCTTTTTCAATTGCCGGATGGGAGACTATAGCGAAAGGTGCTGAGGAAGCTAATATTGGTTTGGAGCGGGCAAAAGTAGGCAAGGCTGTGATAATCTCCATAATTGTAGCGACATTTATGTACATGCTGACTACTTTTGCACCATCCGGGATCGTGCCATGGCAGAAACTCGTGACTGTAGATATTCCTTTTGCTACAGCATCCACACAAGCTATGGGGACTGCCTTTTTTGGAACTCTACTTACAATTGCAGCTTGCTTTGGTGTAATTGGAGTGTATAACGCATGTTTTTACGGTGCCACACGTTTACTCTATTCTCTGGGTGAAGTTGGTTTAGTGCCCACTGCATTCACAAAACTGCACCCAAGATATAAAACTCCAATAACGGCAATAATTTTTGTCTCCGGTCTAGCAGCCATAGCACCCTTTATTGGAAAGCCAGCTTTGATTCCTCTCATTGATGTTGCGGCCTTTGCCTACATCATACTATGGGGATCGACACTTCTATCGGTTATGAAGCTAAGACAAACGCAACCGCAATTAAACAGACCTGTCCTGATGCCGGGCGGCAAAGTGGTTGGTTATTTTGGCAGCATAATAGGAATACTCCTGCTCATCGCCATGTTATTCCCAGGTAGCCCAGCGTCACTAAAATGGCCGACTGAGTATATATTGCTTTTACTTCTGTTAGTAATTGGTGGAGTATTTTACGCCCTCAGGGACAAGAGCATACCAGAAGAGGAACGTGCAAAGTTGATTCTGGGCAATATCGCCGAAGAAATTAAATAACATTAAAAGTCACCAATTCCCTTAAAACCGGTTGTAACTCTTTACAAAGTTCGTAAATTGAGAGTCTTGTGGTCGGATTGAAGTCTTAAAGATGAGCAGTTTAACTCCACAAAAAAGTTATTCTGTTAAAGGGGGGATTTATGTAGAAATTCAAATTACATAAACAAGAAAAAATTTTGCCTTACAAGACTCTCAATCAAAAATAATAATTACAAGGAGGATTAATTTAATGAAAAAGAAATGGGTGTGTAATTCAACAGGTGTATTAAAGAGAGTGCTCCTTTGCCCACCGACCTATTTTGAGTTCGAACCTATCAATGTCATCACTGAGAGTTGGCTGGAGAAGGGTGAAAAAGCCAATAAAGAAGCCTGTATGAGAGAACATGCCGATTTGGTGCAGGCATACAAGGAGAACGGCGTTGAAGTCGAGATTATGGACCCGAAGCCAGGTTTGACCTATGAGGTTTTTGCGAGAGATTTCGGTGCCTGTGTAGCTGAAGGTTTTATAATGGGTAATTTTCGCGAGCCATGTCGTAAACCTGAAACTGCGGAATACGAAGCAAAGATGAAAGAATTAGGCGTTCCCTGCATTGCGCGATGTACTGCCGGTGCTTTTGAAGGTGGTGATTTCTGGTTCCTCGATGACTACACATTGGCGTGCGGGATTATCGCAAGAACAGATTGGGATGGGTTTGAGAACGTTAGAAGACAATTGCACGAGTATGGCTATGAGATGATCCCTGTTCCCTGCCTGAGACAGAATCTACACCTAGATATGTGCTTTAACATCGTGGCAGAAAGAGTTGCAGTTGTATGTAAAGAAGCGCTTCCGTACAATTTCCTCAAGATGCTTGAAAAGAGGCGTTTTACCTTAATTGATGTCCCGCAGGAGGGGGTCTTCAAACACTACTGTAATATACAGGCTTTGGGCAACGGTAAAGTATTAACCTTTACCAATAACAAGGACGTCAATGCACAACTCAGAGCACTCGGCTTAGAAGTAGTAACGGTAGATTTAGTTGAGATCCTTAAGGGTGGCGGCGGGCCACACTGCATGACTTTCCCGATCGAGAGAGAACCGTAAATTAAGGAATCCGCGTTCTAAAACGAAAGGGCTGTTCCAATTCATTTTAGGGGCAGCCCTTGTTATGACTCTCCCCCTCTCTCCATCAGAGTGGAGATGTATATGCTTAACAGTCTGAACTGCAGAGAAGATTAGTAGATTGGGGGATAAAAATGGTCATCGGTTTAGCGCTTATTATCCTCGCCGTTCTGGTTATGCCATTAGTTTCAAAATTAATCGAACGAAATCTAGAGTTATTTCTTTTTGTCATGGGGCTATGTGCAACTCTGGTTTCAAGGGTCTGGATCGTTAAACATAATTTTAATACGGGATTATTTATCAAGGTTATTAAATCACCCCTATCAATTACGTGCGCGGTGTTTATCGCAGGATTGTTTTTCACGGTTTTTCAGTACCATATAAGAAAGATAATTGAAAAGATCTTAAAAGTCATATCGATGAAACTTTTTTTCTTTTTCATGATAATCATTTTGGGATTAGCCTCGGGTTTAATTACGGCCATTATTTCTGCGTTAATACTAGTCGAAATCGTTAACACCCTCAATCTAGAGCGCAAGCAGGAGATCTCACTTGTTATTATAGCTTGTTTCTCGATTGGTTTTGGTGCTGTCCTTACACCAGTCGGTGAGCCGCTTGCCACTATAGCTATCTCCAAGCTAGGGAAGGACTTCTGGTATCTTTTTCGACTGCTTGGTATCTACATCATTCCGGGCATCGTCACCATGGCTGGCTTTGCCTATTATCATATCAAACCGCAGCGTAAACCGGCATCTTTTGTAGACGAAAATGAATGCGCTAATTTCAAGGAAATTTTCATCCGGGCATTAAAAGTTTACATTTTTGTCATGGCACTGGTAATGTTGAGTGAAGGCTTCAAGCCAGTAATTGACAGGTACGTAATCGGCCTTAATAGCAAAACACTTTTCTGGTTAAATATGATTTCGGCGATATTAGATAATGCCACCCTAACTGCAGCTGAAATTAGTAATATGATGACACCTACCCAGATTAAGAGTATATTACTGGGATTGCTAATTAGCGGCGGTATGCTCATTCCTGGCAATATTCCCAATATTATCTCCGCTGGCAAATTGAAAATAAAAAGCCGGGAATGGGCTAAGCTTGGCGTGCCACTGGGACTTTGCATCATGAGTATTTATTTTGTGATACTCTGTCTATAAAATGGATCGAAAAAGGACACCAGGTTTGCCTTATCCTTTTATCGCACACCTTATTGTAACATATAGACGCTCCGGCGAAACCCAGGAGATCCGGCATTTATCCTGTAAATATGCGCCGCATCCTGCCCTCTTTTGTTCACACCCTTGATCACGGTGAACAGGTAGCGGTACCCCGCGGTGTGCAGGATCCGGCTTCTGCCTTCCAAAAAGCGGAATGCCGGGCATGAGCAACCTTCAAGCCGGGCAAAGGATGCATAAAAATATTGTACTTAACCCCTATTCCTTCCATTCTTCCGGCCACCAGGCAGCTGGGGGGCCGTTGGGACGGTCGGGGTTCAATGCAGCGTAGTTAAGGGTTTCGAGCAGGCCCCGGGGGGAAAGTTCCGGCTTCCCGGCGTCGATCCGGTAAAGCCGCGCCTTATCCTGTTTTTTTTCGTTCACACCCACCAGAACGGTGAACATGTAACGGTAACCGGCCGACCGCAGGATCCTAACCAGGGAAGGCGTATATGCGCCGTAAGGGTAGGCGAAGTAGGGGGAGGTGTGTCCCAGCCTGGCCAGCATGATTTCCTGGCAGCGGCGGCTGTCCGCAAGCATCCTGGCCTCGTATTCCCTCTCCGTCTCGTAAACCCCTCTCCGGTGGCGTATGGGTGCAATCGTCGCCGGCTTCGTATCGTGGGCCGGGGTCACGACACCGTAGTGCTGTTCGAAGGTGTGCCATCCGACCGTCACCAATCCGCTCCGTTCAAGACAACGCAGTTCCTCCCAGGTGAGGAAGGCAGGATGGGTGCCGGTTTCCTGGCCGATAACGAAAACGGTTGCCGGAATGCGGTACTTCTTCAGAACCGGAAACACGCAGTCGTAAACCCGCCTGTATCCATCATCAAAGGTTAGAACAACCGCGTTAGGAGGGACACTCCCCTTTCCCTCGAGGAAAGCCGCAAGTTGCGAGACCGGGATAAAGCGATAGCCGTTTTCCATTAAAACACGGAGATCCGCCTCAAAGCGGTCCAGGGTGATGGTGCCCCTGCCGCCCTGACTCGGGCTCACACAGTGATACAGCAAAACGGCGACTTTATCCCTGTAATGCACCGGTTCGGAGTGATTCTTTGGAGGCGCGGTCTTTTTCGCTGGCTGCGTTCCCGTCAATCCGGGCTTGGCCGGCAGCAACTGAAAGAGCGAAATAAAAGCCGCCACGATTGCGGCAACAACAACACTCGCTATATAAAACCTTTTTCTGCTCAACAAGGATCACTACCGTTCCTCCTGATATCCACAATTATATTTTCCTTATTCCCCGGAATATAAACAAGGACAAAAATCATGAAAATAGACCGCCTCCTACGCTGCATCCTTGCAGCGGAGTCGGCTACTTCGGCATCCATGCCTCAGTTCGGCTGCCGTTAGCTGCTCCTTCGTCAAGGGCGAGTAACAACCTCCGTAGGTCGCTGCGCCTGCA
>DULK01000015.1 GCA_012840385.1 Syntrophomonadaceae bacterium
CCGGCGGACGAATCCCATCACATCGACAAGCACCAGTTCAAAGTACCCTTCGTATGCGGAGCCCGGGACCTGGGCGAGGCCCTGAGGAGGATCGGGGAAGGGGCGGCCATGATCCGGACGAAAGGGGAAGCGGGAACCGGGAACATCGTCGAAGCCGTGCGCCACATGCGCACCGTCATGGGGGAAATCCGGTGGCTTCAGAACCTTCCCCCGGAAGAGCTCATGGCAGCCGCCAAAAAGCTGGGGGCGCCCTACGAACTGGTCAAAGAAGTGGCATCCCTGGGGCGTCTCCCGGTGGTGAACTTTGCTGCGGGAGGTGTGGCGACACCGGCCGACGCCGCCCTGATGATGCAGCTGGGGGCAGATGGAGTCTTTGTAGGGTCAGGCATCTTCAAATCCTCGGACCCGGCGGCCCGGGCGAAGGCGATTGTGGCGGCGGTAACCCATTACAACGATCCCAAGATCCTGGCAGAAGTCTCCCGGGGGCTGGGCGAGGCCATGCGGGGGCTGGAGCTGTCCACCATCACGCCCGAGGAGCGCCTGGCGGCCCGCGGGTGGTAAGGAAAGGATAAGAATTCTGATGAAGATAGGAATACTGGCCATGCAGGGGGCGTTCCGGGAACATGCCGTGGCCGCGCGAAAGTGCGGCTGTGATACTGTAGAGATCCGGAAGCCGGTGTTTGAAGGGCATTGAAAAGTAATTTCTTTTCTGCGCTTTACCCTACATAAAAAAGGATATAAAAAGAATTGGGGCATTATTGCGGTTACAAATATTTCTAGCATAGTTTTCGGCCATCTACGCTCGCACTTGTAATATGGTACTCTTCCCTTACGCAATTATGTGTCTTTAGAAAAAACTTATGTATTTTTGACGTGGAAAAGGAGTATTAAAAAGATGCTCAACAGTTGTAAAGAATTGGCTAACGAATTAGCTCAGGTAGATCCTGAGATTGCTTCCTTCATTAACAAAGAATTGAAACGTCAGCAAACGAAGATTGAGCTTATTGCTTCGGAGAATTTTGCGAGCAAGGCCGTGATGATGGCCCAGGGGACAGTCTTAACCAACAAATACGCTGAGGGGTACCCTGGCAGGCGTTATTACGGTGGATGCGAATTTGTTGATGAGATTGAGAACCTTGCCAGAGAGCGGGCGAAGAAACTTTTCGGGGCCGAACATGTCAATGTTCAGCCGCATTCTGGGTCGCAGGCAAACATGGCGGTCTACTTTGCGGTCCTCAAGCCGGGGGATACAATTCTGGGCATGGACCTGGCACATGGCGGCCACCTTACTCACGGCAGCCCGGTAAACATTTCTGGGAAGTATTTCAACGTCGTATCCTATGGAGTGAGTAAGGAAACTGGCACCATAGATTACGATGAAGTGGAGCGATTAGCATGTGAACACCGGCCGAAGCTGGTTCTGGCCGGTGCGAGCGCCTACCCGAGGGTCATTGATTTTGCCCGTTTTAAAGAAATAGCCGACCGGGTTGGGGCATATCTGATGGTTGATATGGCCCATGTCGCTGGGCTGGTAGCAGCCGGGTTGCATCCTTCTCCGGTACCCTTTGCTGATTTCGTGACGACCACAACCCATAAGACCCTGCGAGGGCCCCGAGGAGGGATGATCTTCTGCCGTAAAGAATTTGCTCAGGCAATAGACAAGGCGATCTTCCCCGGGATTCAAGGAGGGCCTTTGATGCATGTCATCGCAGCCAAGGCAGTGGCCCTCAAAGAAGCGCTGCAGCCAGAGTTTATCGAGTACCAAAAGATGGTTGTGGCGAATGCAAAAGCGCTGGCCGGGCGGCTGCTTGAACATGGATACAACTTGGTTTCCGGCGGCACTGACAACCACATGATGCTGGTGGACCTGCGCAATAAAGGGATTACCGGTAAACAGGCAGAGACCCGGCTGGATGAGGTGAATATAACGGTAAACAAAAACGCAGTACCTTTTGACCCGGAGAAACCGCAGGTGACCAGCGGCATTCGGATAGGCACTCCAGCGGTTACCTCTCGTGGGATGAATACTGAAACTATGGTGGAGATTGCGGACATTATCCACTGGACATTAGCAAAGGGGAAGGATCCTGCTGAAATCCGGGAAGCAGTGAGGTGCATCTGTGAGAGATTCCCTCTTTACAATCAAGCTTAAAATCGGTTGTAGTAACAAGTCTTGTATAAGTGATCGGGATGTTCGAAATGCGTACAATGCAATTGACATGAAAGAGAAATTTATTATATTATTATTGCAAAGAAGAGTTAGGTTGTTTGCATTTTTCTAATATTAAAGTTAATTAAATTTTTAATATAGATGGATGAAGAATACGGGAGAAATGAGGTTAAACCTCATGCCGAAGAAGCAAGCTAATGCCTGCCCGGGGTATTAGCGAATCTTTCAGGTGAAAAGACCGTATTCTGACAGACTCTGGAAAGTCCTTACGGACGCCGAAGGGGCAAGCCTGAATGTTGTTCAGGCGAAACTCTCAGGTACAGAACAGAGGGCAGGGGAGGTATATCTCCGTGCCCTTTTTGCATTGTTTATGCTTAATATCGCTTAACTGAAACACGTGAATTTCTCAGGTTAGCAACAGAGCACAGGAGGGTATCTCCCGTGCTCTGTTTTTAATTTTGACCTTGTCCGTAAAAACGCCGCAAAAGGGGGTGGGTAGCGGCAGGAACAGCCGGAACACAGGCAAGACAGCACCCGACATCAGGGCTGCTGCCGAACAACCAACGGTAGAACTGGAGGGATAAGAAACATGGAACTGCGGAGAACACCGCTATACCCGATGCACTTAAAGTATGACGGCAACATGATCGACTTCGGAGGCTGGGAACTCCCGGTAGAGTACAAGGCCACAGGCATCCTCGCCGAACATCACCAGGTGCGCCGGAAGGCCGGGCTGTTCGACGTATCCCACATGGGAGAAGTCGACATCCGAGGCGAACAGGCCGGGGCCTTTGTTCAGGAACTGGTCACCAACGACATCAGCACACTCAAAGAGAACCAGGTCTGCTACTCCCCGATGTGCTACCCGGACGGCGGCTGCGTTGACGACCTCCTGGTTTACAAGCACTCCCGGGACCACTACTTCCTGGTCATCAACGCCGCCAACACCGACAAAGACTTTGCCTGGATGCAGGAACACAAAATCCCCGGGGTCACCCTGGAGAATGTATCCAGCCGTTATGCAGAGCTTGCCCTGCAGGGCCCGCTTGCGGAAGGAATCCTGCAGAGCATCTGCGACACCGATCTCAAAGAAATCAACTATTACTGGTTCCGGCCCCGGGTCAAGGTGGCGGGGATCGACTGCCTCATCTCACGCACCGGTTACACAGGCGAAGACGGCTTCGAACTCTTCACCTCCCCTGACAGGGCCTGCGACCTCTGGGAAGCCATCCTGGAAGCAGGCAAAGGGGCAGTGCTCCCCATCGGCTTGGGGGCAAGGGACACCCTGCGCTTCGAGGCCAAAATGCCCCTTTACGGCCACGAACTTGACAAAGGCATCACACCGCTGGAGGCGCACCTCGACCGCTTCGTCAGGCTCGATAAGCCTTCCTTCATCGGCAAAGAAGCGCTAGCCCGGCAGAAAGAAAAAGGGCCGGAACGCCTGCTGGTGGAATTCGAAATGACCGGGCGCGGCATCCCCCGTGCCCATTATGAAGCCCAGAAGAACGGGCAGAATATCGGATGGGTCACCAGCGGCGGCTACGCCCCGACCCTGGGCAAAAACCTCGGCCTTGCCCTTGTGAAGAGCGAATATGCCAAACCGGGCGAAGAGATCGACATCATCATCCGCAACAAACCCGTCAAGGCGCGCACCGGCCAGGGCCTCTTCTACAGGCGGCCAAAATAAAAAAGACAAAAAACATAAAGAAAAGGAGCGATGTTAAAGATGGAAATCAAAGCAAACCTGTATTACAGCGACGACCACGAATGGGTGCGGGTAGAAGGCGACCTTGCCTACATCGGCATCACCGACTACGCCCAGCACCACCTGGGAGACATCGTCTTCGTAGAACTGCCCGAGATCGGCGGCGAATTCGCAGCGGGGGACACCATCGGCGTCATCGAATCCGTAAAAGCAGTAGCCGACATGCACACCCCCGTCTCCGGCACCATCACCGCAGTAAACGAAGCCCTGGAAGAAGCCCCGGAAACCCTCAACAAAGACCCTTACGGCCAGCACATCGCCGTCTTAAAGATGAGCAACCCGGACGAACTCAAAAAGCTCATGACCGGCGAGCAGTACACCGCCTACTGCGAGCAAGCAGAAGAATAACCGGGTAGCAGAGGAGGAACTCAGATGAACTACGTACCCAATCCCCCCTGGGTAGTCCGGCAGATGCTGGACACCATAGGCGCCAAAAACATAGAAGACCTCTTTGCAGACATCCCCGAAGCGCTGAAACTGAAAAGAGACCTCAACCTGCCCCGGCCGCAATCCGAAGTGGAGCTGCGGCGGGAACTGGCGGCCCTGGCCGGCCGAAACCTGAGCGCCGACGATCGTCCCTGCTTTCTCGGCGCCGGCGCCTACGACCACTACATACCGGCCGTCGTCGAGCAGCTGCTCTTGCGCTCCGAATTCTACACCGCCTACACCCCCTACCAGCCGGAACTGAGCCAGGGCGTACTGCAGACCATCTTCGAATACCAGACCATGATCTGCAACCTGACCGGCATGGACCTTGCAAACGCCTCCATGTACGACGGAGGCAGCGCCCTGGCCGAAGCCTGCTCTCTGGCCTGCGACGCCACGCGCCGCCGGAAAATCCTCATACCCGACACAGTCCACCCGCGCTACCTGGAAGTCATCCGAACCTACGCCATGGGCGGCAAAATGGAGATCATCACCGTACCCGGCAAAGACGGCAGCGCCGACCCTGACGCCATCACCTCCATGATTGACAACCGGACCGCCGCAGTAGTGATCCAGCACCCCAACTTCTACGGAAACCTCGAAACAGCACTCCGGCAGATCGAAAAAGCCGTACACGGCGTCAAAGGCCTCCTGATCATGGCAGTCGACCCCATCTCCCTCGGCCTCCTGAAACCGCCCGGAGCCTGGGGAGCCGACATCGCCGTCGGCGAAGGGCAGTCTTTAGGCAACCCCCTCAGCTTCGGCGGCCCCTACCTCGGCTTCTTTGCCGCAAGCGAGCAACTCATGCGCAGGGTACCGGGGAGGCTGGTCGGAGAAACCGTCGACCGGGAAGGAAACCGCGCCTTCGTCCTCACCCTCCAGGCCCGGGAGCAGCACATCCGGAGAGAGAAGGCCGGCTCCAACATCTGCTCCAACGAAGCCCTCTGCGCCCTGGCGGCCACCATCTACCTCACCCTGGTCGGCAGAGAAGGCCTCAAAGAAATCGCCAGGCGCTGCCACCAGTTGGCCTGCTACGCCAAACAGCAGCTTGAAAAAGCCGGCCTCAAACTAAAATACCAAAAACCCTTCTTCAAAGAATTCGCAGTAGCCATCCCGGACCCCCGGGCGGCCAACACCGCCCTCTTAAAAGAAGGCATCATCGGCGGCTACGAACTCGACCGAGCACTCTTGCTGGCCTTCACAGAGAAACGCACCCGTGCCGAAATCGACCGGCTCGCATCCATATTGGGAGGGATCGCCCGTGAGTAAACTCATCTTCGAAAAAAGCGTCAAAGGAGCCCGTGCCTTCACACTGCCTGAGAGCGGCATACCTCCGGCCATGGTCACAGAAGAGATACCCGCAGACCTCCTGCGGGAAGAGGACCCGCTGCTTCCCGAAATCAGCGAAGTCGAAGCCGTGCGCCACTTCACCGAACTCTCCCAAAAAAGCTACGGAGTCGACAGCGGCTTCTACCCCCTCGGCTCCTGCACCATGAAATACAACCCCAAGATCAACGAATGGGCGGCACGCCTTCCCGGCTTCGCCGGCATCCACCCCTACCAGCCCGAAGAAACCGTCCAGGGTGCCCTGGAACTGATGTACGAACTCGAGCAAATGCTCTGCGAAATCACCGGCATGGACAGCTTCACCCTCCAGCCGGCCGCCGGGGCGCACGGAGAAATGACCGGAGCCATGATCATCAAAGCCTACCACAACAGCCGCGGCGACACCAAACGCACCAAGATGATCGTACCCGACTCCGCCCACGGCACCAACCCGGCCACCGCCAACATGCTCGGCTACAAAGTAATCGAAGTCAAATCCGACGAGCGCGGCCTGGTTGACATAGAAGACCTGCGCGCCCTGATGAGCGACGAAATCGCCGGCCTGATGCTCACCAATCCCAACACCCTCGGCCTCTTCGAAGAAAACATCCGGGAGATCGCCGCAATCGTCCACGATGCCGGCGGCCTCCTCTACTACGACGGGGCCAACGCCAACGCCATCATCGGCATCGCCCGGCCTGGGGACATGGGCTTCGACATCTGCCACCTCAACCTGCACAAAACCTTCGGCACCCCCCACGGCGGGGGCGGCCCCGGCTCCGGGCCGATCGGCGTAAAGAGCTTCCTGGCAGACTTTCTGCCCGTGCCCGTAATCGAAAAACACGGAGGGAAATACCACCTCAACTACAACCGCCCGTTATCCATCGGCAAGGTGCACACCTTCTACGGCAACTTCGGAGTAATGGTCAAAGCCTACACCTACATCAAAGCCCTTGGGAGCAGCGGGCTCAAAGCAGTCAGCCAGAACGCCGTACTCAACGCCAACTACCTCCGCACCAAACTGGCGGGCCGCTACGACATCCCCTACAACCGTCTCTGCAAGCACGAATTCGTAGCCTCCGCCAGGAAACAGAAAAAAGAGGCGGGCATCACCGCCCTGGACGTAGCAAAAGCCCTGATCGACCGCCGCTGCCACCCGCCCACCATCTACTTCCCCCTGATCGTGGAGGAAGCCTTAATGATCGAGCCGACCGAAACCGAAACCAGGGAGCGGCTGGATGCCTTCATCGAAGCCATGCTCGAAATCGACCGGGAAGCCCGGGAAAACCCGGAGCGGCTGAAAGAGGCACCCCACAGGGCGGTGATCCGCAGGCCGGACGAAACCGGGGCGGCCCGGAATCCGATATTAAAGTGGACGCCCAAAGATTAAACACCTTTTCATTAAGCCACTTTTGCCGTTGGCAGCCGGCGGCCCCCCTCCCCTTGGAACCCCCCCCAAGCGAACATCGTTAAAGCCGGCTGCCTTAGCGGCATATCATAAAGAACCGCTTTTTCCACAGTTCCTTAACCAGAGATAGGGAGGACCATAAATGAAAGACCTGATCGTAATCGGAGGAGGCCCGGGAGGCTACGTAGCGGCAATCCGGGCACGCCAGCTGGGAATGGACGCAGCCCTGGTAGAAAAGGACGCCCTGGGCGGCACCTGCCTCAACCGGGGCTGCATCCCCACCAAAGCCTACTTCCAGAACGCCACGGTACTGCAGACCCTGGCCAGGCTAACCGAGTACAATACAAAAGCGGAAAACATCAGCTTCGACCTTTCCGGCGCCAGAGAAAGAAAAAACCGGATAGTAGCCAAACTGGTCTCCGGAATCAGGGATCTGCTCAAGGGTTACCGTGTGGAGGTGGTAAAAGGGGAAGCATCGATCGTAGAACCCGGCCGCATCCTGGTGGCCGGAGAAGAAATCACAGCAAGGCGCATCCTCATCGCCACCGGCTCCGAACCGGCGGTGCCCCCCATCCCCGGTGTCGGCCTGCCGGGAGTCATAACCAGCAACGAACTGCTGGAACTGGATGAAGTACCCCGGCGCCTGGCCGTCATCGGCGGCGGCGTCATCGGAATAGAGTTCGCCTGCATCTTCAACACCTTTGGCAGCAGCGTCACCGTATTCGAATCCATGCCCGACCTCCTGGGCGCAATGGACAGAGAAATCGTCAGGAGAATGGGCGTTTACCTGAAAAAACAGAAAATCGAAGTGCACACCCAGGCCGGCATCGAGCGGATCGAGCAGCAGGGCTCAACCCTCAAAGTGGTTGCCCGGGGGAAAAAGGGAACCATCGAATGCGAAGCCGACATCGTCCTGCTGGCCACAGGGCGGAAACCCTTTACCCGGGGGCTGGGGCTGGAACGGCTGGGCATCTCCTGCGACAGGGGATTTATCAGCGTAGACGAAAATTACGAAACCAGCGTTCCCGGCATCTACGCCATCGGGGATGTCATCAAAGGGCCGATGCTTGCCCACGTCGCCTCCGAAGAAGGCATCGTGGCAGTAGAGAGAATGACAGGCCTGAACCACAGAGTTGACTACGACGCCATTCCCTCCTGCGTCTTCTCCTTCCCGGAGATCGCCGCAGTCGGCCTGAGCCAGGAAGAAGCCCGGTCCAGAGGCATCGACTTCAAAGTCGGGAAATTCCTCTTTGCCGCCAACGGCAAAGCCCTGGCCATGGGAGAAACCGACGGCATGGTCAAGGTGATCGCGGACGCCAATGATACCATCATCGGCGTGCATATCATCGGCCCCCATGCCAGCGATCTCATCCAGGAGGCAAGCGTTATTGTTAAGAATAAGCTCAAAGTGTCAGACGTGATCGGCACCGTTCATCCCCATCCCACCCTCGGTGAAGCCTTCCTGGAAGCGGTAATGGATGTGGACAAAAGGTCGATTCACTCCCTGCCAAAAGCGTAGTGCTAATTTGTGCTATTTCCTGAGAGGAGGGCCCCCGTGATCAGAGTTATCAACGAATCCGTTAACCCCTATTTCAACCTCGCCCTGGAGGAATACTTGCTGAAAGAACTCGACCCTGGCGACGACCTTTTCATGCTCTGGCAGAACAGCCCGGCCATCATTGTGGGGAGAAACCAGAATACCTGGGACGAAATCAATCACACATTCGTCAAAGAAAAAAAGATCGCGGTGGTCAGGAGGCTGACCGGGGGAGGTGCCGTCTACCACGACCTGGGGAACCTGAACTTCACCTTCATTGCCAGGGGACAAAAGACAGGGCATTACGATTTTGAAAGCTTTGCCAGGCCGATCGTGGCCGCTCTCAGATCCCTTGGCGTTGCGGCGGAATTTGCCGGAAGGAACGACATCCTGGTAGCGGGCAAAAAGGTTTCCGGCAACGCCCAGTACCGTTACGGAAACTCCGTCCTGCACCACGGGACGCTCCTCTTTGATACCGACATGAACAATTTGGTGCGAGCCCTGCATGTCAGCCAGGAAAAACTGGTAGCAAAAGGGGTCGCCTCCGTGAGGAGCAGAGTAACCAACATAAAAGAGCATTTGCCTCGCCCACTGGAAATGGAGGAATTCAAGGCTGCACTGGTGAAAGCCCTCTTTCAGACAAAAGGCGGGCAGAACGTGGAGCACCACCTCTCCGGGAGCAATCTCGCCCGTGTTGAGGAACTGGTGAGAACGAAATACGGCACCTGGGAATGGAATTACGGAGCCTCACCGGGATACGGTTTGCGGAAATCGGGGCGCTTCGAGTGGGGCAAGCTGGAAGTGCTGCTTGACATCAGGGACGGAAAAATCGCGGGCTGCAAGATCTACGGCGATTTTTTCGGCAAAGAGGACATCTCCGGCCTGGAGGAATGCCTTATCAATCTCCCCTTCCAGGAAACGGCGCTCAGGCAGGCGCTTGACAAAATAGACCTGCCCGCCTATATAAACGGGTTGGACCGTGACTCCATGGTTAGATTAATCACTAACTAATGATACGGAAGAATAAGCCGGTTCCCCGGCCCGGTTAGGCAGCGTTGTGCCACAAGTCCTGTAACCCGAATACGTAGCCGTCTTGCTCGGAGAACCGCTATGTTCAACAATGATTCCCTCCCCAATTTAACATAGAGCGGCCATCCTTAAACTGCATTTAATTCCGGTAACATGTAGCGAACCATCTCGGGTCTAAGAGACATTAAGTGATGGCCGCACATCCTTTCTATTCTGAAACTTTTTTGATTTTTTGATGAAGGCAGGTTTGTGGGAGCTTCCCGGTTTTTGCACTGTTTTATCAATATCCCGGGTGTCGCAGTCTGAAACAGTAAAGAATTTGATAAACCATGTCTTTTAAGAGAAACAGGCACACCTTACTGCAAAGAACGCAAGACAGACCACCACGCCGCCTCCGGCGGCACCAGCAGAGGATGAAATCTGGTTATCCTTGCGCTTGCTCCCGGACTCCGGTTGAACTCGCCCTAAGACTCGTCGCAGACGGCAGCCGACCGCCTCCTACGCTGCATCCTTGCAGCGGAGTCGGCTACTTCGGCATCCATGCCTCAGTTCGGCTGCCGTTAGCTGCTCCTTCGTCAAGGGCGAGTAACAACCTCCGTAGGTCGCTGCGCCTGCA
>DULK01000016.1 GCA_012840385.1 Syntrophomonadaceae bacterium
ACCTTCCTGCTTTTGTTTGAATTGGGTTTTGTCACCTTAGTAATTCGACAAAAACAGGGGTGAAGCCTTTATTTTAAGGCGTATAAGCCTTGATTTTATTGAGGTTTTGAATGTGAAATTTGCTCAATTGACAGGGGCTATTGTCCACGTGAAAGGAGCGCCACATGAACGAAATTAAATTCGGTACCGATGGATGGCGTGCCGTTATCGCCGACGAATTTACCTTTGCCAATGTTCGTTTGGTAGCCCAGGCGATTGCCGGCTATCTGAAAGAATCCGGACTGTCTCAGCGCGGGATTGTAATCGGCTACGACAACCGTTTTCTTTCCGAGAGATTTGCTGCCGCTGTGGCGGAAGTGCTGGCGGGAAACGATATTTTCTGCTGGCTCCCCCAGGAGGCCACCCCAACCCCTGTTACCGCTTACGCCATAAAGGAGAACGGCGCCGGAGGGGCGGTTATGATCACCGCAAGCCACAATCCTCCCGAATACAACGGGATCAAGTTCATACCCGAATACGCCGGGCCGGCGGTGCCGGAAATAACCCGGGCCATCGAGAAAAATATCAGGGTGATCAAAAGCCCGGAGGACGTGATCCGGCTCCCGCTTGACGAGGCCCGGGAGAGGGGGCTGATCCGCAGCCTCGACCCGAAGCCGGGGTACCTGGCCCACCTCCGGAATATACTGGATTACAATGCGATTTGCGGCAGCAACCTGAAGATCGTGATTGATCCCATGTGGGGGGCAGGCATTGGGTACGTGGAGGAGGTCTTCCGGGGAGCCTGCGGTGACCTGGAGTTCATCCACGATTACCGGGATGTTTTATGCGGCGGCTCCATGCCCGAGCCAACTGCAGCCGGTTTGAGCGATCTCAGAAAAACCGTGATTGCAGAAAAGGCCGATCTCGGCCTGGCCTTGGACGGGGATGCCGACAGATTCGGGGTTATCGACCGGGATGGCGTTTACGTGACTCCCAACGAAATTTTATATTTATTACTGTATTATCTCCTGGAATACAGGCGCTGGCGCGGGGCGGTTGCCAGAACTGTGGCCACCACCCACATGCTGGACAGGATCGCCGATGATTACGGGCTTCCCGTGGTGGAAACGCCCGTCGGATTCAAGTACATCGGCCAGTCTCTGATTCACCACCGCAGCATCCTTGGCGGTGAGGAGAGCGGGGGTCTCAGCATCCAGGGACACATTCCCGAAAAGGACGGTATCCTGGCTCTCTCACTGGTTGTCGAAATGGTGGCGGCAAGCGGGAAATCCCTGCGTGAATTCCAGCAGGTGATTACCGCAAAATTCGGGCGTTTGGTCAGTGCCAGGCTTGATTTAAAATGCGACCCCAGGAAAAAGGACCGGATCCTTGCCAGGTTGCGGGAATGGTCACCCAGGGATCTGAGCGGTGAGCGGGTCAGGGAAAGAAATCTAAAAGACGGGGTTAAGCTCATTCTTGAAAGCGGCGACTGGGTGCTCGTTCGTCCCTCCGGAACGGAGTCGCTCTTCAGAATCTATGCTGAAGCATCTGATGAGGGAAGGCTCAGGCAGCTCCAGGAGGATGCACGTGCGGCATTAGGTCTATGATCCTAAATTGTTGTGTTTTTTCGATCTTAAATCACATTTTTTCTGCTATTAATGGCAGGAACATCTTATTTTATGTTGAATTGCACAATCGGGTCATTTATTATATGGAAAACAGAGCCTTTTTACGGCAGGGGATTATCGGGTGGAAACTGAGGCGCTTGACCGGGTTGTCAAGGAGACGTTTTCTGCAATTGAAAAAGGAAAGGAAGCGATCTTCGATATTGCCGAAAATGCCCGCAGTGAACTGGAGCGGGTAAGGAAAGAGCTAGTGGTAACCAAGCAGGAGACGCTGGAAACCATCCACCAGGTTGATAGATACGTCCAGCTGGAAAAAGAGGCACGCATCCGCCTGATGGAGGTAAGCCGGGATTTCCACAAGTACAGCGAAGATACCATCAGAGAGGCTTACGAAAGGGCAAAGGATCTGCAGATTCAGCTCTTCGTGCTGCAGGAAAAGGAAAAAAATCTCCGCCATCGCCGTGACGAACTGGAACGCAGCCTGCAGCGGCTGTCTCACACTGTTGAGAAAGCGGAGACCCTGGTCACTCAGATCGGGGTTGTCCTGCAGTTCCTTCAGGGAACCCTAAAAGAGATTACCGTAAAACTGGATGGCCTGCAGCAAAAGCAGCAAGTCGGGCTTAGGATCGTCCAGGCCCAGGAGGAGGAACGGCGGAGGATCGCCCGGGAGATCCATGACGGGCCGGCCCAGAGCCTGGCAAATCTTGTTTTGAGGGTGGAATTGTGCGAGCAGTTGTTGAACCGTGAGCCGGGCAGAGTAAAGCCTGAACTGGAAAAACTGAAGAATTCGGTGCGCAGCACCCTCCAGGATATACGTAAAATAATCTTTGACCTGCGTCCCATGTCTCTGGACGATTTGGGGCTGGTCGGGGGGCTGCGGAGATTTTTTGGGGATTTTCAGGAACGGTACGGCCTGCCTGTCGAATTTCTTGTCTTCGGGCAGGAAAAGGCTTTGGAGCAGATGTACAGCATCGCACTTTTCCGCATTATTCAAGAAGCTCTCAATAATATTGTTAAACATGCCAGGGCGAGTCGCGTGGTGGTGAAGCTGGAACTCCTTCCGCAGCAGGTTATAATCGCAGTCAAGGATGATGGGATGGGATTTGACCCCCAATCGGTTGAGCAGGATGGGGGACATTACGGACTGCTGAATATGCGAGAACGCGCCCGGCTGCTTAACGGTGAGTTGCAAGTAAAGTCGGCACCGGGCAGAGGGACGGAAATCTATGTGATGATTCCCATTGAAGGGGAGGGAGATAAAGTTGGAGGAAATTAGAATTCTAATTGCCGATGATCATCCTCTCATCAGAGAGGGGCTACGCCATGTATTGGAGCTTGACCCTCACCTGAAAGTGGTTGGGGAGGTGGGTGACGGACAGGGCGCCATCAACCAGGCCCGGATGTTGCAACCGGACGTTATCCTGATGGACCTGAAAATGCCGGGTACGGACGGCATTGAGGCGAGCCGCGTGATCACCCGTGAACTTCCCGGGATCAGGATTATTATTCTCACGGTTGCCGAGGACGAGGACATGTTAGACGTTATCCGCAGCGGCGCCTGCGGCTACCTTCTCAAGGATGTGGAACCCGCCGAACTCATCAAGGCCATTTATAATGTAATGGACGGCAAGCCCGCTCTCCATCCCGTGGTAACCGGGAGGCTGCTCGGAGAGTACAGCCGCCTTAGCTCACCTGTTTCCAGGGAGGAGGGCATCCACGCCCTCACCGAGCGGGAAAAAGAGGTGCTGATGCTGATAGCCAGGGGCGAGTCCAATCGCAACATCGCCCGCAAGCTGTTCATAAGCGAAAAAACGGTTAAGAACCATATTACCAGCATATTCCGCAAACTCAAGGTTGAGGACCGCACCCAGGCCGCCATCTATGCCATAAAGAACAGAATGGTGGAGATCTAGCCTTTAACCCCTTCCCCATCCCCGGCATATACTGAAGCAGGGGAAAGGGAGGGAGAGTCATGTGGTGGGATTTGTTATTATTCGCCGTCACAGGTTTGGCCCTATACGGGCTGTTTTTGCTTGCCTGCCGGATCACCGGCTTCATGCGCAGCCGCCCTGATGCACCACCTGCTCTAAGCCTGCTCGTGGTCGTCCGCAATCAAGCGCCTGTTATTGAGGGTCTTATAAGACACATCCTGGCGCTCCATCACAGGGTTCCGGCATTTTTTGAACTGGTGGTTGTGGACGACCGTTCCGGCGATGAAACCCCCGGGATTCTCCAGCGTTTGAACCGGAGGCACCATTTTACCCTGATCCAGATGGATCAATTCCCGGGGGAGCAAGCACTGGAAACCGGCCTCAGATTCTGCCGGGGGGAGGTTGTTTACTGCTTTGACCTGACGGGGCGGGTGCGCCCCCACCTTGTCGTCAGGCTGATTGGCCGCCTTCTGAAAGGTGAGAAGGCGAGCCCGGCGGGAGAAAGCTGCGGCATCACACTTGTTACAAAGAGAGTTGGATAAGCCGGGTTCAGTTAGGATTGGGCTCACGTTTGGCGTGGGCTCTTTTATTGGGCCTTCATGGGCCGCTCGTTTGCCGCTTTATTTTCTGAAAAATCTGAAGTACTACAACGCAGGCCGCTAAAGGTTTGCAGGGTTCAACTAGGACTAATGTCTTGTATAAAAATCGGGAGTAATTACCCAGCATAGAACGACAAAAGGGCGATTTTGCAGTTTTTAGAATGTTATTACAATAAAATAGGACATACCGGATAACAGTTGTTGTTGTCGGTGGAATTGTGCCGTGTTGTTCGAAGGTGAAATTATGTAGGTGAAGATGGAAGGGGGTGAAAGACGTGCGTGAGATGTTAAGGCGTTTAATACGGGAAGAAGAGGGACAGGGCATGGCGGAATATGGTTTGATCCTTGCCCTGATCGCAGTGGTTGTAATTGGAATATTAGCCACAATGGGAAGTAAGTTAGCAGAAAAATTCCAAGAAATTGTTAATAAACTTTAATAGCTGCAGTTGCTAATAAAAAATATATATTCAATAAATGATTCAAACCAGAAATAATGATTCAATTACCCAAGTAAATGCATTTGTTAATTACATCCATACAGAATACTAAATATTGGTACTTATATAACCGCGAGTAAATGAGAAAATATATTTTTGCAGAATCGTTTACATAATTTGCTAACAGGAGAGGTCAAGTTCTTAGAAATTTTATAAAAGTCAGGAGGGGTTGGAGGTGGCCGTGCTGATGAATGCAATTCTCATAATTGTTCTTGTCATCTGCCTTTATACCGACCTGAGCAAAAGGAAGATCTACAACATGGTGGTTTTCCCGGCGGCGGCTTTGGGAATTATTCTGAACTCGGCTCAGCACGGCCTCTCCGGCTTAAAATTTAGCGCCGCCGGCCTCGGCCTGGGGGTGCTTATCTTTATTGTTCCCTTTGCCCTGGGAGGCATGGGGGCCGGCGATGTCAAGCTGCTCGGCACGGTGGGGGCCCTGAAGGGGCCCCTTTTTGTTATCCAGGCCGCCCTGGGCACCGCCCTGGCAGGCGGGGTGATTGCTCTGGGGATCCTGATCTGGAGGCGCCAGCTCTGGGGTGCAGTCAGGCGCATTGCTCTGGCCTGTGCCTTGTTTCTGGGCGTGAGAAGAAGGAACAGGGATGCCTTTCTCCTGCTGGACAGGAAACCTTACAGCTCCCTTTTTCCCTACGGTGCTGCAATTTTTATAGGCACTCTGCTGGCTTACTGGTTTGGAAACCTGTTGGTTTTCTAAAGAGGTGGGTGCAGTGCTGGGCAAGCTGCGTTCAACAAAGGGACAGGCCATCCTGGAGCTCGCCCTGGTCCTGCCCATTCTCTTGCTTCTCGTTTTCGGCATTACCGAGTTCGGCCGGATTTTTAACGCCTCCCTGGTGATCTCTCAGGCCGCACGGGAGGGGGTGCGGGTAGGGGTTGTGGGAGGGTCTGATGCAGACATCACTACCGCTGTAAAAACAGTTGCTGCCAATCTCGACGTTAACAAACTGGAGATTTACATTGATCCTCCTGAGCCGCCCGTTGGGTCCCGGGTCCGGGGGAGCAGCCTCCGGGTCGAGGTTGATTACAGTGTCCCGGTGGTCGTTCCCGTAATCGCGGCAATTGTTCCCAATCCTTATCCCTTAAAAGCGGTAGCCGTAATGCGTGTGGAGTAGGGCGGCTTGAGGCCGAACTCCATTTCTGTCCTCCGGAAAGTGAGTCAGATTATGTTTCGGAAGCCGTTAAATCGCAATGTTAAAAATCAAATCGAAAGCACGCTAATAGTTAACATAAAACAGGCTATCTGCGGCGAAAAGGGAACGGTTCTGGTCCTTGTTGCAGCGGCCATGGTCGCCTTGCTGGGCTTCGTGGCCCTGGTGGCCGATGTCGGCCTCCTCTACACCAGCCGGGTCCGGCTTAGCAACGCCGCGGACGCCGCCGCACTGGCCGGCGCCCAGGAGCTTCCCGCCAACCCGGCGCTGGCACAGGCTACCGCTGAGGAGTATGCCGAAAAAAACGGCGTAAAGCCGGATGAACTGCAGGTTGAAGTTGCACCCGACAGCCGTTCCATCACCGTCACGCCGCGCCGAAGCGTGGGGTTCTTCTTTGCCAGGGTGCTGGGTATTAGCAGCGGGGAAGTCGAAGCTACGGCCACTGCCACAGTTGCTCCCCTGGCCGGGGCGGTCGGGGTTGTGCCCTTCAGCATCGAGGAGCAGGAACTGGATTTCGGTCGGGAGTACGTCCTCAAGGAAGGGGCGGGCTACGGGGGCTCAACCCTTGGAGATGACGGGCGCAGGAACGGTTGGTTCGGCGCCCTCGACCTCGACAACCAAAAGGGGGGCGGCGCCAGGGAATACGAAGATACCATTAAAAACGGTTACCGGTCAATGATTCGGGTGGGGGATGTTATCAGTGTCAAGACCGGCAACATGTCCGGCCCTACGGTGGACGGGGTATCCTACCGCATTGGACAGTGCCGTGACGGCTGCACTTTTGACAACTTCAAGCGCGACTGCCCCCGGGTCGTCGTCGTTCCTGTTGTCAAATATCTGGGGGGATGCGGCAGCAACCAGAAGGTTGAGGTCCGGGGGTTCGCGGCCTTCTTCCTGGAGGGTGTTGAGGGCCGGGGGCGCAACAACAATGTGATCGGGCGCTTTGTTCGCACGGTTTACCCTGGAGAAATGGGCCACGGCGATGACTACGGTCTTGAGGCGGTCAAACTGATCAGATAGGAGGGGGCAGGTTTGTGGCGACCGAAGGTAATGATTGCTCTGGCATTTGTGCTGGCCGTACTGGCGGCGGCTGCAGGTTACATGTATCTCTACCAGGCGTCCGAGGCTGCTCAGAAAGTTGAAAAGGGCAGCGTTGTTGTAGCAAGGGAAGCGGTTCCGGCGAAAACCATGGTGACCTATGATTCGGTGGAACTGGCCAAGATACCCGTCGCCTACATTCACCCCCGCGCCGCCCGCAGACTGGATGACGTGATCGGGAAAATTGCCCGGGAGCCGCTGGTGGCCGGCGAGCA
This sequence comes from Syntrophomonadaceae bacterium, assembly GCA_012840385.1. GTDB lineage: Bacteria > Bacillota > DSM-12270 > Thermacetogeniales > Thermacetogeniaceae > DULK01. The sequence goes on from DULK01000016.1 coordinate 7,108, forward strand.
GGTGCTGCTTGACCGGCTGGTGAAACAGGGGGACGTAAAGGAAGGCTTCTCCTACGCGGTGCCTCCTGGAAAACGGGCGGTTTCGGTGGCGGTGGATGAGGTTACGGCCGTGGGCTGGCACCTCCAGCCCGGTGATCACGTGGATGTGCTGGGAACCCTGGAAATCCCCGTATCGAACAACGAGACCAAGACGTTCACCGTTGTGGCCCTGCAGGATGTCGAGGTGCTGGCAGTCGGCAAGAATCTGCAGATTGTTCAGGACCAGGGGAAAGATACAAAGGTCGAGGTCAAAACCGTCACCCTTGCGGTATCTCTAGAGGAGGCAAAGCCGCTGATACTGGCCGATGAGAAGGGGAAGATCCGGCTGGCCTTGCGGCCTGCCCTGGACCGGGAGAAAACGGTCAGTCCTCCCTTTGAGTTAAAAAATTTTCTCCAGTGAGATTGAAAACGAGTAATTTGAGGATAGATATTGGTAGCCGGGAGGGGGTGTAAGATTATGGAGCCGATCCGGGTCATGATTGTAGACGATATCCCCGAGACTTGCGAAAACATCAAGTGCCTGCTTCATTTCGAGCCGCGCATCGAGGTCATCGGTGTAGCAACCGATGGAGAAGAGGCTGTCAAAAAGGCGGAGAAGCTCCGGCCGCACATCATCCTGATGGACATCAACATGCCGATCCTGGACGGTATTGCAGCGACCGAGATCATTTCCTGCCGGGTGCCCAACTCGGCGATCATCATCATGTCGGTCCAGGGGGAGCAAGAGTACCTGCGCAGGGCTATGGCCTCCGGTGCTAGGGAGTACATCGTCAAGCCCTTTACAAGTGACGAGCTCATAGAGACGATCTACAGAGTCTACGAACTGGAAAAAAAGCGCCAGATACAGGCAAAAAACCTGCCTCAGCAGGGAGAGCCTTACGAGGGCAAGGTGATCACCGTTTTCAGCACCAAGGGGGGAGTAGGCAAGACGACCCTGGCGGTGAACCTGGGGGTTTGCCTCGCCCAGGAGTACGGCTTTTCCGTGGTCCTGCTGGATCTCGACCTGCAGTTTGGGGATTCCGCGGTCATGCTCAACCTCTCCCCGCGTCAAACCATCTCCGATCTGGCGGCGGATTTCAACCAGCTTGACGCCCAGCTCCTGGAGTCCTGTCTTGCCAGGCATAGTTCCGGGCTGCGCCTCCTGGCGGCGCCTTCCCGTCCGGAATTTGCCGAGTTGGTATCGGCGTCCCTTGTGGAAAAGGTGATCAAGCTCTTAAAAGAGAGGTATGATTACATAATTGTGGATACACCCGGCTCCTTTACCGACGCCGGAATGGTCGCTCTCGATTATGCCCACCAGATTCTCCTGGTGGTCTCTACGGATCTGCCCACCTTGAAGAACCTCAAGCTCGGCCTTGAGGTGCTCGATTCCCTTCACCATAAAGATAAGGTGAAGGCGGTCTTAAACCGGGCCACGCCCGAGATGGGGATTGGGCCCGGGGAAGTGGAAAAGACCCTGGGGCTTCCCATAACCGGCCAGATTCCAAGCGACGGCCGGGTTGTGGTCGGCGGGGTCAACAAGGGGAAACCCTTCATTATCGGCAGCCCCCAGAGCCGGGCGGCCGACAGCTTAAGGCAGCTTGTCTGCCAACTGGTACAGAATGAACCGTCCCCGAACGGCCAGAGGAAGAAGCGGGGTTTCCTGCGGCTGTTTAATTAACATAAAAGCTTGGGGGTGACCCACTTGTCACTGTTAAAAAGGTTGCAGGAGCAAAATTCCTTCCCTGCGGGTGAGGCGCAAAAAACTGCGGCCCGGCCCGCACCCAGGCAGAACAACCTTTGGGACCTGAAATACTCGCTGCACCAGAGGGTTGTGGAGGAGCTCGAGGAGGACCTGCGGGACAACAAGGAAGAGAATGACGAACAGAAGTCCCGGGATCACGCCAGAAGCGTGATCGAAGAGATCATTCAGAATTATGTACTGGAAAAAGGGATTGCTTTGAGCCGTAGCGACCAGCAGCGGTTGCTGCAGGAGCTCCTGGACGAGGTTTTTGACCTGGGCCCGATCACCCCCCTGCTCAAGGACCCCACCATCTCAGAAGTCATGGTGAACGGGCCCTACCAGGTCTACGTTGAAAGGAACGGCATTCTGGAAAAGACCGGGATCCAGTTCCGGGACGATGCTCACGTTCTCCATTTGATAGAAAAGATCGTGGCACCCATCGGGCGGCGCATTGACGAATCCTCACCTATGGTGGATGCCAGGCTGGCCGACGGCTCCCGGGTCAATGCCATTATTCCTCCGCTGGCCCTGAACGGCCCAACTCTGACCATCAGGAAATTCAGCCGAGACCCCTTCCAGGTTGCCGACCTGATCCGTTTTGGAACCCTGACGGTGGAAATGGCGAAATTTCTTGAAGCGTGTGTGAAAGCCCGTTTGAACATCATAGTTTCCGGGGGCACCGGTTCCGGAAAAACCACGACCCTGGGCGTCCTCTCCTCCTTCATCCCGGAGGAGGAGCGCATTATTACCATTGAAGATGCGGCGGAATTGCAGCTTCGCCAGGAGCACTGGGTGCGCCTGGAGACGCGCCCCCCGAATGTTGAGGGCAAGGGCGCGGTGACCATGCGGGACCTGGTCCGCAATGCCCTGCGTATGCGCCCGGAGCGGATCGTCGTCGGAGAGGTGCGGGGTGGGGAGGCACTGGATATGCTCCAGGCAATGAACACAGGCCACGACGGTTCTCTCACCACCGGCCACGCCAACTCCCCCAGGGATATGCTCTCGAGGCTGGAAACCATGGTATTGATGGCCGGGATGGATCTTCCCGTCCGGGCGATCCGGGAACAGATCGCCTCCGCGCTGGATCTGATTGTGCACCAGAACCGGCTGCGGGATGGCAGCAGGAAGATCACCCACATTACCGAGGTGCTGGGGATGGAGGGGGACACCATCGTCCTGCAGGATCTCTTTGTTTTTGAGCAGACCGGCATGGAAGCACGGGGGAGGGTAACCGGTTACTTCAGGAGCACGGGTATCAGGCCGAAGTTCCTGTCCAAGATCCATGCCGCAGGAATCATGCTGCCGGATGAGATCTTTCTCAAAAAAGGGCTTTGAAGCAACTGAACCGGAGGTGCTGCGATGCTGCTCTGCGCTTTTTCGGTCTTGATTTTCTCGGCCACACTGCTTCTTGCCTTCGGGTTATACGGGCTTCTCACCGGGGAAAGGAACATTATTCAGGGGCGCCTGAAGCGTTATACCTCGGCGCAGAAACCTGCTGCCGGAGAAGGGCTTCGCGGCGGGAGAAGGCATTTCGGCCGTTCCCTCCTGCGGCGCGGCGGCCGGCTTTTCGCCGCCTTCAAATTATCCGCAAAGGTGGAAGAGAAACTCGCCCAGGCGGACCTGCCCCTGCGCGGTGAGGAGTTCCTGTTCCTGAACCTGCTGCTTGCCCTTGGTGCTCCCCTTTTCATCTGGCTTTTGACTTCCAGCGTCAGCCTGGCGCTTCTCGGCGGCCTCTTTTTTCTAATCTCTCCCTGGTTCTACCTGGAGCAGATGCGGCGGAAACGCCTTCATTCCTTTAACAACCAGTTTGCCGATTCCCTTTCTGTGATGACCAACTCCCTCCGGGCGGGGTACAGCCTTCTGCAGGCTATCGAGATGGTGGCCAGGGAAATGCCCCCGCCGATTTCCGACGAGTTCGGCCGGACGCTGCGGGAAATGCAGCTTGGAACCGCCACCGAGATGGCATTAAGCAATCTATCCCGCCGGGTGGGAAGCGAGGACCTCGACCTGATGCTTACCGCCCTGCTGATCCAGCGGCAGATCGGGGGAAACCTGGCCGAAATCCTGGACAATATCGCAGAAACCATCAGGGAGCGGGTGCGCATCAAAGGGGAAATCAAAACCTTGACGGCACAGGGCAGGATTTCGGGCATCATCATAGGGCTTTTGCCGGTTGCCATCATGGTTGTCCTGTTTCTGATCAGCCCCTCCTATGTAAGCGTTCTGTTCACCGAGCCGCTGGGCCTGGCTCTGCTGGGCGGGGCGGCCTGCGGGGAGGTTCTCGGCGTTCTGATCATCCGCCGGATTGTTGACATCCGGGTATAAAGAGGGCTGAAAGGAGGAACTGTGTGTATGCTTTTCATCTTCTCAAGCCTGGTGTTTTTGAGCACCTACCTCCTCCTGTTCGGTTTTTACCAGCTTGTTTTTCAGGACCGGGTGGTGGTTGCCGAAAGGCTCGCCCAGTTGAGCAAGCAGAAAAAGAGCGGTTCCAGGCTGCGGGAGGAACTGCAGCAGCCGCTTCTGACACGGCTTTGGAAATTAATGTGGGGAAAGCTTTCCCATCTGGTCTCCCGGAGAATGAGTGAGGAAAAGCGCCTGTACTTTCAACGCCGTTTGCAGTCTGCGGGCAACCCCGGCGGATGTGGCCCCGCAGAGTTCCGGCTGCTCCAGTTTTTTCTGGGATGTTTTGGAGGGTGCCTGGCAGCGGCGGCGGGGTGGTTGACCGGTTCCGGTGTGAAGGAAGCGGGCCTGGCAGCAGCCCTTGGCCTGGCCTGCGGGGTATTGCTCCCGGAATTCTACCTGTCCTCACGGATTAAAGAAAGGCGCCAGGAGGTGGTGCGCAGTCTTCCCGACGCCCTGGATCTGCTGATGGTCAGCGTCGAAGCCGGACTGGGTTTTGATGCGGCACTGGTCAAGGTGGCCGAAAGGTTCAAGGGTGTCCTGGCCGAGGAATTCGGACGCCTGCTCCAGGAGATGAAACTCGGCAAGCCGAGGCGGGAGGCCTTTAAAGATATGGCGGAGCGGGTTGGGGCGGAGGATCTGACCGCTTTTGTAGGAGCCTTGACCCAGGCCGACCAGCTGGGAGTGAGTATCGGAAACATTCTGCGTTTGCAGGCGGAGCAGTTGCGCCGGAAAAGGCGCCAGCGGGCGGAGGAAATGGCCATGAAGGCGCCGGTCAAAATGTTGATTCCCCTCGTATTTTTCATCTTCCCCGCCCTGTTCGTGGTCCTGCTCGGCCCCGCAGTCATGCAGATAATGAGAAATTTGTAGGGGGTTGTTTGGATTGCAGGTTTACAATGTAACCCGCAAGGTTGTGATTGCCGAGGAGGTGCAGGTAGCCTTCGATTTCTGGCGACGTCTGAAAGGACTCCTCGGGAAACCATTGCTTCCCGTCGGGCACGGGCTGCTCTTGAAGCCCTGTAACAGCGTACATTCCTTTTTCATGGCCTTTCCCTTTGATGCCGTCTTCCTGGACGAGGAGCTGAAAATCGTCCACATTATAGAGGCCATGCCTCCTTACCGGATAAGTCCTATCATTCGCGAAGCACGCAGCGTGCTGGAACTTCCTGCAGGCATCACGCGGTTAAGCGGAAGCCGGGTCGGCGACCAGCTTTCCCTGCGGGCATGCTTCCGTTGATCTGCGCTGGAAATGCATCGAATACACCCGCCGGTCTACCGCTCGACTCCCGATTCCAGGCCGGACAGGACGACGGCTCGTTTCGGGACAACTCTGGTTCAGGCGAAATTTAAACACTCGCTCCCGTACTACGGTTGAACTCGCTTATAACGCGTCGCAGACGGCAGCCGACCGGCTCCTATGACGCCGTCCATGGCGCATAGTCGCCTATCAAATTCCTGTTTCGCTTCGGCTGCCGTTAGCTGCTCCTTCGTCAAGGGCGAGATAACAACCCGGCCCTCACCGCTGCTTCGTTTTTATTCTTTTGCTGGTGCAGCCTGAGCGGCATGAGCGTTTAAAAATATTTCATAGCTGAGGCAGGTATTTCAAAGGTAGAAGTGGAACAGAATTATTACGATTCTTCAAACACAGATGCTTCGGGGAGGCAGGCGTTGTGGGGCTTTTTTCTTTATACATGGCGTGGGGTGAAAGCTTCAGGCTCATCTTTCTTTCACCCGACGCAGCCTTTGATTTGGCGTTTGTCCAGCGGATCTACGGCTGCGACGGCTTTGCCTGCCTCACCGGCCCCCTGCCGGCAGGCATGGCCGCATACCTGCTGCACGCCCTGGAGAAGCACAACCCCCTGCGCCGGGATAATTCAACGGGATTGCCGCTGGTTAAGAAACTCCGGCAGTTCTGCCTCCGACAGATGACTTCCCTCCCCTACCCTTTACAAAATGCTTCTCTCCCGTCAGAAATCATTATCTCGAAACCGGACCCTTCATGCGAGACCATTGCCGTAGATGAGCTCGACGAGGTGGAGGCCATCCTCACCGGGCGCCTGCTGAGCCTTGGTGAGATCGGGCGGATTCTCCGTTTGGGAAATGAATCCGGAAGAAAACACTTAAGCATGGTCCTGCAGGCTCTCTGCCTCACGGGGAGGGCCGCTCTTTTGCCCGCCGTCGTCCCTTTGAAAGGCAGCTTGGTGCGCTGCCAGCGGTGCGGCTGGGAGGGGATTCCCCGGTTGAAGCCCTGTAAGGGGTGCGGAAGCCAGGCCTGCTGTATGTGCCCCGATTGCCTGATCATGGGGGGCCTCAGCCTTTGCGAAGCACTGTACACGGCACCGGTTCCTTCCGGGGAAGCAGGAGAAACGACAGGAATGCCGGGACGGAGCAGGTGGCGGCATTGGGTTGAGCGGTTTCTGTCCGTTTGGCCTGAGGGGGAGACAGGCGACAAGGATGTTGTCTGCTCACCGATCATGTCGGGGGAAGCCAACCCTGCGAGATGGTTGGCCGGCAAGGCTGCGGTGGGCGCCACACCTGCAGAAAGTGAGGGAGAAGCGGGACTTGCAACCGGAAAGTATCACCTTGATATAAACTTTACACCCCCGCAGGAGGCGGCGGTGCAGGCCCTCTTACGGTTTGGGGAACGAGAGGCCCCGGGAGGCACCTGCCTGGTTTGGGCGGCATGCGGGGCGGGCAAAACGGAGGTCTCCTTTCCCCTGATCGGGCAGGTCCTGGGCCGGGGAGAGAGGGTGCTGTACGCCACCCCGCGCCGGGACGTGGTTCTTGAAATAGCGCCCCGTTTGGGGAAAGCTTTTGGCAGCAAACGGGTGGTTGCCCTGTACGGGGGGTGTGGAAACCAGGGAAAGGACGCTCCCCTTGTAGCTGCCACCACCCACCAGGTGTTGAGATTTTACCGCAGTTTTGACCTGGTAATCCTTGATGAGGGGGATGCTTACCCCTATCCGGGGAGCCGGATGCTGCATTTCGGCGTAAAGAAGGCTTTGCGCCCCGGGGGTAAGCTTGTCTATCTGACCGCTACTCCCGCCGGGTGGATGTTTGAGCAAAATAAGGCCAAGCTAGTTGACATAATCAAAATCCCTGCCCGGCCGCACGGTTTTCCGCTACCGGAACCCCGCTTTTTGAAGGTCACACCGTTACAAAAGGCCGGCCATGGCTGGGTGCTGCACCAGGCAATACTCGATTTGATCGGGACGATCCTCGAAAGGGACGGCGGTCAGATCTTTATCTTCGTACCGGCGGTCGATCTCACGAGGGTGGTGGGAGAGGCCCTGCGCTCGGCGGTGGGAAAGCCGCCCTTTGAAGGTTTCCGGCCTGACTGGATCCAATGGAGCCATGCTGGTGACCGGGAGCGTGACAGGAAAAGGGAGAGCTTTTTTAAAGGTGAGTTTCCTGTTTTTGTGACCACAACCATCATGGAACGCGGGGTAACGGTCCCCCGGGTGCACGTGCTTGTCCTGGAGGCGGATCAGGCCGCTGTTTTTGACAGGGCAACCCTTGTCCAGATGGCCGGACGCTGCGGGCGCAGCCCGGACTACCCGACCGGACAGGTTTGGTTTATCGCCCGGAGCATCAGCAGGGAAATGGAGGAGGCACTGCATGAGATTCGTTCTTTAAATAAGGAAGCGTTTCAAGCCGGGTTCCTTCTGGATGACTACGATGCCAAGCTCAAGGAGATCCTAAGTAAGGGGTGGCAGAAAAACGGGATTGCGCTCGGAACTGGTTGACATAATTAAAGAGTTCCTTTTCCCTCCATCCTCCGGCTGTCCCTTATGCGGGAGGGCCGGCCATCCTCAACACCTCTGTCATGCCTGCCTGCTGGCCTGGTCGGAGCTGGGGGCCGGGATGGATATCTGCGAGGTGTGCGGTCGGTTTGGGATTGGTTTTGGAGAAACAGGGATCTGCCGGGAGTGCCGGGCGGAAAGGCCTCCTTACGTGCTTGCCCGGGCGGTGGCCCCCTATGAAGGCCCGGTTCGGGATGCCCTGCACATTTTCAAGTTTGCCGGGAAGAGGGAACTGGCACACCCCTTAGGGGAGTTGATGGCAGGCCTGGTGGCGGATCTCTATCCCTACCGGACCCTTGCGGCGGTTATTCCCGTTCCCCTTCACCCGGCCCGGGCCCGGGAGCGCCGCTTCGATCAGGCGGAGCTGCTTGCCGGGGTGATCGCCGGCTACCTGCGGATCCCTCTTGCCGGCAGGGCGCTTCGCCGTATAAGGGAGACGCCGAGCCAGACAACCCTAACCCGGGAAAACCGCCTTTCCAACCTGAGCGGTGCCTTCACCGCCGGTGAGGATGCACGCCGGCTGGAGGGTAAAGGCGTCCTGCTCGTTGACGATGTATATACCACAGGGGCCACGGTGAGGGAATGCTGTCACACCCTGCAGCAGGCCGGCATAGGATTTGTCTATGTGGTGACACTTGCCACAGGCATTGTTAGGGATACTGCATAAAGGAGGAAATAACCTTGCCGTTCATCCTTTTGCTCCTTCTGTTCCCGTTCCTGCTTTTCATGTTGTTCTTTAACGTGGCGACGTTCTCGTTCGCACGTCTCGGGCTTTCACCCGACGGAGCGTTCCTTTTCCTGACGGCTTCCATAGTAGGAAGCCTGATCAATATCCCCCTTTCACGGCGGCGGATCTATATTCCCCAGCGGCGGATATTCCCCTTTCCCCTGCTGTTCTTCTATTACCCGCCGGTGGTGCAGGAGCAGGTTATCTGTTTTAATGTGGGGGGAGCGGGCCTGCCGGTTCTGTTTTCCCTTTACCTGCTGGCCAGCCGGCGTGCACCCATCCTGCCAACCCTGTTCGCCCTGCTCATCGTCACGGTCGTTACCAGGCTGATGGCGCGCCCCCAACCGGGGGTGGGGATCGTGATGCCGGCGTTTATACCCCCCCTGGTGGCGGCAGCAGCCGCTCTTATCCTGGCCCCCCACGGTCAAACTGCCCCTGTTGCCTACGTGGCAGGCTCGATGGGGACGCTGATCGGGGCGGATCTCCTGAACTGGGGGAGAATCCAGGGCCTTGGAGCACAGATGGTGAGCATCGGAGGGGCGGGAATTTTCGACGGTATCTTTTTAGTAGGTGTGATAGCCGCCTTTCTCGGATGACAGGCTGTTGCTGGGATTGGATGAGCCTGTTATACTTGAATTAAAGAGGTTCCTTTTTGCGGCGCAGGCGTTGAGTGGATGGGAGGAGTAAAGGGATGGAACTGCGCAACTGCCCGGAGTGCGGGAGGCTTTTTACTTATGTGGCACGGAATCTCTGCCCGGCATGCCTGGAAAGGGAGGAGGAGTTCTTCAAAAAGGTTGAAAGCTTTCTTAAAGAACACGGGGGGGCGACCGTCTCCGAGATCAGTGAAGCTACAGGCGTCCCTGAGGACAAGATAATTTCCTTCCTGCGGGCGGGTCGTCTGATCTCTTCATCAAGCAACCTCGTGCTCGAATGCGAGCGTTGCGGAAAACCCATCCGGATCGGCCGCTTTTGTGACGAATGCCGCAGCGTGCTCGAAAGTTCGTTGAAAAGGGATGAGCAGAAACGGGCTCAGGAAAGGGATGCCGGGAGAGGGGAGCCGGAGACCGGGGCGGGCAGGAGCAGAATGCATACCGCGGAATTATACCGCAAGAGCCGCAGCAAATCCTGAGCTTAGATCCGGCGAAAATCTCAATAAATTACAGCGTGCCCGGGTTTATCGGAGAATTTTAAGGGATGACAGGTTCAAGCATCCGGTCTGAACAATCGAAAATAAAATTGATAGCATACCTGTCCCCCGTTTGTTCAAGAAAGATGCCCTGAGCGGCGGATGCCTGCCGATCAGGGTTGGGAGGGAAGCGCGTGATCATTTCCAGCCAGCAGATTCAGATGGTTCTCCGCCAGTACGGAGTGCATCAGACAAAAGGTGTTGAAGACAGGCGCCCGGTGGAAGACTCCAAAACAGGCCGGGAGGAGGTTGACCGCGCGGAATTTTCGCGGGAGGCTGCCACTTTCCAGAAAGCGCGGGAGGCTGCGAAGAAGGCGCCGGAAATCAGAGAGGACCGCGTCAGGGAAATCAAAGAGGCCCTTGCACGCGGCGAGTATTCTGTTTCGGCGAGGGATGTGGCGGAAAAGATGCTGGGAAGGTCGATAGTTGACCGTCTGGTTTAGGATGGCGTGGGATTGCAGATGATTCAAGAAAAGAGCCGGGAGGAAACGGGTTTCGCAAGGCGGGGCGCTGAACTGCCTGAAGGATGGGAAGGCGAGTTTGCCGCCCGGCTTGAACGTCAGACAGTCCTGTATGCCAGGCTTCTGGAACTGGCACGGGAAAAACGCCGTATCCTGCTGGCGGGGCCTGCCGGTGAAGAGCAGGCCAGATCCCTTGAGCTGATTGTTCAGGAGGAGACAGCCCTCATTGCCCGGTGCAGGGCGCTGGAGCGGGAAGACTGGGCTCTGCTCGAGGGCCTGAACGGCTGGAATTTTAAGGAGATGATCTCCTGTGTGCCCGAAGGGGCGGAGCGTTTTCAACGCCTTTGCCGGGTGGTGCAGGAGTTAAGGCAGCTTAACCGTGAAAATGGTGAGATACTGAAGCGTTTTCAAAGATACGTTGACTTTACGGTCGGCCTGCTGGAAAAAGAGGCGGGGAGCGGAACCTACCGGGAGACGGGAGCAGGGAAGGGAACGGTAAAAAGGGTGGCCTTCAAGCGGTCCCGGATCAGCAGGCAGGTGTAAAAAAGTAGCTCCGAGGAGGGGTGAGCTTGACTTCGACTTTTTTCGGACTTGAGATTGCCCGGCGCGGCCTGCAGGCGCAGCAGCGCGCCCTGGACGTGACCGGCCACAATGTTTCCAATGCCAACACGCCGGGTTATACCCGGCAGGAGGCGGTGATGGCGACCACCCCCCCTTACCCCGTCCCGGGGCTGTCCGTGCCGGCCGGCGCCGGCCAGGTGGGAAGCGGGGTGGAAATATCCGAGATCCGGCGGCTGCGGGACGGCTTCCTCGACCTGCAGTACCGTGGGGAGAACAATGCCCTCGGCTACTGGGAGGCCCGGTGGGACGCCATCCAAAAGGTGGAGACGATCCTGAACGAGCCCTCCGACAGCGGCCTGAGCAAGGTTTTTGAGCAGTTCTGGCAGTCGCTCGAGGATTTGAGCAAAAACCCCGAAAGTCCGGCGGCGCGCTCCACGGTGCTGGAGCGGGGTAAAGCCCTGGCCGAGACCTTCAACTACCTGGACCGGCAGCTGCAGGCCCTCCAGAAGGACCTGGACAGAACCATACAAGTAAAGGTGGACGAGGTCAACTCCTTTGCCAGGCAGATCGCCGACCTCAACCGGCAGATTCAAAAAATTGAAGTTGCCGGGCAGCGGGCCAACGACCTGCGGGACAAAAGGGACCTGCTGCTCGACCAGCTCTCGAAAGATATCAATATTCAGGTGCGCGAGGATGCAAACGGGATGGTGCAGGTGGGCATCGGCGGGCGCCTCCTGGTGGAGGGGGACCGGGTTGATGAACTAATAGCGAAGGATAGTAATGGTGACGGTTTTTCAGAGGTTCTGTGGGAAGCGGACCCTAAGGATGGTGTGCAGGTCACCGGCGGTACTATTCGAGGGCTGATCGATATGCGCGGGTATCTGGATGAAGCGGGTAGACCGGCGGGTTTGGTGCCTAAAATTAGAAGTGTGCTGGATAACATGGCCAAAACTTTAGTTCAAGTATTTAATCATGGGATTACAATAAATAATCAGAAAGTTAAAAATGGTCATGTTGATGGCTGCGGTCTCGATGGAAGCACGGGAAACACGAATTTGTTTTTTAAAGAGGAAGTCAATATTAACAACGCCGGCAACATAGCCATAGCTGATGGAGTTTTGAATGATCTCAATAAGATTGCTGCCGCCAAAAATTACGGTAATAGTGATACACCTATATATGACAAAGGTGACGGCAGCAACGCCCTGGAACTGGCCCAGTTATTGAAACAGGAAAAAATAAGTGATTTAGGGAACGCCACCTTCGAGGGCTACTACCAGGCGGCCATCGGCGAGCTCGGGGTGCAGGGGCAGCAGGCGAAGCGGATGGCGGAAAACCAGCAGCTGCTGGTGTCCCAGCTGGACAGCAACAGGCAGGAGGTCTCGGGGGTTTCCCTGGACGAGGAGATGGTGAACATGATCCGCTTCCAGCACGCCTACGCCGCCGCCGCCCGGGTGATCACGGCGCTGGACGAAATGCTCGACCTGATCATCGGGCGCATGGGGCTGGTGGGGCGTTAGCGGCCTTTATCTGCTCAGTTCCTCAATTTGGTTTACATAATACTCCCGTTCGGATTTCTCCTTGAGAAGGGGCAGGTTGTACCGCGCCACGGCCAGCGCGGCTTTTTTGCTTCCCCGCACCAGGCAGAGGGCGGTTTCGGCGTCGGCGCGCACAGGGGCGTATGATTTCGGAAAGGCCGCCTCGATCAACGCTGCCAGTTCGCCGCCGCAGCGAGCGATCCCCAGCGGAACCTCAATGGAGTGGGAAGGCCCCTGGGGTTTTTCTTCGACCACCTCCCTGTACGCAGTTCCGTCCTCCTGCGCAAGATCCAGGAAACGCCGGGTGCAGGAACCTGCCAGTTCAAGAGATCTTTCCCAAAAGGCCAGCTGCTCCTGATCGGGTGCCCCGCCGCTTCTCCCTCCCGCCGCTTCTTTTATTTTCCGTAGGTTTACCCGGCAGACCATGGCGAACAGGGCCGCAGCCTGGGCCCCCGTCAGGGCGGCGGCCGCACCGGCGCTGGGGAAGAGGGAATCGGAAGCGAGCTCCGCAAAATACTCGGATACCTTCAGGTCGTTGATGACCGGCAGATCAGACACAGTACCACTTCCTTCCTAAGCTATTATTTCCCTTTCGAGATAAAAAGAGACATTCCTTCTTTTGCTAGGGGTTTCGGGCTGAAGAGGGGAAGGTGAAATAGGGTGTTAACAGGGGTAAACAGCGAGGTTTTTTGCCGAAAACCGATCAATTCGGCGAAATACCGGGATTAAGAAATAGCATAAAATGACGATGAATTAGATAAAAGCGATTCTCCGGTGAAGTAAGGGGGATGGCCGGTGCGGGTCACCAACATCATGCTGGCAAACAATCTGCTCAGAAACATGTGGTTCAACATGGAGCGTCTGGCGGAGTGCCAGGACAGGCTTTCCTCGGGGAAGGAGATCAGGCGTCCCTCGGACGATCCCGTGCGGGTCGCCGCCTCCCTGGCCCTGCGCAGCAGCCTGGGGGAGATAGAGCAGTATGCCAGAAATGTAGACGATGCCAGGACCTGGATGGAAGTCACCGACGACGCCCTGGCCAGCGCCATCGAGGTGCTCCAGACGGCCAGGGAGCGGGCGGTTGCCGGGGCAAACGGCACCCTTCCTCAGGCCTCCCGGGACGCCATAGCGCAGGAGGTAAAGCAGCTCAGAGATCAGCTGATGCAAATCGCCAACACCAACCTGGGCGGGCGCTACATCTTCGGGGGTACTAAAACCGACAAGGAGCCTTATGTTTATGAAAATACTTCAGGGACTGATATAAATGGTATAAAATATCAGGGAAATAGCGGTGATATCGAATACGAAATCGCCCCCAAAATCTCGGTATGTGTAAATTTTGATGGTCAAGAAGTTTTTGGCGATAATAATAACAAAGATGTTTTTGCAGTCCTGGGAGACCTGTATTCATACCTAAAGAAAGGTGAGACAGCCAATATTTCCGCTTCAATCGGGGATATTGATAAGCTGGTCGACAACCTCATCGCCAGGCGGGGAGAGCTTGGCGCCAGGGAAAACCGGATGGAGATGAGCGCCGACCGGCTGTCGCAGGACCAGGTGCAGCAGACGAATCTCCTTTCCCAGGCGGAGGACGCGGATATTGCCAAGGCGATCATCGATCTCAAAAACCAGGAAAACGCCTACAGGACGACGCTGGCGGCCGGCGCCCGGATCATCATGCCCACTCTCATTGACTTCCTGCGCTAGGGCGAATATGGAGTTTCCTCGTATCGGCGTCGGCACCGCCGGTGCGGATCCGGTACCAACCCGGCGGCGTTGATCTGCGGGTGAAACCCGGCGGAATCCGGACGGCATGGCTGGAGGAAGGGGAAGCCTGCCCGGCGGTGCGTCAAGGAAGACCGCTACGGGCAGGCCTGCACGCCTGAAATGGAGAGGCTTTTATTATTGTGTTCGGTATGAAATGCTGTGGTGTGGGAGGTTGCTTTATGGAGGTATATACCGCACGCTTCGGGACCCTGGAAGTGGCGCCGGAAAAGGTCCTCAGGTTCCCGCGGGGGATGGTGGGCTTTCCCGAGTTGAAGGAGTTCTTTTTTGTCCCTCTCCCGGATAACGATGTTTTTGTCTGGATGCAGGCGGTAAACAACCCGGATGTGGCCTTTTTGATGGTGGATCCCTTTGTCTTCTTCCCCGATTACGAAGTGGACCTGTCGGAAGCGGTTTGCGAGTTTCTCGGAATAAAGGACCCCTCCGATGCGACACTGCTCACCGTGGTGACGATTCCCTCCCGAAATGTGCAGGAAATGACCACAAACCTGCTGGCCCCTGTGGTGATCAACCACGTGAAGGGTGTTGGTCAGCAGGTTATACTGGAGTCGAGCGGTTACCGGACGAAGCACCTGCTTTTTCACCGGGTTCCGCCGCATGAGGCGCGGCGCGCCTGCGGTTAGGTGGTCGGGATGCTGGTTCTGTCACGCAAGCCCGGGCAAAGCATTGTAATTGGAGAAAACATCGTGGTGACCGTTCTGGAGGCGCGGGGGGATCAGGTGCGCCTGGGCATTGAGGCACCCCGGGAGCTGCCGGTCCACCGGGAGGAGATCTACGCCCTGATCCGCGCCGAGAATGCGGCTGCCGCCCGGGCCGGCACCGATGCCCCGGAGGGGCTGGAGGAGCTTCTCGGGGGGACGGTGGCCGGAAGGCCGGACAGGCCGCCCGGTGAGCCCGGCCAGAAAGAGTAAATATGGTTATCTGGCTGAAAAATCAGAGCATGCTCTGGTTTTTTATTTTTCCGGGGATGTATGCGCCTCAAGCTGCCTTTCGCCGGACCCTTGCCCGTTATATCGGCCCATTCATCAAGGCGGCGCAGGGCATTCCCGACCACCTCCGCAGCAAGCGCAAGATTAGTTTGCCGTGGCTTGACTCCCCATTTGGGGGATTGGTGCTGCCTGCCCAAGGCAGGATAAACCTGGACATATTTTCATGACAAACGATCACGCTGCCTCCGGCGGCACCAACAGAGTATGAAATCTGGTTATCCTTGCGCTTGCTCCCGGACTCCGGTTTAACTCGCCCTAAAACTCGTCGCAGACGGCAGCCGACCGCCTCCTACGCTGCATCCATGCAGCGGAGTCGGCTACTTCGGCATCC
>DULK01000017.1 GCA_012840385.1 Syntrophomonadaceae bacterium
GCTCGCTTCGGGACAGCTCTGGGATGCTGCGTAACAAGTTGCGAACTGCTTCTGTCAAACGCCGCGTTTGGCCTCGCTGCAAATCCATTCCATCGCAGATAAAGAGGTGTCTGTACTCGCATCCCGATCTGTCATCCTCGCTTCGCCTGTCCTGTTACCCGGCCTTCCATAGGTCGCTCGCCGGTAGACCCGTCGGGTATTTTCATCCTCTGCTGGTGCCGCCGGAGGCGGCGTGGTGGTCTGCCCTGAAAATACGTTTCGGTTTATCCTTGCACTTGCTCCCGGACTCCGGTTGAACTTCGAACGGTTTGTTTCCGCTTGCTCCTGATTACGTCCCAAACAACAACCCCTAACTCCGTAAATGTGAAATTTAAGTAAGTGAGCGACCTACGGAAGGTTTCGACTTGAATTGAGAGTGGTCGCTTCGCCTGCAAGGATATAGTGCCGCTTGGGCTACATGAGCGTCTAACGCGGAAGCACCAGATCAGGCGGTGCCACAACTTCTTCAGCGAAAACAGTATACCCTCTCAGAGAGCCAATTTCAATAAGTGAAATCCTCCTCTCAATGAACTGTGGGGATTACTGCCCCCTGGCGCTCCCCCCACTCTCTAAAAAGGGCAGGTGGGTGCCGGTTCACCGGAGAAGTAGCGGACCACACCGGCATATATGCACCAGGCGATTTTGCCCTGGTGGGCAGGCTGGGACATCAACCGCTCCTCCCTGGGGTTGGAGAGAAAACCGATCTCCACCATCACCGCCGGTACCCCGGCATTGCGCAGGACGAAGAAATCCTCGCTCAGGACCCATCGGTAGCTCTGGCCGAGGTTTTTCAAGAGTTCTTCCTGGATCAGGCTGGCCAGTCTCTTGCCCTCCGGATCTTTAGGATGGTAGAAGGCTTGAGCACCCCACCATCTGGGGGATGAAATGCTGTTGGCATGAATGCTGATGAAGAGGTCTGCCCGGTGTTCCCTGATCAGATCCATCCGCGCCTCAAGATCATCCCTTTTGCGTACGATGGCGCTGCTCTGATGTTCCGGATCGCTCAGGTCATAATCCCCGTCTCTCGTCAGGATCACCGTCGCTCCTGCCTGGCTCAAGTATGCACCCAGCCGCCTGGCTACTGTCAGGTTTACATCTTTTTCCAGAACGCCCGAATTCCCAACACAGCCGGGGTCGGCTCCCCCATGCCCCGGGTCTACAACGATCACCTTGCTGGCGACGGACCATGATAAGGCCTCTACTGCCTTACGCTCCCGGTAGGCCACATAACAGGGATGAGCGGCCATCCCCAGCAGTATGGCCAGCAAACCGGTCCAGACCAGCCGGTGATCTGGTTTGAAAACCCGAAAAAAAATAAAACCCCGCACGGACCCGCCCCCCATGAAAAACCTTCTCCAACCAAAATGTTATGCGTATCCCGGCGAGATTATCCTGAAAAATAAAAGTGACGGAGAAAACCAATCCGTCACTGCTTTTATTAACGCTTGGAGTACTGCGGCGCTTTCCGGGCTTTTTTCAAGCCGTACTTTCTTCTTTCCTTCATGCGCGGATCCCTTGTTAAAAAGCCCGCCTTCTTCAAATAAGGCCTCAGGCTGGGATCGGCCTTTAATAAGGCCCGCGCCAGTCCGAGCCTGATCGCTCCCGCCTGTCCACTTACACCGCCGCCCTCGACATTGGCGATGACATCGAAACGCCCCGCAGTTTTGGTAAGCTCCAGAGGTTCCTTGACCATAACGATTGAGGAGCGCTTCGGGAAAAAGTCCTCGGCGTCACGGCCGTTGACCACGATTTTACCCTCACCCGGTACAATGCGCACCCGGGCTATCGCAGTCTTTCTTCTCCCCGTCCCCTGATACATTACCTGTGCCACGAATCCACCCCCTTTTAATTACCGATTTCCCAAGCTTCCGGGCGCTGGGCGGTGTGGGGATGACTGGATCCGCTGTATACCCGGAGCTTTCTGAATATTTTCCTGCCGAGGCGGTTATGGGGCAGCATCCCCCAGACGGCCTTTTCCAAAGCACGTTCCGGCTTCGTTTTCAATAGCGTGGCGTAGCTCATCATTTTCAAGCCTCCGGGATAGCGTGTGTGCCAGATGTATTTCTTATTCTCCAGCTTTTTCCCGGTAAGCTTCACCTTTTCCGCATTGATGATGATTACATGGTCACCAACATCTACGTGTGGCGTAAAAGTTGGCTTGTGTTTTCCCCGCAAAATGCGCGCCGCTTCGCTTGCCAGCCTGCCCAGGGGCTTACCGTCGGCATCGATCACGTACCACTTCCGCTCTTCTTCCCCCGGTTTGGCCATATATGTGCGCATACAATAACCTCCTATCGTAACAGTCCTGCCCACCCATCTAAAATTCGGAAAGTCAGCCTCAACAGCTTTTATTCTACGTAACCACTCATCCCTTTGTCAAGCAAATCCAACCTTCACAGTCCATCCCCCGCCAGCAAAGGATGGACAACCGGCGTTGCGGCCCGTTCATCAGGCTGCAAACCCATGTCGTCTCCCGGGTAGTAGATGCGCATGAGACAAAGTCCCTGGGGCGGAAGTGCAGGCCCTCCCCCTCCCCTGTCCTTTGTCGCCAGTATTTCCCCAACCTTTGCCGGGGCACACCTGCCCAGCCCTACGGCCACAAGGGTGCCCGCCATCAGCCGCACCATCTTGTAAAGGAACCCCTCCGCCGTTACCGTCATGATAATCCAGTCACCGCACCTGGATACCCGGAAAGACAGCAGGTTTCTCACGGTGCTTTTCACACTGCTGCCGGTTGCCGAGAAGGCAACGAAATCATGGCTGCCCTCAAAATAGCGTGCGCCCTCCTGCATCGCCTTTTCGTCGAGCGGCTGTGGAACATGATAGCTGTAATTGCGCCACAGGGCAGAGGGAAGCCTGCCGTTCCAGATCAGGTAGCGGTACTGCTTGGCTATGGCGGAATACCTGGCATGAAAGGAGGCATCAACCTCTTCACTCTCTTTTACAACCACATCGGGCGGTAGAACACCGTTCAGGGCAGCAGGAAAACGAGCAACAGGGATGCTCGCTTCTGTACCAAAGCTCACGACCTGCCCAAGGGCGTGGACTCCGGCATCGGTTCGTCCCGCTCCGCAGGTGGCTATCCTTTCTCCGGTCAGCTTCTCCAGCGCCTTTTCCAGAACTCCCTGCACCGTCCGGAGCCCGGTTCCCGTCTGCTTTTGCCAGCCGCTGAAGTTAGTGCCGTCATACTCCAGCGTTAACCTGATATAACGCATCGCCGGAACTATTTGACAAGTTCCAACAGCACCATGGGAGCGCCGTCGCCGCGACGGTATCCCGTCTTCAGGATACGGGTATAACCGCCCGCGCGCTCTTTATACCTGGGAGCGGTCTCATCAAAAAGTTTTTTAACAACACTTTCATCCAGCAGATAGGCCAGGGCCTGCCTTCTGGCATGGAGATCGCCCTGTTTGCCAAGGGTGATCATCTTGTCGGCCAGGCTTTTGACCTCCTTGGCCCGGGTCTCGGTGGTTTCAATGCGTTCCTCTTTTAAAAGGGAAGTAACCATGTTCCGCAGCAGCATCCTGCGGTGATCACTCCGGAATCCCAGCTTCCGGTACAAACCCATCACCTCTTTCTAGTCGTCGGCCTTTCGCAGTGAAAGACCCAATTCCTTGAGTTTGTTATCCACCTCTTCAAGAGACTTCTTCCCAAGGTTGCGGACCTTGATCATATCCTCTTCCGTACGCTGGATCAGATCCTCCACCGTATTGATCCCGGCGCGCTTCAGGCAGTTGTACGAACGCACCGAGAGTTCCAATTCCTCGATAGGCATCTCCAGGATCTTGCTCTTTTCGTCAACAGTCTGAACGGGTTCGGCCTCCTGTTCTGGTCCCTTCTCTGTCAGGCCGATAAACAGCTTGAGGTATCTCGAAATAATCTGGGCGGAGGTGCTGACGGCTTCCTCGGGTGTGATCGTGCCGTTGCTCCACACTTCCAGGATCAACCTGTCGTAGTCCATTTCCTGGCCCACCCTGGTATTCTCCACGGTGTAGTTAACCTTATGAATGGGAGAAAAAATAGAATCCACCGGGATAACCCCGATTATCTGCTCTCCCTTTTTGTTTCTTTCGGCAGGGACATAGCCCCACCCCTTCTCCACCGTCATTTCCATGAACAACCGGCCTTCCGGTTCCAGGGTGGCAATATGGAGATCGGGGTTGATGATATCGATATCGGCTCCGGCGATGATGTCTCCCGCCTTTACCTCTCCCTCGCC
Source organism: Syntrophomonadaceae bacterium (assembly GCA_012840385.1). Lineage (GTDB taxonomy): Bacteria > Bacillota > DSM-12270 > Thermacetogeniales > Thermacetogeniaceae > DULK01. The sequence continues at coordinate 4,259 of DULK01000017.1, forward strand.
CTGGGCCTCGATCCGCATGGTCTGCGGCTCATCCCCGTACATCTTGATGGCGAGCCCCTTCAGGTTCAAGATGATATCCGTGGTATCCTCCCGGACACCGGGAATCGTGCTGAACTCGTGCAAGACACCCTCGATCTTCACGGAAGTAACGGCCGCTCCGGGCAGGGAAGAAAGGAGCACCCGCCTCAGGCTGTTGCCCAGCGTGGTTCCATAACCTCTCCCCAGCGGCTCCACCACAAACTTGCCGTAAGTCCCGGCCTCATTCTTTTCCACATATTCGATGCGAGGTTTTTCAAGCTCTAACATCGCAAAAACCTCCTATCCTGAAACACCTGAACCGGTTCAAACCGTTAACGGGAGTACAGCTCGACAATCAGGTGCTCCTTGATGGGGATATCTATGTCCTCCCGGGACGGAAAGGCGGCAACCCGCCCCCGCATCCTTTCCAGGTCAACTTCCAGCCATGGGGGAGTCGTTTTATGTGCCGCGGCCTCGGCAAGTTCTGCAAAAAGAGGCATTTCCTTGCTCTTCTCGGCAACGGCGATTTCATCGCCAATACGAACCAGGTAAGAGGGTATGCTGACACGCCTCCCGTTCACCGTTATGTGCCCGTGCCGTACGAGCTGGCGGGCCATCGCACGGGATGCGGCAAACCCCAATCTGTAAACCACGTTGTCCAGGCGCCTTTCCAGGAGCCGCAGCAGGTTTTCACCTGTAATCCCCTTCTGCCTCTCCGCAATATCGAAGTAGCGCCTGAACTGCCTTTCCAAAACCCCGTAGATCCGCCGCGCCCGCTGTTTTTCCTGGAGCTGCAGTCCGTATTCTGTCATCTTGCGCCGTGTCTGCCCTTTTTCGCCGGGTGCATAGTTGCGCCTCTCCACAGCACATTTCTCGGTATAGCAGCGGTCACCCTTCAGGTACAGCTTCATTCCCTCGCGGCGGCAAAGGCGGCATACAGGACCTGTATATCTTGCCATGTAAAATTTACCTCCTTACTTAACTGGAATTACACCCGCCGGCGCTTTGGCGGACGGCAGCCGTTGTGAGGAATCGGGGTGACGTCCTTGATCATGCTGACCTCCAGGCCGGCCGCCTGCAGCGATCTGATTGCAGCCTCTCTTCCTCCGCCGGGGCCCTTCACATAAGCCTCAACCTGCTTCATGCCGTGCTCCATAGCTGCCTTGGCGGCAGCTTCCGCAGCCATCTGGGCAGCAAAAGGGGTCCCTTTCCGGGTGCCCTTGAATCCCATGGTGCCGGCGCTCGCCCAGGAAATGGCATTCCCGGCGCTGTCCGTAATTGTGATAATGGTATTGTTAAATGTCGATTTAATATGTGCAATTCCGTGCTCGACGTTCTTTCTCTCCCTGCGTTTCGGTCTTGCCGTTCGTTTAGCCACTTTGTTCCTCCTTTCTTATTACTTCTTACGTTTTACCCCAACGGTCCTGCGGGGGCCCTTCCGGGTCCTGGCATTGGTTCGGGTCCGCTGGCCGCGCACCGGCAAACCCCTGCGGTGGCGCAGGCCCCGGTAACAGCCGATCTCGATCAGCCGTTTGATGTTCATGGAAACATCCCGCCGCAGGTCTCCTTCCACCTTGTACTCCTTCTCGATCACGTCCTGCAGCTTCCCGACTTCCTCCTCGGTAAGGTCCTTCACCCTTGTGGAAGGGTTGATCCCCGTTCGGCGGATCACTTCCTGGGCGGTCGTCCGGCCGATCCCGTAAATGTAGGTGAGAGCAATCTCAACCCGTTTATCCCGCGGCAAATCCACACCCGCGATTCGTGCCATCACTTAACCTCCTCGTTCTGTTAATCAATCCCTAACCCTGCTTTTGTTTATGCTTCGGGTTTTCGCAAAGGATCATTACTTTGCCTTTTCTCTTGATAACCTTGCATTTCTCACAAATCGGCTTCACAGAAGCGCGCACTTTCATGGCGGCGTCCTCCTTGGTCTAGGTCTTTGACGTATTAATTTCGAGAATCCAGGTTACATTATTTAAAGCGATAGACTATCCGTCCCCGGGCGAGATCGTAGGGCGAAAGTTCCACGGTAACGCGATCTCCCGGCAAAATACGGATAAAATTCATCCGGATTTTGCCCGAAACATGCGCCAGCACCTTGTGCCCGTTTGCCAGTTCCACCCTGAACATGGCATTGGGCAGGGCCTCGACCACGGTACCCTCGACTTCGATTAAATTCGGCTTAGACTTGGGCATATCATCTCTCTACCCCCTCGTTTCGGAATCCTTGTCAGCATGGGCCTTCTTTAAACAGGCAATCACTCTGCGCACCTCACTGTTTGCCACCTGCTGCCCGGCCTCCCACTGCACAGCCAAATGTTCGGCCACAGCCGGGAAACCTCTCAAGTGCTTGACATTCTTCCGCTTGGGATTTTCCATCCTGCGTTTAAACCCGTCAACCAGATACACAAAAGAGTCATTGATTATTTCAAACACAAGGTAAAAATTGCCACGGTCACGCCCGCACTTTGAACAGACAAGCTGGCCTATTGTGAAACTGTTTTCCTTCATTTATTTTCACCCGCATCTCAGAGCAGGGTTAGAATTTCCGGCTGCCCCTCCGTCACCACAATCGTGTGCTCAAAGTGGGCAGAAAGACTTCCATCCTTTGTGATCACAGTCCAGCGGTCCGGCATGACAACAACTTCGTGGGTCCCGACATTAACCATCGGTTCAATGGCGAGCGCCATTCCGGCTTGCAGCCGCGGCCCTAGACCAGGCTTACCGAAATTGGGTACCTGAGGTTCTTCATGCATATTTCGCCCAATACCATGCCCTACGAAATCCCTAACGACATGGAAACCGTTCGCTTCCACAAATGTCTGAACGGCCGCGGAAATATCGCCGATCCGGTTTCCCGCAACCGCTTTGGAGATCCCCTCGTAAAGCGCCCTCCGGGTGACTTCCAGCAGGCGGCTGGCTTCCTCCGAGATCTCCCCCACCGGAAAGGTGGCGGCAGAATCGCCGTAGTAACCGTGATACACGGCCCCCATGTCAATACTGATAATATCTCCATTTTCCAGTTTTCTTAAACCCGGAATTCCGTGCACTACCTCGTTATTTACCGAAGCGCAGATGCTGGCGGGGAATCCGTGGTAACCCAAGAAAGCGGGTGTCGCCCCGGCCCTCTGCAGGAACTCCTCCGCATACCTGTTGAGCTCTCCGGTGGTAATTCCCGGCCTTATTCTATTGCCCAACTCGTGCAGAGCCAGGGCGGTGATCCTCCCGGCCTCCCGCATATATTTGATTTCCTGCGCCGACTTTAAAATGATCATTAACAAAGACTCCTTAAATGGCTCTGGATTTCTTTCCAGACATCCTCAATATCAAGCTCTCCGTTGATCTCCTTCAACAGCCCCTGCTTCCGGTAATACTCAAGCACAGGAGCCGTTTGTTTCGTGTAAACCTCCAGACGTTCCCTTACGGTCTCCTCGCTATCGTCGCTCCTCTGGTACAGCTCCCCTCCGCAGCGGTCACAGACACCCGGAACGGCAGGGGGATTGAAAACCACGTGATAGGGAGTTCCGCATTTACGGCAGATCCTGCGCCCGGTCAGGCGCTGCAGCAGCGCTTCCGGTGACACTGCAATGTTCAAAACCGCACTTAACCGCACCCCCAGGTCCCCCAGCATGCGATCCAGGGCCTCCGCCTGGGGAATGGTGCGGGGAAAACCGTCCAGGAGAAAACCCCCGCTGCAGTCCGGTTCCTTCAGCCGCTCCTTGATGACTTCGATGGTTACGGCGTCGGGAACCAGCTGCCCGGCATCAAGGTATCCCTTCAGCTTCATGCCCAGTTCCGTGCCCGCCTTGATGGCCGCACGGAAAATATCACCTGTGGATATATGCGGGACATTACAGTACTCCGCGATCCGCGCCGCCTGGGTCCCCTTGCCTGCCCCGGGCGGCCCCATAATTAAAAGCCTCACCTTATCTCCCTCCAGCTATTTCATAAATCCCTGGTAATGGCGCATCAGGAGATGTGACTCGAACTGCTTCATCGTCTCCAGGGCAACCCCTACAACGATCAAGAGGGCGGTGCCGCCGAAGTAGAGGGTCGGTATCTTGGTTACCCCGATCATGAAGTTGGGGAGGACTGCAATCAGCGCCAGGAAAATGGCGCCGGCCAGCGTCAGCTTGGTCAGGACGCGGTTGATGTATTCCCCCGTCGGACGTCCGGGACGCAGTCCGGGTACGAATCCGCCGTACTTTTTCAGGTTATCGGCTATATCCATCGGGTTGAAGATGATCGCCGTGTAAAAGTAAGTAAAGAAAATGATCAGCAAGGCATAAAGAAACCCGTTTAAGGCGGTTCCAAACCTCAGGGTATCCGCCACCGCTTTCGCCCACGGGTGGTTAATCCACTGGGCAATCTGTACCGGGAAGGCCAGTATGGACATGGCAAAGATGATCGGAATAACTCCGGCCTGGTTGACCCTTAAAGGGATGTGGGTGCTCTGCCCGCCGTATACCTTGCGCCCCATCACCCGCTTGGCGTATTGAACCGGAATCCGGCGCTGCCCCTCGTTTACCGCAACAACCCCGGCAATTACCAGAAGCCCGAGCACCACGAGAACGATGATGCTCGTGTAGCCGATGGTTCCTGCCTGAAGCTGGCGGAAGAGGTTGACAGCCCCTGCCGGAAGCCTCGATACGATTCCGGCAAAGATGATCAGTGATATCCCGTTTCCGATCCCCTTCTCGGTGATCATTTCTCCCAGCCACATCAGAAAGGCGGTTCCTGCCGTCAAAGTCAGTGAAACCAGCAGGTACGAACCGATCCCCGGGTGGCTTATAGCCCCTTGCCTGCCAAGGGCCACGGACATGCCGATTGCCTGGATGAAGCCGAGCACCACAGTACCATACCTGATATACTGGGTTATGATCTTTCTCCCGGCCTCCCCCTCTTTCGAGAGCTGTTCCAGCCTGGGTATGACGATGGTCAGCAGCTGCATGATGATCGAGGCGTTGATGTACGGTGTGATGCTCATGGCGAAAACCGACAGCTTCCGGAAAGCCCCACCCGAGATCACGTCAAATATTCCGAAAAACGCCCCTGACAGCAGCTTGTTTAGAACATCATGGTTAATGTTGGGGACCGGCACGTGCGCTCCTATCCTGAATATAAGAAACATCAGCAGGGTAAAGGCAACCTTTCGCCGCAGGTCCTCCAGTTTCCAGGCGCTCCTCACCGTTTCGAGCATTTAAATCACCTCGACCTTGCCGCCGGCAGCCGCTACCTTTTCCGCCGCGCCCTTGCTCACACGGTGCACCTGCACGGTAAGTGGCCGATCCAGATCACCCTTACCCAATAATTTAATTATACATCCACCCTTCACAAGCCCCTCTTTCCTGAGAAGCTCCGGTGTCACCACCGTTCCCGGTGAAAACCGGGCAAGATCCCGAATGTTGACGATTGAAACCTCTTCGGCAAAGATATTGGTAAAACCGCGCTTGGGTATTCTTCTGATAAGGGGCATCTGTCCGCCCTCGAAGCCGCGGCGTACGCCGCCCCCGGATCGCGCCTTCTGGCCCTTATGCCCTCTTCCCGAAGTCTTCCCAAGACCGGAACCGATCCCCCGCCCCTTGCGGGTTCGTTCGAAGCGCGCACCAGGCACCGGGGCCAGCTCATGGAGCTTCATCGAATTCACTCCCTTTCCTTTTCCTCTACAGTTTCGACCCTGACAAGATGACTAACCCGTTTGATCATACCCTGGATTACAGGATCGTTACTCTTGATCACGGAGCTGTTCAGTTTTTTCAGCCCAAGGGTACGCAAAACTTCCCGCTGTTTTTTTGGATGTCCAATCGGGCTCCGGACCAGGGTAATTCGCAGTGCTTCCATAGTTACTCCTCCTACCCGATCAATTCCTCAATCGTCTTGCCGCGCAGCCTGGCGACTTCTTCCGCCCGTTTCAGGCTTTTTAAAGCCTCAATGGTGGCGTGCACCATGTTATGGGCGTTGGAAGAACCTAGAGACTTGGTGAGTATGTCCTGAACACCCGCAGCCTCAAGCACCGCACGCACAGGCCCGCCGGCGATCACGCCGGTACCGGGGGACGCCGGTTTCAAGAGAACCTTACCTGCCCCAAACACACCGGTTACCGGATGAGGAATAGTCGTTCCTTTCATCGGAACCTCGATCAGGCTCTTCTTCGCATCCTCGATTCCCTTCCGGATCGCCTCGGGAACCTCGCCCGCCTTGCCCAGACCGGCACCCACGTGTCCCTGGCCGTCGCCGACAACCACCAGGGCGCTGAAGCTGAACCTGCGGCCTCCTTTTACGACCTTGGCAACCCTGTTGATGCTTACAACCTTTTCTGTCAGTTCAAGAGTATTGGGATCAATCCGCAAACGATGACTCCCTCCCCTTCCCTAGAATTCCAGGCCTTGTTCCCGGGCGGCATCCGCCAGGGCTGCCAGGCGTCCGTGATAAAGGTTACCGCCCCGGTCAAAGACCACTTTCGTAATTCCCTGAGCCTTGGCCTTTTCGGCTATTAAGCGACCGACAATGCGTGCCGCCTCCATGTTCTTCCGACCGTTAACCTGCTCCCGGATCTCCGGCGACAGGGTAGATGCGGCAGCAAGAGTGACTCCGCGGGTATCATCGATCACCTGAGCATAAAGGTGGTTCAGGCTTCGGTAGACGCTGAGCCGCGGTCTCTCCGGCGTGCCAAAAACCTTCTTGCGGACCCGGAGATGTTTGCGCTTTCGTATAAATGAACGCGTTTCCTTTTTCAGCATTGATTGACACCCCTTATTTCTTGCCCTTCACACCGGCTTTGCCGACTTTCCGTCTGATAACCTCATCTTCGTACTTGATGCCTTTTCCCTTATACGGTTCTGGCTCGCGGACGGCCCTGATGCGCGCGGCGAGGGCGCCTACCTTCTCCTTGTCGATCCCCTTCACGGTGATTTTGTTGGGAGCCGGGACTTCAATCTCCAGCCCCTCATCAGGCTCGATCTCAACGGGATGGGCGTAACCCACGGTCAGCACAAGCTTCTTACCCTGCTTTGCGGCCCTGTAGCCCACTCCGACCAGTTCCAGGCTGCGTTGAAAACCCTCGGTTACACCCTTTACCATGTTCTGAACCAGCGCCCTGGTCAATCCGTGCAACGCCCGGTGCTGCCTTTCGTCGGAGGGCCGCTTTACAACCACCTTGTTCTCATCAAGGGTGATCTGCATATCCGGATGCATCTCACGGCGCAGGATTCCCTTGGGGCCCTTCACCTCTACAACATTTCCATTGATCTTTACTTCAACTCCTGCCGGTATCATTACCGGAAGGCGTCCCACTCTGGACATGGTGCCACCTCCCTTACCAGATGTAGCAGATAACTTCTCCGCCCAGGCCCTCTTTCCTGGCCTGCTTATCGGTCATCAATCCCTTGGAGGTAGAGATAATGGCTATCCCTAAACCGCCCAAAACCTTCGGAATTTCATCCTTCCCGGCGTATACCCGCAGGCCCGGCTTGCTGATCCGCTTGAGCCCGGTGATAACCTTCTGCTTATTCGGCCCATATTTCAGGTACAGTCGCAGGATACCCTGCTTGCCGTCGTCCACCACTTCGTAGGTGCGGATGAAACCCTCGTTTTTCAAAATTTCTGCCAGCCCCTTCTTCATTTTAGAAGCGGGGACCTCCACACGATCCTTGTAAACCGTATTGGCATTGCGTATCCTTGTCAGGAAATCCGCAATCGGGTCCGTTATCATACCTCTTCGACCTCCTTTGTGCCGCTGTGCCGCTCTACCAGCTGGCCTTAACTATTCCCGGGATCTGTCCCTTATAGGCCAGATTGCGGAAACAGATGCGGCACATTCCGAATTTACGTAAATAAGCACGCGGCCTGCCACAAATCCGACAACGGTTGTAGGCCCGGACCCTGAACTTGGGGGGTCGCTGCTGCTTGGCGATCATCGATTTTTTGGCCACTTATTTCCCTCCTTATATTGAGCATCACGAAGCCTCCCGGAAAGGCATCCCCACGTAACGGAGCAACTCCCTGGCTTCCTCGTCGTTTTTCGCCGTGGTGACAATGGTGATATCCATGCCGCGCACCTTGTCAATCTTGTCATAGTCTATTTCCGGAAAGATCACCTGCTCCCTGAGGCCCAGGGTGTAGTTCCCCCTGCCGTCAAAGGATCTGGGAGAGACGCCCCTGAAGTCCCGCACACGCGGGAGCACAACGTTGACAAGCTTATCCAGAAAGTCGTACATGCGGTCCCCCCGCAGGGTGACCTTGCATCCGATTTTCATTCCGGAACGCAGCTTGAAAGCCGCGATGGATTTGCGCGCCTTCGTTACAACCGGGCGCTGGCCGGTGATCTGCGTCAGGTCGTTAACCGCAGCCTCCAGGGCCTTGGGGTTTTGTATGGCCTCGCCTACCCCCATGTTGATGACGATCTTTTCAAGCCTGGGTACCTCCATAACGTTCTTATAGTTAAACTTCTTCATCATCTGGGGGACTATTTCCTGGCGGTAGCGCTCCTTTAGACCCATTACCGCACCTCCTTTATCCGTGACTACTTATCAATAATTTCCCCGCACTTTTTACAGGCCCGGTAGTATTTGTTATCAACCAGTTTTTTGGCGATTCGTGTCGGCTGGTTGCACTTTGTGCAGACCAGCATTACATTCGAACTGGCAATCGGGGCCTCTTTCTCAATAATCCCTCCCTGTGGGAGAGACCTGGTGGGCCGGCTGTGCCGTTTGACAACATTTACGCCTTCAACAATGACTCTCTGCGCGGAGGGGAAAACCTGCAGAACCTTGCCGCGCTTCCCGGCATTCTTCCCTGTGAGAACCAGGACGGTGTCCCCTTTCCGCACGTGAACTTTATTTCTGGCCACTGACCTCACCTCCACTTCCGGGCCCACTAAAGCACTTCGGGTGCCAGAGAAACTATTTTCATGAAGTCTTTATCCCGCAACTCGCGAGCCACGGGGCCAAAGATACGGGTCCCCCGGGGGTTTTTCTGGTCGTTGATGATCACTGCGGCATTCTCGCTGAACTTTATGTAAGAACCGTCCGGCCGGCGGATCTCCTTTTTCGTCCTGACAACCACCGCCTGTACCACGTCACCCTTCTTAACCATTCCTCCCGGGCTTGCTTCCTTAACGGACGCCACAATAATGTCGCCCACCGATGCATAGCGGCGGAAAGAACCGCCCAAAACACGAATGCACATGAGTTTCTTGGCGCCTGTATTGTCACCTGCTTTAAGTATTGTCTGCGGCTGTATCATCGGCTCTTTCCTCCTCTACAACTATTCCTTTGTCTGCAGCGCGGCTTATGATTTCCGCAACCCTCCACCTTTTTTCTCTGCTCAAGGGGCGGGTTTCCATGATCCTGACCGTATCCCCTACCCGGCAGGAATTGGTTTCGTCATGTGCCTTGAACTTCTTGGTCCTTCTGATCGTCCGCTTGTAAAGAGGATGCCGGACCATGGTTTCCACAGCAACGACGACAGTTTTATCCATTTTGTCACTTACGACCACACCCACACGCGTCTTGCGCTGAGCCCGTGCTTCCACGTTCGACACCCCCTATCATCCCCGGCCTGCCCGAACCTGCTCACGCTGGCGCATGATCTCGCGCTCACGCAAGATGGTCTTGGCTCGAGCAAAAGCCCGGCGTACTTCCCGAATCCGCATGTGATTCTCCAACTGCCCCGTCGCCAACTGGAAGCGGAGGCGAAACAGTTCATCCTTCAGGTCAACAAGCTTTCTTTCCAGTTCCTCGTCCGTTAAGTCACGCAGTTCCTTAACCTTCTTCACCGGTCTCACCACCCGCTTCATGCCGTTTAACAAACCTGCTCTTGATCGGAAGCTTGTGGCTGGCGAGACGCATGGCCTCCCGGGCCACATCTTCCGCTACACCGCCCAGCTCGAACAAAATCCGGCCGGGCTTCACCACCGCAACCCAGTATTCCGGTGTCCCTTTTCCGCTTCCCATTCGAGTTTCGGCGGGCTTTGCGGTTACCGGCTGCTGCGGAAAGATACGGATCCACACCTTGCCGCCACGCTTGACGTACCTGGTCATGGCAATACGCGCCGCCTCGATCTGGCGGGCGCTGATCCAACCGGGCTCGAGGGCCTGAAGACCATACTCTCCAAATGTCACTTCATTCCCCCGTCTTGCCTTTCCGGTCGGACGTAGCAAGTGCGGTTTCCGGTAAGTAACCCTCTTAGGCATTAACATTAGCCCTCTCCTCCTTCCGCCTCAACCTGTTCCCTGTCTTTTACCGCCGGCTTTTCCGGAAGTACTTCCCCTTTATAGATCCAAACCTTAACACCGATTTTTCCGTAGGTCGTTTGCGCTTCGGCAAAACCGTAATCAATATCAGCACGCAAGGTATGGAGGGGGACTTTTCCTTCGCTGTACCACTCGCTGCGGGCCATTTCTGCGCCCGCCAGGCGGCCGCTCACGGCAATGCGGATTCCCTGAGCTCCCATTCGCATCGCCCTGGTCACAGCCTGTTTCATCGCCCGCCGAAATGCGACACGCTTTTCAAGCTGGGCGGCAACGCTTTCCGCAACCAGCTGCGCCTCGAGCTCCGGTTTCTTGATCTCAATGATGTTGACGCTTACCTGCTTACCCGTCAGTTCCTCCAGTTCTTTGCGCAGGGCCTCCACTTCGGTCCCACCCCGCCCGATAACGATCCCGGGCTTGGCGGTGTGAATGGAAACCCGGATCCTGTTGGCAGCCCTCTCCAGCTCAACCCTGGATACGCCGGCAAGAAAGAGCCGTTTCTTTATATATTTCCGCAGGGCTATATCCTCATGCAGCAGGTCGCGGTAATTCTTACCGGCATACCATTTGGATTCCCAATCCTTAATGATTCCAAGGCGCAGCCCGTATGGGTGAACCTTCTGACCCACCGATCACCCCTCCTTTCGATCCTCTAGTACTACCGTAATATGGCTTGTTCTCTTGCGTCTGAGGTCTGCCCGTCCCCTTGCCCGGGGCTGGTATCTCTTCATGACAGGCCCCTCATCCACGTAGATCCGTTTGATATATAATTCATCCGGATTCATGTCGTAGTTGTGTTCGGCGTTCGCCGCAGCAGAACGGAGAACCTTGGCAACGGGAGCCGCAGCCCTTTTCGGCACGAAACGCAAGATCGCCAGGGCATCGGCTACCTTTTTACCCCGTACCAGGTCCACCACCTGCCGCACTTTGCGCGGAGCAATCCAGATGTAGCGTGCTACAGCCCTTGCTTCCACGTGTCTTCACCCCTTCTATTTGAGTGCCGTCGAACGTTCCGTATGGGCGCCGTGGCCGCGGAAGATCCGGGTCGGAGCAAACTCACCCAGCTTGTGCCCCACCATATCCTCGGTTATGTAAATCGGTACATGCCTCCTGCCGTCGTGGACGGCGATGGTGTGCCCGACCATCTCCGGAAAAATCGTGGAACGCCGCGACCAGGTCTTGATCACGCGCTTCTCACCCTTTTCGTTCATTTCAATGATCTTTTTTAAGAGTTTTTCATCGCAATAAGGCCCTTTTTTAAGAGAACGGCCCACTCCTGATTTACCTCCTTGGCGCCCTCTACTTGCTGCGCCGCTTAATGATCAGCTTATCCGAGGCCTTGTTCTTCTTGCGTGTCTTTGCTCCCAAGGCCGGCTTCCCCCATGGCGTCACAGGATTCCGCCCGATCGGGGACTTGCCTTCTCCGCCGCCGTGCGGGTGGTCCACAGGGTTCATCACTACACCGCGCACCGTCGGTCTGATTCCCAGCCAGCGTTTCCGTCCGGCCTTCCCGAGGTTAATATTTTCATGGTCCAGGTTGCCCACCTGGCCGATTGTGGCCTTGCAGTCGATGTGAACCAGCCGCATTTCTCCCGAAGGCATCCTGAGGTTGGCGAACTCTCCCTCCTTGGCCATCAACTGGGCCACTCCACCTGCGGACCGGACCAGCTTCCCGCCTCCGCCCGGCCTCAACTCAATATTGTGAACCAGTGTACCGACAGGTATATTCCTCAAAGGTAAGGCGTTGCCAGGCTTAATGTCCACATCCGGACCCGACATAACGGTATCCCCAACCTTCAGGCCGAGTGGAGCCAGGATGTATCTTTTTTCCCCGTCCTTGTAGTGAAGCAGGGCGATATTGGCAGAGCGGTTGGGATCGTATTCTAAAGTCGCCACTTTGGCGGGAATTCCATCCTTGTCCCGCTTGAAATCGATGATCCTGTAGAATCTTCGTGCCCCGCCGCCGCGATGGCGAACGGTAATGCGCCCCGTATTGTTGCGCCCGGCCTTCTTCCGTACCGGCTCAAGCAAGGACGGCTCCGGCTCGACGTCGCTCAATTCCTCAAAGGTCAGCACGGTCATCTGGCGCCGGCCTGGTGATGTGGGTTTAAATTTTTTGATTCCCATTCCGTTTCCCTCCTTCCGCGGCCAATCCTCTATTGCCTGGTGTATTTATGAAAGCAGTCCTTCAAAGATTTCGATCTTGTCACCCGGGCGGAGGGTCACGATCGCTTTTTTCCGCTCGGGCGTCAGTCCTGTGGACCTGCCAACCCGTTTTTTCTTGCCTTTGACAATTGCTGTGTTGACGGCCAGCACCTTTACCTTGAACAACTCCTCCACCGCTCGCTTGATCTCGATCTTGTTGGCTTTTTTATCAACGTAAAAGGTGTACTTGTTTTCCTTCTGCGCCAGGTTAACCGATTTCTCTGTCACCAGCGGCCTGATCAGGATATCGTGTGGGCTACGCACCGGCAAGCACCTCCCCTACCCTGGCAAGAGCATTCTTTGTCATGATCACCTTATCCACCGCCAGGAGGTCATAGGCGTTCAGCTGGTTTGCAAGAGCAATTCCCACTCCGGGCAGGTTGCGCGCCGCTCTCTCCACCATCTCATCCCGTTCCGGAAGCACCAACAGTGCCGTGCTTTTTGCTTCCAGGTTTTCCAAAAGCCTGGCCACCTCTCTGGTTTTCGGCTCGGGAAGCCGAATATCCTCGATCACGATCAGGTCTCCATCCTGTACACGGGTGGAGAGGGCCGACTTCACGGCGAGGCGGCGCATCTTTTTGGGAAGCGCCTGGCTGTAGCTCCTTGGCTTTGGTCCAAAGACAATTCCACCCTTGCGCCATAGCGGGGAACGAATGCTTCCCACACGCGCCCGGCCTGTTCCTTTTTGGCGCCAGGGCTTGCGACCGCTGCCCTGCACCTCACCGCGGTTCTTTGTGGAAGCAGTACCGCTGCGCCGGTTGGCGAGATGCCGCACAACAGCCTGGTGGAGGACATGCTCTTGTACAGGGATACCAAAGATGTCGTCTCTCAGTTCCAGATCTCCAACCCTGATTCCTTCCGCATTATATAACGCAGCCTTAGGCATTACCTGTAGCCTCCTTTCCGGCTATCGCACCGAATCTCTAATCAAAAGCAGACCCCTGCGGGGCCCTGGTACCGCGCCCTGTACCATCAAGAGGTTGCGGGCAGGGTCCACTTTCACCACCTTTAAGTGGAGGACTGAAACGTTTTCTCCACCCAACCTGCCGGGGAGTTTGCGGCCCTTAAACACCCGGGCCGGCCCCTTGGCTCCCAGCGAGCCCGGCCTCCGATGGTACTTTGAACCGTGCTTCATCGGGCCCCTATGAAACCCGTGCCTTTTGATGCCTCCGGCGAAGCCCTTCCCCTTTGAGGTTCCCCGTACATCCACGTAATCTCCAGAGTTAAATATGTCTACCTTGACTTCCTGGCCAACTTCGAACTGGTCTAACTCGTCCGGCTCCACACGGATCTCCCTGAGGAAGCGAAGCGGCTTTACCTTTTGCTTGCTAAACTGGCCGCGTAAAGGGCGGTTGAGAATTCTTTCGCGCACCTCTTCAAAGCCCAACTGCAGGGCGGCATACCCATCCCGCTCAGGAGTTTTCTTTTGTACAACGTAACAGGGCCCTGCTTCAATTACCGTCACAGGAACTGCTTTCCCTGCCTCGTCGAAAATCTGCGTCATACCTATTTTTCGTCCGAGAATGCCTTTGCGCAACATCTTCACCTCCCAATCCCGACCCGCCGGGCATTACAGCTTGATCTCGATATCAACCCCGGCCGGCAGGTCAAGACGCATCAGGGCATCAATCGTCTTCGGAGTCGGTTCCAGAATATCAATCAGGCGCTTATGAGTGCGCATTTCGAACTGCTCCCGCGAATCCTTGTTCACATGAGGAGACCTCAAGATGGTAATTATGCTCTTTTCTGTAGGAAGCGGGACGGGCCCCGAGATCGAGGCCCCTGTGCGTCGGGCTGTCTCTACAATCTTCTGCGCCGACTGATCCAGAATTTTATGGTCAAAAGCCTTTAATCTTATGCGTATCTTCTGGCGCGCCACTCTCATCCCTCCTTAACTGACCTCGCCACTCGCCGGGCTCCATTATAGAGCCAGAGAGATTTATTCAACAATGCCGGTGACAACGCCTGCTCCTACCGTACGGCCTCCCTCACGAATGGCGAAACGCAGCCCTTCCTCAATGGCGATCGGAGTAATCAGCTCCACTTCCATGTTCACATTGTCTCCGGGCATAACCATTTCTACGCCCTCGGGAAGCTTGATAACCCCTGTAACGTCGGTGGTCCGGAAGTAGAACTGCGGACGGTAGCCCTGGAAGAACGGAGTGTGCCGGCCTCCTTCTTCCTTGGTCAGAACGTATACCTCGGCCTTGAACTTGGTGTGGGGCTTGATTGAGCCCGGTTTGGCAATAACCTGGCCGCGCTCCACTTCTTTGCGCTCTACTCCTCTCAGGAGGACACCGATGTTGTCTCCGGCTTCACCCTGGTCCAGGACCTTGCGGAACATTTCCACACCCGTGACCACGGTCTTGCGCGGTTTGTCCTGCAGCCCGATGATCTCCACTTCGTCTCCCATTTTGACTACTCCACGCTCAACCCTGCCGGTTACCACGGTGCCGCGGCCGGTGATGGTGAAAACGTCCTCCACAGGCATCAGGAACGGCTTGTCGGTGTCGCGCTGCGGTGTCGGAATGTATTCGTCAACCGCATCCAAAAGCTTCAGTATGGGGCCGCAGTTCTCGCACTCGGGCTTGCCGCAGCCGCACTCCATGGCCTTGAGGGCGCTGCCCGCAATGATCGGAATTTCATCCCCCGGGAACTCGTACTCTGAAAGGAGCTCGCGTACTTCCAGCTCCACCAGTTCCATGAGCTCGGGGTCGTCCACCATATCGGCCTTGTTGAGGAAGACGATGATGTACGGCACACCCACCTGCCGCGCCAGCAGGATATGCTCACGGGTCTGCGGCATGGGGCCGTCCGCTGCCGACACCACCAGAATGGCACCGTCCATCTGGGCTGCACCGGTGATCATGTTCTTGATATAGTCGGCATGACCCGGGCAGTCAACATGGGCGTAGTGCCTCTTGTCGGTCTCGTACTCCACATGGGCGATGGCAATGGTGATCCCGCGCTCACGTTCCTCCGGAGCCTTATCGATTTCACCGTACTCCGTCGCCTGCGCCAACCCTCTTTGCGCCAATACCTTTGTGATCGCAGAGGTGAGCGTTGTCTTGCCGTGGTCAACGTGTCCAATGGTTCCCACGTTGACGTGCGGCTTGGTGCGCTCAAACTTTTTCTTCGCCATTAAAATCATCCTTTCCTTAAAAATATTGATAGGTTGTTATTGATTAATTAAGAGCTCATATAATTCCCGCCGATGCGGGAAAAAAGGTTTTCCATTATACTCGGAGGCACCTGTTCATAATGGGAGTACTGCATGACATAGCTGCCCCGTCCCTGGGTCATGGAACGCAGGTCCGTGGCATAGCCAAACATGGCGGCCAGAGGCACCACTCCCCGCAGGACCTGGGTGTTGCCGCGCAGTTCGGTGGCCTCAATCCTGCCCCGCCGGGCGTTGAAATCACCGATTACGTCCCCCAGGTATTCCTCCGGGACGGTGATCTCGATCTTCATAAAGGGTTCCAGCAGAACCGGTTTCCCCTTCTCGGCAGCCGACCGGAAGGCCATTGCCCCGGCAATCTTAAAGGCGATTTCCGAGGAATCAACCTCATGGAAGGAACCCCCAACCAGAGTGGCCTGGATATCCACCATCGGGTAACCGGCCAGCACACCGTTTTCCATTGCTTCCCGGATTCCGGTGTCAATGGCCGGAATAAATTCCTTGGGTATGATACCACCTGTCGTGCGGTCGATGAACTTGTATCCCTCACCCGGCGGCAACGGTTCCAGTTCAACCACGACATGACCGTACTGGCCACGGCCACCGGTCTGTCTGACGTATTTACCTTCCGCCCTGGTCCTGGAAGTAATGGTTTCCTTATAGGCTACCTGGGGCTTGCCGACGCTGGCATCCACATTAAACTCCCGGAGGAGGCGATCCACGATGATCTCCAGATGCAGTTCGCCCATTCCGGCAATCAGTGTCTGCCCGGTCTCACGGTCCGTATAGCTGCGGAAGGTGGGGTCCTCTTCAGCAAGGCGGTGCAGAGCCATTCCCATTTTATCCTGGTCGGCTTTCGTCTTCGGTTCGATCGCCACCGAGATCACCGGATCCGGAAAACGCATCGCTTCCAGAACAATGGGCCGGTCCTCCGCCGCCAGGGTGTCCCCGGTGGTGGTTTCCTTTAGCCCCACCGCCGCAGCGATCTCTCCGGCGTAAACCTCGTTAACGTCCTCCCGGTGGTTGGCATGCATCTTGACAAGGCGTCCAATGCGCTCTCTTTTTCCCTTTGTCACATTGTAAACGGTTGCGCCGGACTGCAGGGTCCCGGCGTACACCCGCAGGAAAACCAGCTTCCCCGTGTAGACATCGGTCTGCACCTTAAAGGCCAGAGCAGCCAGCGGCTCGTCATCCGATGCCTGCCGCTCCACCGTTTCCTGCGTTTCCGGATGCACTCCTTTGACAGGCGGTATATCCAGCGGCGACGGCAGGTAGTCGACAACCGCATCGAGCAAAGGCTGCACCCCTTTATTCTGTTTGGAGGAACCACAGAGAACAGGTACGAAGCGGCAGGCCAGTGTGCCTTTTCTTATGGCCGCCCTAATTTCATCCTCCGTGATCTTCTCTCCCTCCAGGTATTTAACCATCAGCCGGTCGTCGAATTCCGCCAGGGCCTCAAGCAGGTGCTCCCGGTA
This sequence comes from Syntrophomonadaceae bacterium, assembly GCA_012840385.1. GTDB lineage: Bacteria > Bacillota > DSM-12270 > Thermacetogeniales > Thermacetogeniaceae > DULK01. The sequence continues at coordinate 21,385 of DULK01000017.1, forward strand.
AAAGCGCTTGTCACTCACGAGATCTTGCGGTACTTCCGTTATTTCATAATCGGTACCCAATTCGTCCTTATAAATAAGTGCCTTATCCCTGATCAGATCCACAACACCCCGGAAAGCGTCCTCGCTGCCGATCGGAAGCTGCACCGGCACTGCATTTGCGCCCAGCCGGTCACGGATTGACTGGGTGGAACGGAAGAAATCGGCACCCAGGCGATCCATCTTATTTAAATAGGCGATGCGCGGGATCCCGTAGCGGTCGGCCTGACGCCAGACCGTCTCCGACTGCGGCTCCACTCCGGCAACGGCGTCAAAAATGGCAACCACGCCGTCAAGTACGCGTAAACAGCGCTCTACTTCCGCCGTAAAGTCCACGTGCCCTGGTGTGTCGATCAGGTTTATAGTAAAATCGCGCCATTTACAGGTTGTGGCAGCAGAGGTGATGGTAATCCCCCGTTCCTGCTCCTGGATCATCCAGTCCATAGTGGCCGCGCCGTCATCCACTTCCCCAATCCGAAAGACCCGGCCGGTATAAAACAGGATGCGCTCGGTGGTTGTCGTCTTGCCTGCGTCGATATGGGCCATGATTCCAATATTACGTATTCGTTCCAAGGGAACTTCACGCGCCATGCATTCTCCCCCCTTTCCGCAGTATATTTCAACGGTGATTGCTTACCAGCGGTAATGGGCGAAGGCCTTGTTGGCCTCGGCCATTTTGTGGGTATCCTCTTTCTTCTTGACTGCGGCACCGGTGTTGTTGGCTGCATCCATGATTTCTGCCGCCAGTTTTTCCTCCATGCTCTTACCGGCCCGCAGGCGGGCGTAATTCACAATCCAGCGGATTCCTAAGGTCAGCCGGCGTTCCGGGCGCACCTCAACCGGAACCTGGTAGTTGGCCCCACCGACCCGCCGGGCCTTGACTTCCAGGACCGGCATTACATTTTTCAAGGCCTGTTCGAAAACCTCCATCGGATCCTTCTTGGTTTTTTCCTTGATAATATCCAATGCCCTGTAACAGATCTTTTCTGCCAGGCTCTTTTTGCCGTCCCACATCACTTTATTTATCAGCTTTGTTAAAATCTTGCTTCCATATACCGGATCCGGTAAAACATCCCTTTTTGCTACAGTACCACGTCGCGGCAACCACACTCCTCCTTTCCATTGCAGTCACTCTAAGCCTTGGCGGCCTTTGGACGTTTTGCGCCGTACTTCGACCTGCCCCGGTTCCTGTTCTGAACACCGGCCGTATCAAGGCTTCCCCTGATAATGTGATAGCGCACACCGGGAAGATCCTTGACACGCCCGCCCCTCACCAGGACCACGGAGTGCTCCTGCAGGTTGTGCCCGATTCCGGGAATGTAGGCGGTAACCTCGATCCCGTTGGTCAGGCGCACGCGCGCCACCTTGCGCAGGGCCGAGTTCGGCTTCTTCGGTGTTGTGGTGTATACACGCGTACACACTCCCCGCTTTTGAGGGGAATTTTTCAAGGCAGGAGCCGTTGACTTCTTTTTTACCTTCTGGCGGCCCTTGCGGATCAGTTGGTTCAGTGTCGGCACATCAACACCTCCTTTGCCCTCCTGTATCTTTATTCAGATCTACTCGATAATAGCCGCGGAGGCTGCTCCAACCTTAATCCCACAATGTCTTCCCAGTTCGTTCATGGAGTCAACCATCACCACTTCAACGCCCTTCTCCGCACACAAACGGAGCAAAGGAGATGAAATCCGTTCCTCAGCATCCTTTGCGACGTAAACAACCCGGGCCTGGCCTTTTTCCACGGCTCTCTGGGTCTGCTTTGTACCCACCGTTTTTTTCTTAGCAGCAGCCAACCTCTCCACTTCTCTTCCTCACTCCCTTGAGTCTATAAAGAGTCGACGGAGCGGTCACACAATGATGATTTTATCATCCGGTCGTGAATCCTGTCAATTATTTAATGTTCTGGACTTCCAACTTCTCCGTGTCTTCTTCTGCAGCAGCAACCGGCACCTCCTCATGCGCACCACCCTGTTCCGTCTGAGCTTCCCCGGCGGTCTGAGCGGCATTCACTTCCTGCTCGCTCATCACCTTGATGTTCCGGTAGCGGGACATTCCGGTTCCCGCAGGGATCAGCTTCCCGATGATGACGTTTTCCTTCAAACCGAGCAGCGGATCGATCTTGCCCTTGATCGAAGCCTCAGTTAAAACCCTCGTGGTTTCCTGGAACGACGCCGCCGACAGGAAGGAATCGGTAGCCAGGGAAGCCTTGGTGATTCCCAAAATGACCGGCTTGGCGCTTGCCGGTTCCCCTCCCTCGGCCAGAACCCTGGCATTCTCCTCCTCAAAATCGAAGACCTCGATCAGGCCGCCGGGCAGCAGGTCCGTGTCCCCCGACTCCTCAACCTTCACCTTGCGCAGCATCTGCCTGATCATCACTTCGATGTGCTTGTCGTTGATGTCCACACCCTGCATCCTGTAAACCCGCTGCACTTCCCGGAGCAGGTAATCCTGCACCGCTGTAATCCCCTTCACCTGAAGCAGGTCATGGGGGTTGACCGAGCCTTCTGTCAGCTCCTCGCCGGCCTCCACATACTGGCCGTTCTCCACCTTAATCCTGGAACCAAAGGGAATCTGGTAGGTGCGCTTTTCGTCGTACCCGGCAATTTCAATCTCCCTCTTCCCCTTGGACTCCTGAATGGTGACGATCCCGTCGTTTTCGGCGATGATGGCCTGGCCCTTGGGCTTGCGCGCCTCAAAGAGCTCCTCCACCCGGGGTAGACCCTGGGTGATGTCTTCCCCGGCCACACCGCCGGTATGGAAGGTACGCATGGTCAGCTGCGTACCGGGCTCACCGATCGACTGGGCTGCCATGATCCCCACGGCCTCCCCGATTTCCACCGTAAAACCGGTGGCCAGGTTGCGCCCGTAGCACTTCTGGCAGGTGCCGTAGCGGGTTTTGCAGGTCAGAACCGACCGGATCAGCACCTTTTTGATCCCGGCTTCGATGATCTTCTCGGCGTACTCCTCGGTGATTTCGGTGTCCGCCGGGACGATCTCCTCCCCGGTTTCCGGATGGAGGACCGGCAGCAGCGTGTAGCGCCCGATGATCCTCTCGCTCAGTTTTTCGATCACGTCATCCCCGTCTTTGATCTCCTCGACGAAGATGCCTTCACTGGTTCCGCAATCGGCCTCCCGCACGATTACGTCCTGGGCCACATCTACAAGCCGGCGGGTCAGGTAGCCGGAGTCTGCGGTTCGCAGGGCGGTGTCGGCGAGCCCCTTTCTGGCTCCGTGCGTCGAAGTGAAGTATTCCAGAACCGTCAGGCCCTCCCGGAAGTTTGCTTTAATAGGAACATCGATGATCTGCCCGGAGGGGTCCGCCATCAAGCCGCGCATGCCGGCCAGCTGGCGGATCTGCTGGATATTGCCGCGCGCCCCGGAATTGGCCATCATGTAGATCGGGTTGAGCCGGTCGAGGTGTTTTAACAGGGATTCGGTCACCTCTTCCGTCGCCCTCTGCCAGATCCCGGTGATCTTGTCATAACGCTCATCCTCTGTGATCAGCCCGCGGCGGTACTGCTGTTCCACCTTATCCACTTCGGCATCGGCCCGGGCGAGAATATCCGGCTTCTCAGGCGGCACCGCCACATCGGTGATGCCGACCGTGATTCCGGCCTTAGTGGCGTAGCTGAACCCCAGCTTCTTGATCCCGTCCAGAAGGGCGGCCGTCCTCTCGTAGCCCAGTCTGCGGTAACACTTGCCGACGATCTCGGCCAGGATCTTCTTACCTACAACCTCGTTGATAAAACCGAGTTCCGGAGGTATGACCTGGTTAAAGATCAGCCTTCCCACTGTGGTATCTACGAGTTTGCCGTTAACCCGCACCTTGATGTGGGCGTGGAGATCGATTACCCCGGACTCATAAGCATAATAAGCCTCATTGAAATCCCTGAAATACTTGCCTTCTCCCTTAGCCCCTTCCTCGTCAATGGTCAGGTAGTAGCAGCCCAGGACCATGTCCTGGGTAGGGGCAACCACCGGCCGGCCGTCCTTCGGGTTCAGGATGTTGTGGCTTGACAGCATAAGAATTCTTGCTTCCGCCTGGGCCTCGGCGGACAAGGGCACATGAACCGCCATCTGGTCCCCGTCGAAATCGGCGTTGTACCCCGTACAGACCAGGGGATGAATCTGGATTGCCCTGCCTTCCACAAGGACCGGCTCGAAGGCCTGAATGCCCAGCCGATGCAGGGTGGGAGCACGGTTCAGGAGGACCGGGTGTTCCTTGATGACATCCTCCAGCACATCCCAGACCTCGTTGCGCACCCGCTCCACCATGCGCTTGGCGCTCTTGATGTTGTGGGCATAGCCCTGGCTGACCAGCCGCTTCATCACAAAGGGCTTGAAAAGCTCCAGGGCCATTTCCTTCGGCAAACCGCACTGGTGGAGCTTGAGTTCCGGCCCGACAACGATAACCGAACGGCCGGAGTAGTCAACGCGTTTTCCGAGCAGGTTCTGGCGGAAGCGGCCCTGCTTCCCCTTCAGCATGTCACTGAGGGATTTCAACGGCCTGTTGCCGGGCCCCGTCACCGGGCGGCCGCGCCTGCCGTTGTCAATCAAAGCGTCGACCGCTTCCTGCAGCATCCGTTTTTCATTCCGCACTATGATATCCGGGGCTCCGAGGTCGAGCAGCCTCTTCAGCCGGTTGTTCCGGTTGATGACACGCCGGTAGAGGTCGTTCAAGTCGGAGGTGGCAAACCTGCCGCCGTCAAGCTGAACCATAGGCCGCAGCTCGGGAGGGATCACCGGGATCACTTCGAGGATCATCCATTCCGGGCGGTTGCCGGATTTCCGAAAAGCCTCCACAACCTCCAGGCGCCGGATCGCCCGCACCTTCCGCTGGCCGGTGGCTTCATTGAGCTCATTCCGCAGTTCCTGGCTTAACTTGTCAAGATCGATTTCCTCGAGCAGTTCCTTGATCGCCTCTGCACCCATCCCTGCCCGGAAGCGGTTCCCGTACTTCTCCTTATTCTCCCGGTATTCCGACTCGGTCAGGAGCTGCTTCTTGGTCAGAGGCGTATCCCCGGGATCGATAACAACATATGAAACGAAGTACAGGACTTTTTCAAGCGAACGGGGAGACATGTCCAGCAGCAGCCCCATCCGGCTGGGAATCCCTTTAAAGTACCAGATATGGGAAACAGGCGCCGCCAGTTCTATATGCCCCAAACGCTCACGCCGCACCTTGGCACGGGTGACTTCCACACCGCAGCGGTCGCAAATAATCCCTTTGTACCGCACGCGCTTGTATTTCCCGCAATGGCACTCCCAGTCCTTGGTCGGGCCGAAGATCCTTTCGCAGAAAAGCCCGTCCCGTTCCGGTTTGAGGGTCCTGTAATTGATCGTTTCCGGTTTTTTCACTTCCCCACTCGACCAGGCCCGGATCTGTTCAGGGGAGGCCAGGCCGATACGCATCTGTTCGAAATTACTGACGTCCAGCAAAAGTTACCCGCTCCCTTCCTACAGGCTTTGTCAGGTGGCGACAGCTCCTGACTATTCTTCTTCTTCCTCTACCAGATCATCGAAGAAAGGACCGCGTCGTTGGCTTACCTTTGCTTTGGCACGGGGGCTCCGGCGCGCCCGGTGATATTCCTCTTCCATTTCATCCTTTTCTTCATCTTCAATTTCCCCCGCGACATCATCTTCATCGACATCCAGTTCCGAGGCTGCCTTCACCTCATGGCCTTCGTCCAAAAGGCCGTAATCCTCCATCTCCTCTTCTTCAAAGGGGATCAGCTTCTCAGAGTCATCTTCCTCCCCATCCTCCATATCCTCATCTTCATTCTCAATATACTTCACCTTTCCGGCCTTCCCGGAGGGGGCAAGGGACTCGCCGATATCCAGGTCGAGCTCCTTGGCGGTTTCGCTGATATCCTCATCCCCTTCTCTGATCTCGATCTCTTCATTCGACTCGGAGAGCACCCGGACATCCAGGCAGAGGCTCTGGAGTTCCTTGATAAGCACTTTGAAGGATTCGGGAACTCCCGGTTCGGGAACATTCTCACCCTTCACAATGGCTTCATAGGTCTTGACACGCCCCACAACGTCATCAGATTTTACGGTCAGAATCTCCTGCAGCGTATAGGATGCGCCATAGGCCTCCAGCGCCCAGACCTCCATTTCGCCGAAACGCTGCCCGCCGAACTGGGCCTTGCCACCCAGCGGCTGCTGGGTTACCAGGGAGTAAGGCCCGGTGGAACGGGCATGGATCTTGTCGTCAACCAGGTGGGCGAGTTTCAACATATATATATAGCCCACGGTGACTTCATGGTCGTAAGGTTCTCCGGTACGCCCGTCGTATAAAACCGTCTTACCGTGCACGGGGAGGTCCGCCCGCTCCAGGGTATCGGTGATGTCTTTCTCAAGAGCGCCGTCGTAGACCGGCGAGGCGACGTACATCCCCAGTTCATGGGCTGCCCAGCCCAGGTGGCACTCCAGTACCTGTCCAATATTCATACGTGAGGGCACGCCCAGGGGATTCAGGACGATTTCTACCGGTGTCCCGTCCGGGAGAAAGGGCATATCCTCCTCGGGCAGGATCCGGGAGATAACCCCCTTGTTCCCGTGCCTTCCCGCCATCTTGTCTCCCACGGAAATCTTCCTCTTCTGGGCCACGTAGACCCTTACCAGCCTGTTAACCCCAGGCGGCAGTTCATCGCCGTTCTCCCGGGAGAAAACCTTGACGTCTACGACCCGGCCGGATTCACCGTGGGGCACCCGCAGCGAGGTATCCCTGACCTCCCGGGCCTTTTCACCGAAGATCGCTCGTAGCAACCGCTCCTCGGCGGTTAATTCCGTCTCGCCTTTCGGCGTCACCTTGCCCACCAGAATATCCCCGGGCCTGACCTCCGCACCGACCCGGATAATCCCTCTCTCATCCAGGTCCTTTAAAACGTCCTCGCCCACATTGGGAATATCCCGGGTGATCTCCTCAGGCCCGAGTTTTGTATCCCGGGCATCGCACTCGTATTCCTCGATGTGGATCGATGTGAAGTAGTCATCTTTGACCAGCTTTTCGCTGATCAGAATGGCGTCTTCGTAGTTGTAGCCCTCCCAGGGCATAAAGGCCACCAGGACGTTGCGGCCCAGGGCCAGCTCCCCGCCTGCCGTACAGGGGCCGTCGGCAATAACCTCGCCTGCGGATACCCGCTGCCCCTTCTCTACAATGGGTTTCTGGTTGATGCAGGTACCCTGGTTGGACCGGGCGAACTTCATCAAACGGAACCTGTCGATCGTTCCGTCGTCGCACTTGATGACGATCTCGTCGGCGGTCACCTTCTGCACCACACCATCGTGGGCGGCCTTGATCACGACCCCCGAATCCAGGGCTACCCGGTGCTCGATCCCCGTACCCACCAGCGGCGCTTCCGTTTTCAGGAGGGGCACCGCCTGCCGCTGCATGTTTGCACCCATCAGAGCCCGGTTGGCGTCATCGTGCTCCAGAAAAGGAATCAAGGCCGTGGCCACGCTGACGACCTGCTTCGGAGAAACGTCCATGTAGTCTACTTCCGAAGAGGGTACGACGAGAATCTCGCGCCCACGCCTGGCGTTGACACGGGCGGTTTTAAAATGGCCCTCTTCGTCAAGGGGGGCGTTGGCCTGGGCAATAACGTATTCATCCTCTTCGTCCGCGGTAAGGTAGACGATTTCGTTGGTGACAATCCCTTTTTCCTTATCCACCTTCCGGTAGGGTGTTTCGATAAACCCGTACTGGTTAACGCGGGCATAAGTGCTCAAGGAGCCGATCAGGCCGATGTTCGGGCCTTCAGGGGTTTCGATGGGGCACATTCTCCCGTAGTGGGAGTGGTGCACGTCGCGCACCTCGAACCCCGCCCGTTCCCTGCTCAGCCCTCCGGGGCCCAGGGCGCTCAGCCGGCGCTTATGGGTCAGCTCGGCCAGCGGGTTGGTCTGGTCCATGAACTGGGAGAGCTGGCTGCTGCCGAAAAACTCTTTGATTGCCGCCACCACGGGGCGGATGTTGATCAGGGCCTGTGGAGTGATGGTATCCACATCCTGGATGGTCATTCTCTCCCTGACCACCCGCTCCATCCGCGCCAGCCCGATCCGGAACTGGTTCTGCAGGAGCTCACCCACGGAGCGAAGGCGCCTGTTGCCCAGATGGTCGATGTCATCGATCTGGCCTTCCCCCTGCATGAGCTTGAGAAAATAATCAATTACGGCAATAATGTCCTCCCTGGAGAGGCATCTCCCCTCATGGGCAGGATCATCGGCATTCAGCTTCAGCTTCTTATTAAATTTATAACGGCCCACATTGCCCAGGTCATAGCGACGCGGGTCGAAGAACAGGCTCTCCAACAAGGCGCGGGCGCTGTCAATGGTGGGGGGCTCCCCCGGCCGCAGCCTCTTGTAGATTTCCACCAGCGCCTCTTCCTGGGACTGGCTGCTATCCCGTTCCAGAGTGATCCTGATGAATTCATTATCGTTGAAAAGGGCCATTATCTCGTTATTTGTGGAGTAGCCCAGGGCCCGGACAAGAACGGTAACGGGCAGTTTCCGGGTCCGGTCCACCCGCACCCAAATTGCGTCATGCACATCGGATTCCAGTTCCAGCCAGGCGCCGCGGTTTGGGATTACCGTTGCACTGAAGAGCTTTTTCCCTGCGTCGCTGCCGGAATGATAGTAAACACCGGGCGACCGAACCAGCTGGCTGACGATAACCCGTTCCGCACCGTTAATAATAAAAGTTCCCTGCTCGGTCATCAGAGGGAAATCTCCCATGAAGACATCCTGTTCCTTGATTTCACCCGTTTCCCGGTTTGTCAGACGCACCTTCACCCGCAACGGGGCGGCATAGGTGACATCCCGCTCCTTGCACTCTTCAACGCTGTATTTGGGTTCTCCCAGGGAGTAGTCTATAAACTCAAGAGTCAGGTTGCCGGTGAAATCCTGAATCGGGGAAACATCACGAAACAGTTCATGCAGCCCCTCCCTTAAGAACCACTGGTAGGACTGCTGCTGAATTTCAATCAGGTTCGGCATTTCCAGAACTTCTTTAATACGCCCGTAGCTCCATCGCTGGTGCTGTCCTGCCTGTATCGGAGTCGGATAAGCCATCGCGCCTTCCTCACCTCTTACTTGGTAATAACCTCAACATCCCGCTATTTACCAGCATTATTCCCTTATATTACGGATTCCAACCCTTCCTTGCCAAAAGAAGATATTAATCCATTCCTGACCTATAGGACATTGATAGACATTCTAAAATGTTAGCATAGTCCCCAAGCTTTGTCAAGCAAGAATTTCTCGAAACCCCCTTAACCAAAAAAAGAACTCTTTCAGGATCCCCTGAAAGAGTGCCTTAGCAATTAATTAATTCTGGCCGGTTCTCTTACTAAAGGCGATATTTGTTATTTAATCTCTACTTCTGCCCCGACTTCGGCCAGCTTGGCCTTGATTGATTCTGCCTCTTCCTTGCCGACCTTCTCCTTCACCGGCTTGGGAGCACCATCCACCAGTTCCTTGGCCTCTTTCAGCCCGAGCCCGGTGACCTCCCGCACAACCTTGATCACTTTAATCTTCTCACTACCTGCCGCCTTCAAGATAACATCGAATTCGGTCTGCTCTTCGGCCGCGGGAGCCTCCGCCGCAGCGGCAGGGCCTGCAGCTGCAACCGCCACCGGGGCAGCCGCTGTTACGCCGAATTCATCCTCCAAAGCCTTGACCAGTTCGGCCAGTTCCAGCACGGTCATCCCTTTAACCGCTTCGATAATTTCCGCTACTTTACTCATGGTAAACCTCCTCATGAAATAAGATTAATCGCTCGAACCGTTAAACGGCAGCTTTTTGATCCTGAACCGCCTTTAAACAGTATACAAGCTTCCGGATGGGCCCCTGTAAAACGGCACTCAACCCGGCCAGAGGTCCCTGTAACCCGCGCAGCACCTGTGAAATCAACACCTCCCGGCTTGGCAGATCCGCCAGGGCCTTGATTTCCCCGACTCCGACCACCCTGCCTTCAACAAGACCGCCCTTTATTTCCAGGTTACGGTTCGTCTTGGTGAAATCCATTAACAGCTTGGCGGGGACTACCGGATCCTGAAAACCGAAAGCGATCGCGGTCGGCCCTGTCAAAAACCCGTCCAACCCTTGAAAGCCGGCTCTATCGGCAGCGATCCGGGTCAACGTGTTCTTGACAACGCGTATCTCTGCGCCTGCTTCGCGGAACGACTTGCGGAGTGCCGTTGCGTCGGCCACGTTCAGGCCCCGGTAATCAGCAAAAATGGCCGCCTTGGAGGTCTTCAGCTTTTCCGCCAGATCTGCAACGATCTGGGCTTTTTCGTCGCGCTTTCCCACCTTGCCCTCCTTCTAATTCAGTTTACTGAAAAAAACAAACCCCCCGCAGACAGCAGAGGGTATACAGCTAATTCCTCCGACCTCGGCAGGCATCATTTAAGCCATACGGCACCTGCTGTCTACGGTCTCTCATTTAACCCATCAAATGATAGCAAATGGAGCAATTCGAGTCAAGCCGGTGTTTACGACAGCCTGGCCATCGGGTTAACCTTTATCCCCGGGCCCATGGTCGAGGATACGGTGATGCTCTTCAAATACTGGCCCCGCGCCGCTGCCGGCCTCGCCTTGATCAGCGCCTCTACCAGCGTTGTGTAGTTTTCCATCAGCTTTTCAACCGGGAAGGAAACCTTTCCGATAGGGGCGTGCACAATCCCGGTCTTGTCGGCCCTGTACTCGATCTTTCCGGCCTTGAACTCTTTAATGGCACGGGCCAGATCAAAGGTCACAGTTCCCGTTTTTGGGTTCGGCATCAAGCCCCGTGGGCCCAACAGTTTACCAAGCCGGCCGACCTGTCCCATCATGTCCGGGGTGGCCACTGCCACATCAAAATCGAGCCATCCCTCCTGGATCTTGGCGATCAGTTCCTCGGCGCCCACATAATCCGCCCCCGCATCGAGGGCTTCCTGGGCCTTGTCTCCTTTGGCAAATACCAGAACCCTGCGGGTTTTGCCCGTTCCGTTCGGGAGAACAACAGCCCCCCTTACCTGCTGGTCGGCATGCCGGGTATCGATTCCCAGACGTACGGAAACCTCAACGGTTTCATCAAATTTTGCCGGCGCCGTTTCTTTTACAAGGCTCAGTGCCTCTCCCGGCTCATACAAGGTGCCATGGTTAATCTTTTCTAAAGCAGCGCGGTATTTTTTGCCTCTTTTCGGCATTGGTCTATACCTCCTTCGTGGTTCTTACGGACTGCTCCTCCCACAAAGCCAACTAATCAGCAACTTCGATACCCATACTGCGAGCAGTTCCCTCAATCATTCTCATCGCGGCGTCAATGTCCGCCGCATTGAGGTCTCTCATCTTCAGCTGGGCAATCTCCCTCACTTTTGACCGGGAAACCTTGCCGACCTTCTTGCGGTTCGGCTCACCGGAAGCCGTTTCAATCCCGGCGGCCTTCTTCAGAAGCACCGAAGCCGGCGGCGTTTTTGTGATAAAACTGAAGGAACGGTCCTGGTAAATGGAAACCTCAACCGGGATGATCAGCCCGGCGTCTCCTGCGGTGCGCTCGTTGAATTCCTTGCAAAACTGCATAATATTGACACCATGCGGACCAAGGGCGGAACCCACCGGGGGCGCCGGAGTGGCTTTACCGGCTGCAATGTGCAGTTTTACTACTGCTACAACCTTTTTAGGTGGCATCTATCACACTTCCTCTCTTATAATTTTTCAATTTGGGTGAAGTCGAGCTCTACCGGTGTCTCACGCCCAAACATGGAGACAAGAACTTTGAGTTTGCTCTTTTCCGGGTAGATCTCTTCGACAGTACCGATGAAATTTTCAAAGGGTCCGGTAATCACCCGTACACTTTCACCAAGGTCCAAATCGATCTTCGTGCGCGCCTCTTCCAAACCCATCTGCCGCATGATGGAGCGAACTTCGCTCGGCTGCAAGGGGATCGGCTTGTTTCCCGAACCCACGAAACCGGTCACGCCGGGAGTGTTGCGCACAACGTACCAGGAGTCATCGGTAAGGTGCATCTCGACAAGGACATACCCCGGATAGATCTTCCGCTTGGTGATGCGCCGCTTGCCGTCCTTGACTTCGATTTCGTCCTCCATCGGGACGAGCACGCGAAAGATCTTGTCCTGCATGTTCATGGAGGCAACACGCTTTTCCAGGTTAGCCTTTACCTTGTTTTCATATCCAGAGTAAGTGTGAATGACAAACCATTTCTTCTCCATAAAGACAAGGGACCTTGCGGCCCCCACCTCCTCGGTACGATTCTACCGGCCCCGGAAAACACCTAGATGATCAGTTCCAGGAGCCAGCTTAAGATTGAATCCACCGCCCAGATGAGCAAAGCCACAACCACTACCGACCCGATCACCACCGCCGTGTACACTGCGATCTCAGACCGGTTCGGCCAGTGCACCTTCTTTAACTCGGCCCAGGTGCTTTGAAAGAACTTTGCCGCCTCTTTAAAAAAAGACCGCTTCGGCCTGTTGGCCTCTCTTGTTCGTAGATCCTTTCCCTTGACCGGTGTTTTCTTGTCATCCTTGGATTTGGAGGGGACTTTTTCCGCAGCTTTGGGGTTGTCCTGAAGTTCGCTTTTTTTCCTGAACAATGACCTAACCTTTCCTTGCTGTGCGGCCTTCAGTTCGTGGCTTGCACTCTCCGGAACCGCTTCGGTATTGACCTTATCCAGGCGGACCTTGGCGTTTCTCTTCTCCTTTACCGCTCCGGCCTTTTTACCCATCGGCCCTCACATCCTTCTTGCGGTCTTTGTAAACCATCGACCAACCTTTATCCCGCCTATTTCGTCTCGCGGTGCAGAGTATGGGTCTTGCAAACCGGGCAGTATTTTTTGAATTCAATACGCTCCGGATTGTTTTTCTTGTTCTTCTCTGTTGTATAATTACGGCTTTTGCATTCCGTACATGCCAGGGTAATTCCAACGCGCATGTGCGCCACCTCCTAACACTGGGCAAATTAAGAATACAGGAATAAGCAGGGCAGGATACCGCATTTACTTTAGCATAGTCGTCTACCCCTGTCAATAAGGCAAACTAAAAAGGGCCTCCGGACCCGCAGGCCATCAAAGATTTCGGATACGTCCCGAAAAGACCCTCTTCTTCCTTATTCTTCCTAATCGGAGCCGCAGTTATTCATGAACAAAAGTAAAAGTTCCCCGCTTTCGGTGGGGAACTTATAAACATCATATTTCAAACCTTAAGCCCCTTCACCCACTGAGAGACGTTCCACAGCGTTAACCGGGCACGCCCTGGCACAACGGCCGCACCTGCTACAGAGATCTTTGTCGATGGCGTAGTAGGCGCCCCCGTTATAATTTACGACGACCGCACCCTTGCCTCCCTCAAAGTTGCAGACGTACCAGCAGGTGGCGCAATCCATGCAGATATCCGTCTTGATCTGGAAATCAAACTTATACTTCTTTTTCTCTTCTGCCAAAGCAGCTTCCCCCCTTTCATAATCATGCGAAAGTGAAAACCTTCTATAATATTATTTCGTCAGCAAATCCAGAAATCCTTCTTCACCAATTCTTGATATTTAAGTTTACTCCGGTTCTAGCCGCTCTTCTCAGGGCCGGTCAGCACGGTGTTCCCTTTAGCTCAAGGCAATGAGGCTGAGAAAGCGGGCATCCCGGCGGAGAATGCCCCGCCGGACCTTTCCACTTCAAATTTCCACTTTAAATCATGACCGGTATAAAAGTGCCGATCAGCCCAATCCCAATAACGATGCGGCGTTCAAACCCAAAATTTGTTTTAGTGAATCCTGGGGTAAATTAAGGTTCCGGATCCTGTCCAGCTCCTCTTTTTGATCGGTCCAGGGGGAATCGGTGGCAAACAGAATTTTTTCCGGACCATGCTCAAGGATTAAGCGGCGCATCCCTTCGCTGCCCAATTTATCAAATGATAAGGAAGTGTCTAAAAACAGGTCCTTGCCCACCAGTTCCTTCTCTACCTCTTCCCAGTAAAGGTGCCCTCCCATATGGGCAGCAATAACTTTTCCCCCGGGGAAAAGCTTGAGCAGTCTGGCAAGGCGTTCGGGAGTGCAGTGTACCGGTGGCGGGAGGCCGACATCGACTCCGGCATGAAAGAGGATAATCAACCCTTCGTTGAAAAGGGCTTCGTAGATGGGTAGCATACGCTCCTCGTCCACAATAAAATTTTGGTAATCGGGGTGAAGCTTAACCCCTCTAAATCCGGCTTCTTTAATGCGTTTAATCTCCTCCACGGGGTTGTCCAGATCCGGGTGAAAACCGGCAAAGAAGAGGAGTTCTCCGCACTGCCCGGCGCGCGCCCAATCATTAATTTTCCTTACCTGTTGAGGACGGGTTGCAACAGGTTGAACCACCGATAAAGATATTCCGGCCTCCTGCATTGAGCAGCAAAGATCTTCAATGGTGCCGTTGAGGCGAGGCTCTATTCCGGCATTGGCTGCCAGGAGAGGTATTGCCCTGCCTGCCAATTCGTCGGGAAAACAATGGGTGTGAAAATCGATGATCAAGGTTTTCTCATTCCTTCTTCACTAAGTTTACCACTTCTAATAATCACTGTACTTTTCTTCATTTTAGCAAAAATAAAAAAGCAGAACTCTTTAAAGTTCTGCAGCCTTATCTTTTGGCTCCCCGGGCAGGATTCGAACCTGCAACCCTCCGGTTAACAGCCGGATGCTCTACCGTTGAGCTACCGAGGAACGGCAGACATGGGGACGGTTCTCTTGTCTGCGTAATCTTAGACAGGAGAACCGTCCCCTTGTCTTGCTTGTCTTGAAAAAATTTTCTGGCGGCGACCTACTCTCCCGGGGTGAACCCCAGTACCATCGGCGCTGGAGGGCTTAACTGCCGTGTTCGGAATGGGA